>NZ_JARXWD010000035.1:0-39500 GCF_029892765.1 Stenotrophomonas sp. 1278
TGCGCGACGACCCGGTGTGGGGGGGGTTCGGCGGCGCGATCACGGTGGTGGAACAGGAAGGACGGCTGACCGCGTACGCGGGGTGACGCCGCGTCCGTGGCGGGCCGGACGTCCGGCCCGCCACGCCCTGCTTCAGAACCGCAACGCCAGCGCGCGCGACTCGATCGGTGCCATCCGGCTCTGGTCCTGCAGCTGCAGGTCGCGCAGTTCATAGGGCGCACCGAAGCCGGCAGGCAACGCGGCCTGGTCGAAGGGCAGTACCAGCGCGCCGCGGCCCGGGCCATCGAACCACGCTGCGGCATGCGCCTGCGCCACCGGCTGCAACTGGCCGTTGGCTGCGGTGGCATACAGGGTGCCGCGCGCCTCGTAGCGGCCAGCGGCGGCCACCTGCAACGGCAGACTGACCTGGCGGCTGGAGGGATCGGGCATGGCCTGGCCGACGAAGCGGGCAGTCGGCCTGGCCACCGCGAAGGCGACCTTGCCATCGCGCAGCACGCCGTGGGCCTGGGCGAACACCTGCAGTTCCCACAGGCCCTGCGTGTTGCTGGCCTCGGCCGGAATCCTTACCTGTGCACGCAGGCTGCCATCGGTGGTGCGCAGCAACCGCTGCGGCCAGCTGCGGCCATCGGGTGCGACCAGCAGCGCTTCACCGCCGAGGCTGTCACGCCGTGTGCGCAACGCCGCCGCGCTGGCACCATCTTCCAGCAGACGCGCCTGCAGCTGCACGTTGCCTCCGGCCAGCACCTGCGTCTGGCTGGCCTGCACTTCCAACCGCAGCGGGCTGTTGGGCTCCAGCACCTGCACCACATAGCGGCCCTTCGCCTGCGCACTCTGCAGGCGGTAAACACCGGCCGCGCTGGTGGTACCGGTGCGCAGCATGCTGCTGCCATCACCGACCGGCATGCCCGCATCCTGCAGCTGGCGTGCGTCGACACTGCGCGCGACGCTGCTGCGCCCCGCCGGATCACGTACCTGCAGCGAGCTTGCCGGCAGCGCGCGGGCGCCCGGCGCCGGGCTGAGCTGGATCACCGCATCCGGTGCGCTCAGGGGCAGTTCCAGGCCGCGCTGCAGTTCGGCAGCGTCGACCTGCTGCCAGTAGCTGCGGCTGATGGCGGCCTGGGGACCGGGAGCCTGCAGTGGCTGTGCCGGGTCCAGCGCCCAGGCGAAGGCCAGCGGTGCGTGCTCGCTTTCATCGGCAGGCAGCGGCGCGGCAACCAGGCCGGCGGGAATCTGGTCGCCTGCGGCAACACGCAGCGGCTGCGCGGCCTGCGCCGATGCAGTGGAAAGGACCGCCAGCACGGCGGCAGCCAGCAGGGTGGAATGGATCGTCATGGTCATCTCCCTCACTGGGTCAGGTCGTTGCGCAGGATGCCGCCGAGGCCGAAGCACTCACGTCGGCTCTGGTTGTGGCTGAGCGGCTCGGCGCCCTGGGTACGCGCCTTGTCGGTGAACCACAGCGTGCCGGCCGCCTTCTGGCTGCTGCACTCCAGGAAACCGTCCGAGCACGACGACAGCCAGTTCTGGGTGAACTCCAGGCCGACATTGGCGGAGTAGCCGCCGCAGTAGCTGTTGCTGTCCCACACCGCCGATTCGACATCGCTGCCGACCACTGCGCGGAACGGCTTGGGCAGGGCCGGGCGGCCGGCGGTGCCGTACAGGTTCTGCGCGTTGTAGGTGGCCATGTGCCCCACCTGCTGCATGCGCACGGCATCGTTCTTGTAGCCCAGCAGCCAGCCCAGCGAGGTCTCGAAGGTATTGCCGTTGAGCACGGCGTCGGCCAGCGGCGTACCTGCCGAGGAGGGCGCCAGCGCAGTGACCTTGCGCAGCCGGTTGATGATCTTCGGGTAGCGGCTGTCGTAGGTGGGGTTGGACAGGATCCAGCGCATCACGTTGCCGCCGTTGGAATGGGTGATCACCACCAGCTGGGTGATGCCCCGGCTGTCGATGAAGCCGGTGAGCTGGTTGGCCAGGCAGCCGGCCGCTTCCGGCTTCCACATGTACTGGGTGAAGTCGCAGTTGATGACCACGTAGTTGCTGCTGTTCGGCAGGCCCTGGCGGACGGTGTCGATGATCGCCGGCTGCCAGTAGTCCTGCGTGGCATTGGTCTGCGCGCCGGTGCCGTGCACGAAGGCGACGCCGTACACATCGGCGGCCTGCGCCGGTACGGTCGCCACCCCAAGGAGCAGGGCCAGAACGGTACTTCCTGTTGCGGTGCTGCGCATCGCGTCTCTCCCTTCAGCGGATCCCCCCGGCCCGGCTGTGACCTGATGCTCATGGCGGCAGCGCGTGAAAATCCGTGCGCTGCGCCCGGATTCAGCAGATTGCCGACAATTGATGACCGTTTTCACCCAGTGCAGCGGGACCATGCCGGGTCTGGCCGTATGACCGATGGACGCTGCGGCCGGCAATCGAGGCTGCGATCATGGCCGGCGAGTTCCCTGCCCGAGTCTGCCCATGTCGTCGATCCTCCCCCCTGCCCGGCCGCTGCTGGGCCTGGCCATCGCGTTGTCGCTGGCCGGCTGCGCCGCCACCACCACCAGCAAACCGACCGCCGTCGAAGCCAACGTCACCACCAAGGCCGTGGGCTACCTGGACAAGACCGCAGTGCCGGCCAGCATCGATCTGGTGCCGGCACCACCGGCCGCCGGCTCGGCGGCCTTTGCGCTGGACGAGCAGGTCAGCCGTGAAGCACGTGCGCTGCGCGGCAGCCCGCGTTTCGCCCAGGCCGGCGTCGATGCCGAACTCGGCTTTCCGGAAGGTGCCAACCATTTTTCCTGTGCCGCCGACATCGACGTGGATGCAGTGAAGACCCCCGCCCTGTACCGCCTGCTGGAGCGCAGCCGCATCGACGCCAGTGCTGCCACCAAGGCCGCCAAGAACACGTACCAGCGCCCCCGTCCGTTCATGGTCAACGGCGAGCCGACCTGCTCGCCGAAGGATGAGGAGGGGCTGCGCAGCAACGGCTCCTATCCGTCCGGTCACACCTCGATCGGCTGGGCATGGGCATTGATCCTGTCGGAGATCGCACCGGACCGCGCCGATGCCATCCAGGCGCGCGGCCGCAACTACGGCGAGAGTCGCCTGGTGTGCAACGTGCACTGGCAGAGCGACATCCTCGAAGGCCGCTTCATGGGCGCCGCCGCCGTGGCCCGCCTGCATGACAACGCGGCGTTCAACAGCGACCTGCTTGCCGCGCGCAGGGAGATCGCTGCTGCGCGCAAGGCCGGCCTGCACTCCAGCCGCGACTGCGCCACTGAGAACGCGGTGCTGAAGGTGCGCCCGCAGAGCGCATTGTAATCCACCGCCGCTGCGCTCGCCGGGCATGGCCCGGCGCTACCGGGCGCGACGCATGGGTAGCGCCGGGCCATGCCCGGCGGACGCGAAAAACAGAAGGGCCGGCATGCTCCGGCCCTTCTTCATTGCATCATTGCTGCAGCCGCATCAGAACTTCGCGGTGAACTCCACGCCCCAGGTACGCGGCTCGTTGAGGAAGCCGGTCAGGTTGTTGAAGTCGATCGCGCCGACCACGCGGGTCTGGTTGGTCAGGTTGCGGCCGAACACGGCCACGTCGTACTGGCCGTAATCCCAGTTGTAGCCCAGGCGCAGGCCACCTTCCAGCGAACTGCGGCCGCGGAATTCCGGCGACTCGTAGATGAAGAAGTTGACCGCACTGCGGTAGGCCCAGTCGGTGTAGGCATACAGCTCGCTGCCATCGCTGAGCGGGAAGCCCACGCGCAGGGTCGCGTTGTGGATCCACTTCGGTGCCTGCGGCAGCGGATTGCCGTTGACCAGCGCATAGGTGCCGCCATTGATGACCGTGGTCGGGTCGGTGATGGTGCAGCCGCCGCCACAGACCGCCACCGCCAGGTTCTTGTCCTTGATCTCGGTGTCGTTGTAGCTGCTGCCGAAGGTCAGCAGCACGTTGTCGGCCAGGTAGGCTTCCAGGTCCAGCTCCACGCCCTGGCCGATGGTCTTGTCGGCGTTGAGCAGGGTGGCGGTGTTGTTGGTGCCACCGACGGCGATCAGCTGCTGGCCGTCCACGTCATAGCGGAACACGCTGAAGCCCAGGCGCGCACGACGTTCGAACAGGTCGGCCTTGATGCCGGCTTCGTACGAAATCACCTTCTCCGAATCGGCCTGCGACAGGCCCGGTGCGAACGCCAGGCGACCCTGGATCGACGGTGCGCGGAAGCCCTTGGCCACGCGTGCATAGGCATTGACGTTGTCGGTCAGCTTGTACACGCCGCTGACATCCCAGCTGACGTCGTTGACGTCGGTGTTGGCCAGGTACGGACCGCTGACCGGGGTGCCGAACGGCACGGCCTGCAGCACGCTGGCGCTGAAGTCCTTCTTGTCCTGCGTATAGCGCACGCCGGCACGCAGCTTGAAGCGGTCGGTGACATCGAAGTCGCCCGAAGCGAACACCGCCCATGCCTTGTTGCGCTGCTGCTGCACGACGTGGCCGGTCTGCGGGTTGCCCGGGGTCAGCGAGTCGTAGTTGAAGTTGTTGATGGTGACGTCTTCATCGAAGTAGAAGACGCCGGCCTGCCAGTCGAAGCGGCCCCATTCGTTGGATTCCACGCGGAATTCCTGGGTCCACTGGCGGTGGTGCGGCAGGCCGTCGGCCGACTCGGACGAGAACGGAATCAGGCCCGGGCCGGAGTTGCCCGCGCCGAGGAACGCGGCGCCGTAGCCACCGTCGATGTCGCCGCGGTTGAGCGATTCGGCGGTCTCATAGCCGGTGATCGAATGCAGGGTCACCGAACCGAGGTTCCACTGCAGGCGCGCGCTGCCGCCCCAGGTTTCCAGGTCGGAGAAGTTGACGCCGTCGTTGGCGACCTTGTCGCGGTCGAAGTTCTCGACCAGCGCGTTGCCGCCCTTCTCGATGATGTTGGCGCGGAACAGGCGCGCGGTGCCGTTGAGCTTGCGCTTGTGCAGGTTGAACAGCGCTTCGAAGTCATCGCCTTCGTACAGGAACTGCACGCGGCCGGCGGCTTCGTCATAGCCTTCAAAACCACTGTTGGGCGCACCGGCACGGGTGTTGTCGACCCAGTCGTCACGACGCTGGTAGATGGCCGACACGCGTGCGGACCAGCGGTCGGTCAGCGGGCCGCCGTAGGCGCCCTGCACGTTCCAGCTGTTGTAGCTGCCATAGCCCACGCGCACGTAGCCATCGGCATCCTGCGACGGCCGCGCCGAATCGAACTTGACCACGCCAGCCGGGGTGTTGCGCCCGAACAGGGTGCCCTGCGGGCCGCGCAGCACTTCCACGCCGGCCAGGTCGAACAGCGGGAAGCCCTTCAGCAGCGGGCTTTCCTGCACCACATCGTCGTACACCAGCGAGACCGGCTGCGATGCATTGAGGTCGAAATCGGTATTGCCCAGGCCGCGGATGTAGAAGCGCGGGAAGGCACGGCCGTAGGACGACTCGATGTTGAGGCTCGGCACGCGCGCAGCAAGGAAGCGGATGTCATCGCCCGCCGAACCGAGCACGTCGAGCTTTTCGCCCTGGATCGCGCTGATCGCAACCGGCACGTCCTTGGCGTTCTCGACACGACGCTGTGCAGTCACCTGCAGCGCATCGAGGGCGACCGGATCCTTGGCGGCGGGGGTTTCCTGGGCGGCTGCTACCAGCGGCAGCAGGGCGGAAAGAGCGACAACGAGCGGGCGCGCGACCGGAGAGCGGCCACGGGAAGTACGGGTCGGAGACATGGCGGTAGGCTGTGTTTGGAGGGGTGGTAAAACGGCGCTACCAGATAATTGTTGCAATACAGCACCTCCCTCGCAAATGCCGATCGTTCATGGCCGCCTCGCGCGCCGCCGGACGCTGCCGCTAGACTCGGGGTTTTCCCCCGCAACGGACCTGCTGCGATGACCCAGTGGTACTTCCATGCTCCCGGCCAGGCCGACCGTGTCGGTCCGTTCGACGAGGAGGCTGCGCGCCGCTTTGCCCAAGCCAATCCGCGCGCGCTGGCCTGGTGCCAGGGCATGACAGGGTGGACACCGGTGTCCGAAATCGCCGCCCTGCAGCACGCCGGCACCGGCACTGCGGCTCCGCCGCCGATGCCTGCAGTCACCCCTGCAGTCGCAACAGCGTCAACCGGCGGCCGCGCCGACCGCATCGACTTCCGCATCGTCGGCCATGAAATGCAGTTCGTGGAAATCGAGCTGGATCCCGGCGAAGGTGCGGTGGCCGAGGCCGGCGCGCTGATGTTCAAGGATGCCTCGGTGCAGATGGACACCGTCTTCGGCGGCGGCGCGCGCAGCGGCCAGAGTGGCGGTTTCATGGACAAGGTGATGGCGGCCGGCAAGCGCGTGCTGACCGGTGAAAGCCTGTTTGCCACCGTCTACACGCAGACCGGCCAGGGCCGCGGCAAGGTCGCTTTCGCCGCGCCCTATCCCGGCACCGTGCTGGCGATGAAGCTGGACCAGCACGGCGGGCGCCTGATCTGCCAGAAGGACAGCTTCCTGGCCGGCGCGCGCGGCGTGCAGATCGGCGTGCAGTTCCAGCGCAAGATCATGACCGGCCTGTTCGGCGGCGAGGGCTTCATCATGCAGAAGCTTGAAGGCGATGGCTGGGTGTTCATCCATGCCGGCGGCTGCGTGGTCGAGCGTGAGCTGGCCGCCGGCGAACGCCTGGACGTCGATACCGGCTGCATCGTCGCCTACCACCCGACCGTGGACATGGACGTGCGCCGGGTCAAAGGCATCCGAAGCGTGCTGTTCGGTGGCGAGGGTGTGTTCCTGGCCACCCTGACCGGGCCAGGCAAGGTCTGGCTGCAGTCGCTGCCGTTCTCGCGCCTGGCCGGCCGCATGTGGATGGCCGCGCCGCAGGGCGGCGGCAAGAGCCGCGGCGAGAGTTCGCTGCTGGGCTGAGCGGGAAGGCTGGACGGCTGGTAGTGCCGGCCGCTGGCCGGCAACCCCGGCAACCCATGCATCCCAGCGATTGCCGGCCAGCGGCCGGCACTACCCAGTCGGCGGCAGGCGATTTCATGAATGGGGAGCCGACCCACCCTGCCCGGCCTGCCACGCCTTCGGTATGCTGGCGCCCTTTCCTGAATCCGGCGCCGCGAGCGCACTGCCGATGAGCCTGTTCCGCCCCCGCGTGCTGCTGTCCGTCGCCCTGCTCGGCCTGCTGGCCGGTTGCGGTGGTGAAGAGGTCCGCCCCACCCCGCCCGCGCAGCCCACCGTGGTTCCGCAGGCCAAGCCGGTGAAGATCGGCATCGCGCTCGGCGGCGGCGCGGCCAAGGGCTTTGCGCACATCGGCGTGATCAAGATGCTCGAGGCCAACGGCTTCGAACCGGTGGTGGTGTCCGGCACCAGTGCCGGCAGCGTGGTCGGCGCCCTGTATGCCAGCGGCATGGACGCCTTCCAGATGCAGAGCAAGGCGGTGGCGCTGGACGAAGCCAGCATCCGCGACGTGCGCCTGTTCTCCGGTGGCCTGGTGCAGGGCCAGAAGCTGCAGGACTACGTCAACGAACAGGTGGCCAACCGCCCGGCCGAGCGCCTGAAAAAGCCGTTCGCCGCCGTCGCCACCCAGCTGGAAACCGGCGAGCGTTCGATCTTCGTGCGCGGCAACGTCGGCCAGGCGGTACGCGCTTCCAGCAGCATCCCCGGCGTGTTCGAGCCGGTGAAGATCGGTGGCCGCAACTACATCGACGGCGGCGTGGTCAGCCCGGTGCCGGTGGATGCCGCACGACAGCTCGGTGCCGAGTTCGTGATCGCCGTGGACATCTCCAGCAAGGCCAGCGGCAAGGCACCGACCGGCATGCTCGGCATCGTCAACCAGTCGATCTCTATCATGGGCCAGCGCCTGGGCGAGCAGGAACTGGCGCGCGCCGACATCGTGATCCGGCCGAAGGTGCTGGACATCGGTGCTGCCGATTTCAGCCAGCGTGGCACGGCCATCCTGGAAGGCGAGAAGGCCGCGATGGCGGCGATGCCGCAGATCCGCGCCAAGATCCAGCAGCTGCAGAAGGCCCGCGCCGCCGCATTGGCACCGGCACCGGTGGCGGCGCCCAAGTGCGACGAGCCTTCGCGCCTGGGCAAGCTGATGGGCCGCAAGGAAAAGTGCTGACGCGCGGCGCTTGAACGGCCGCCGCGGTCAGCGCCGCGGTGGTGGGTAACCACTGGCCAGGCGTCGCTGCCGGCGCCGCTCATCCACCGCCCGGTCATGCCGCTGTGCGCTCAGCTGCAACTGCTCCATCGCGTCCCCCGGCAGCCACAGCTGTTGCTGGGCACGGGTGATCGCCACGTAGGCCGCGCGCACCGGGCTGTGCAGCGCGCGCGCATCATGGCCGCTGTCGAAGCAGCACGGCGCCATGGACACCGTGGCGAACTGCAGGTTCTTGGCGTGCTGGGCCAGGCACAGCACGACGCTGGCCTCGTCCGCATCGACCAGTTGCCCGAGCAGGCGCTGCAACGCCGCAGCATCGAAGCCACCGGCAAACAGCGCGGGGATGTCCGCCTGTCCACGCTTGGCACAGACCTGCACGAAGCTTTCCCAGCGTTGTCCGGGGCCGCCAGCGGCGGCGCTGCGCCAGGCGTCGATCGGACCGTCCACCTCTTTCAACAGCGCCTGCCGCGACGCAGGATGCAGATGCACGCGCGCGCCGCGCGCAACCAGCTCGTTGGCTTCCAGCAGCATCCGCCACAGGCTGCCGTACAAGCGGGCGCCGGTGCTGGGCACCGCCGACCAGTCGTCATAGCGGCGCAGGCCGGTGGCGCGGTCGCTGGCGCCCACGAAAGGCGCCGGTTCGCCGAGATCGTCCAACGCCAGTGACTGGTTGACCAGCGCATCGACCTGCCGCCCCTGCCGCACCGACTGGTGCATCTCCAGCGTTTTCGCCGATGACCAGCGCTGTACGCGTCCGCTCAGCCGTTGATGCGGATCGCCCAGGCTGACCACGCCGGGCGCGTGGGTGGCCAGCAGCTGTTTCCATGCAGGGCTGAGATCGTGCGCCTCATCGACCAGCACCATGCCCAGCGACACCGGCAGCGGCACAGCACGCAGGGCCAGCCATTTGCCGATGTGTCCGGCATCCAGGCGCAGGCAGCCGCCCTTCTGCACCACCGGATCGAACATGCAACGCCAGACGAACTCCGCGGCCGCGATGAACGGCGTGGCTTCCAGCTGCGCTGCGCCCAGCGAGCGCTGGAAATGCCAGGCCTGCAGGCTCGGCGCTGACGACGCGCACCACCGGTTGATGGCGTCCAGGGCGATCATCAGGACCTGGTCCGGCCGGCGTGCACCGATGGCCGGCAGGCCGAGGCGGGCGGCCGCCTCGCGCAGGGTCAGCGTGCTCTGCCGGTAGGTCGGTACGAAGCCGCCGGTCAGGCCGTTGGCGGCGGCATGGCGGGCGATCGCATTGGCGAACTCGATCTGGGTCAGCAGGCGCGTGCCGGCGTCGGCCGGCAGCCGCGCGCGGAATGCCTCGACCTGGCCACGCGTGGGCGCCACATAGGTATAACGGCCCGGGCGAGCCTGCAGCAGCGCCAGCACCAGATGGCCCTTGCCGGTGCCGGCATAGGCCTGCAGGTCGATCAATTCATCGGGATTGGCCGCGATCGCACGCAGCACGCGTGCCTGTTCGGAAGTGAACAGGCCGTTGTGCTGGGTCGCATGCGTTGTCTGTTCGTCATCGCCGGCGTCTTCGTCATCGCCTTCGGCCAGCGATGTCGCCGGAAAGTGGATCGTGTGCTCTTCCAGGGTGATCCTGCACGCCGCCTGGAAGTCCGCGCCGGGATAGGCGTCCGGCGACGCGGCCAGCACCGCCTCCATCACCTCGTCCGGTGCCAGCAGCACGTCCTGCGCGGCCAGCACGCCCAGCCACGCCTCCAGCGCCCGCGCGTCCTGTCCAGCGCTGGCCGCCAGCTGCGCCTGCGCAGCAGGGCCATCATCGGCGGCGAACAGCGCACAGGCGTCGTGCAGCAACCGCTGCAGCTGGGTGGCCGGTGGCCTCTGCCGGCGGCACAGCATGGCCACCAGCAGGCCGGCCTGCTCCAGCGGTGTGTCCGGCGGCGTGCCTTCGCTCAGGTGCCGCAGCAGGCTCTGCTCGCGCAGCGGAAGGAACAACGGGGAAGACGTCGGGGATGGGGTATCAGACATGCCGGAGCCAGAGGGAATCACTGCGCGGCCTGCGTGTGCACGGCCGCCGCGGGCCACGATGCTCGGCCAGCCCGCGCGCGCCGTCAAACATCACCGCGGCCGCCGGTTCATTCGAGCTGCGACAACGGCAACGCCTGGAAACCCTTCACCGTGCGCAGCACGAAGCTGGAATTGGCATCGGCCACGCCACCGGCGTTGAGCAGCCTGTCCAGCAGGAAACGCGAGAAGTGCTCCAGATCGCGCACATACACATGCAGCAGATAGTCCATGTCGCCGGTCAGGGCGTGGCAGGCCACCACTTCATCCCAGGCCTGCACGCTGTCCACGAAGTGCCCGATCGCGGCCTGGTCATGCTTTTCCAGCTGGACGCGCACGAACGCCTGCAGCCCCAGACCGAGCCGGCGTGGCTCCAGTCGCGCGCCATAGCCGACGATCACCCCTTCGCTTTCCAGCCGCTGCAGGCGGCGCAGGCAGGCCGACGGCGACAGGTTCACCCGCGTCGCCAGCTCCGCGTTGGTGGCGCGACCATCACGCTGGATTTCAGCCAGCAGACGTATATCCGTGCGATCGAACTGGACTTCTCCGGCCATTGTTGCCCCGCAACATGGTGAGTACGCAAGGATATTGCGCCAACAAGGCCAATCCGCGCAACTTTTGCAACCCTGTTGCGCGCCCCCTGCCCTAGCATCGTGGGTATCCCGTCAAGGAGTCTTCCATGGACCTCGCCCAGCCCCGCCGCGTCGAACACCAGCAGACCGACAAGGGCTACGTGCCGGTGTACACCACCGCGCTCGTCGAGCAGCCGTGGGACACCTATACCGCCGACGACCACGCCACCTGGAGCACGCTGTACCAGCGCCAGCGCGAACTGCTGGTCGGCCGCGCCTGCCAGGAGTTCCTGGATGCGCAGGACGAGATGGGCATGAGCGCGCACATGATCCCGCGCTTCAACCAGCTCAATGAAGTGCTGGGCGCGGCCACCGGCTGGACCCTGGTCGGTGTGGAAGGCCTGCTGCCGGAACTGGATTTCTTCGACCACCTGGCCAACCGCCGCTTCCCGGTGACGTGGTGGATCCGCCGCCCCGACCAGATCGACTACATCGCCGAACCGGACCTGTTCCACGACCTGTTCGGCCACGTGCCGCTGCTGATGAACCCGGTGTTCGCCAACTACATGGAGGCCTACGGCCGCGGCGGCGTCAAAGCACATGCGATCGGCCCGGAGGCGCTGCAGAACCTGACCCGCCTGTACTGGTACACGGTCGAGTTCGGCCTGATCGCCACGCCCGAAGGCATGCGCATCTACGGTGCCGGCATCGTCTCCTCGAAGGGCGAATCGCTGTACTCGCTGGAGTCGGCCGCACCGAACCGCATCGGTTTCGACCTGCAGCGGATCATGCGCACGCGCTACCGCATCGACACCTTCCAGAAGACCTACTTCGTCATCGACAGCTTCGAGCAGCTGATGCAGGCGACATCGCCGGACTTCACCCCGATCTATGCCGCGCTGGCCGACCAGGCGCACCTGCCGGCGGGCGACGTGCAGGCCGACGACCGCGTGTTCCAGACGGGTACCGGCGAAGGCTGGGCTGATGGTGGGGATGTGTGAGGCGACAGCCGAGGTCCGGCTAAACTTCAAAAGCGTCTGCAGCTTTTGAAGATTAGGGGGCCAATCCTGGGTCTCCGCTATCCTGCACGGCATGACTGATGTGTTTGCCACCCTGCGCGCGACCGACGTCGCCTTCAACGACGACTTCATCCTGTTGACCCTGGCCGACGGCCGCCGCACCCGGCAGCCGTTGCGCTGGGCGCCTGCGCTGTTCGAGGCCACGGCTGAACAGCGTGCGCAGTGGGTGCTCACGACCGATGGGCTGGGCGTGAACTGGCCCGCGCTGCTGCCGGCGCAGGAACGCGGCGTGGTCGATGTTCCGAACCAGGTGTGGGATGACCGCTATGAAGCCGCGCTGGCGCGCCTGAAGGCGGCCGCGTGGTCGCTCGATGCGCTGTCCGATGAAGACCAGCAGCTGGTGGCGCTGTGGCGGATGGAAGCGGACATCAACAACGGCGGCTTCATGCAGTTCCTGTGCAACTGGGGCGACCCGACCTGCCAGCTGGCGCTGCGCGCATTGCAGGCGATGGGCGCAACGCAGACGCACGCGATCCTGGCCGGCATGCGTGGTCTGCTGGACCGGCTGGAAGACGACCCGGCGATCAAGGAACTGACCGACCTGTACGGCGCGATGACCGAACAGGAGCAGGAGGCGCTGCATGCCTTCGAGGACGACTATTACGCCCGCCCGGAAGATCTGGCCCGGCTGGGCTTGAAGCATTTCGGCCCGGAGCCGTTGTAGAGCCGAGCCCACGCTCGGCTGCGTTTCTCTTACCGCGGATACGCCAGCAGCACCACCAGATCCTCATCACCCACCTGCTGCAGCGCATGACTGCTGCCCTTGCGCGTCAGCAGCGCATGCCCCGCACGCACGTCGTGCTGTTTTCCATCCAGCACATAGCTGCCCTGCCCGCTCACGATGTAGTAGATCTCATCCTTGTGCTGCGGATGCAGGCCGATGCCCGCGCCCTTGTGCAGCACGCGCTTGCGCAGCACGAACGACAGGCCCTGCGCATCGGCGAAGAACGGGTACGCCGTGGTCGGCCCGGCGCCGCCATGCGGACCCGGCTGTGCGCGCGCCAGCGTGTCTTCGTGCACCACCTGTGAGGCACGCGCAGGATCGCCGCCCTGCCCCCCCCCCATCACTTCGCAGTCGATATCGCGCACCAGTGCAGCCTGCAGCGCCGGCAGAACCTGCACCGCCTCGCGCAGCACCAGGCACGCCACCGCGTTGGCGCCGGCCACGCTGAAGTGGGTGCCGTCGGCCTTGTGCTGTTCCGGCACGAACAGGAAGTACGGGCGTGCACCCTGCTCACCCAGCGCGCGGATCCAGCGCATGCTGCGGTCGTTGAGGTCGATCAGTGCAACGTGCTCGCGTGTGGCCAGCTGCTGCATCGCCAACGTGTAACGCGCGTGCGTATCCAGCAGTGAACCAAAGTCGTACAGCAGCCGTGCCACCGGCGTGACCAGCACCGGCGTGGCACCGTGGTCACGCGCCACCTGCACGTAGCGCATCAGCATCCGCGGGTAGTCACTGTCCGGATCGGTGTAGCGCGTGCGGTCTTCGAACTTCGCATCGTTGTGGCCGAACTGGATCAGCAGCACATCGCCACGACGCAGTTCGCGCCCCATGGCATCCAGGCGTCCTTCGTCGATGAAGCTGCGCGTGCTGCGCCCACCCTTGGCGTGGTTTCGCACTTCGAAGCGCGCCGGATCCAGGTAGCTCTGCAGCGCCTGGCCCCACCCCGCCTGCGGCGCACGCTCGGGCCCGTATTCGGCCGCAGTGGAGTCACCGGCAATGAACAATCGCACCGGCGCCGCATGCGCGGCGGCGCTCGACAGCAGCAACAGCAACAACAGCTTCCGCATGGCCGGGCCCTGGTAGTGCCGGCCGCTGGCCGGCAACTTCATGGATGCGTTGAGCGTCGGTGGAAATGCCGGCCAGTGGCCGGCACTACCGAAAACCAAGCATTACCGCGCCAGCCAGCCACCATCGACCGGCAGCACCGCGCCGTTGATGTAATCCGACGCCGACGAGGCCAGGAACACCGCCGCGCCGGCCAGATCTTCCGGCGTACCCCAACGGCCGGCCGGAATGCGCTCGAGGATCGCCTTGTTGCGGTCCTGGTCGGCGCGCAGCGCGGCGGTGTTGTCGGTGGCCATGTAGCCCGGTGCGATCGCGTTGATGTTCACGCCCTTGCCCGCCCACTCGTTGGCCAGCAGGCGGGTGATGCCGGCGATGCCGCTCTTGCTGGCGGTGTACGACGGTACGCGGATGCCGCCCTGGAACGACAGCATCGAGGCGATGTTGATGATCTTGCCGCTGCCCTGGGCGATGAAATGCCGGCCGGCGGCCTGCGAGATGAAGAAAGCCGACTTGATGTTGACGTTCATCACGTCGTCCCAGTCCTGCTCGCTGAAGTCCACTGCGTCGGCGCGGCGGATCAGGCCGGCGTTGTTGACCAGGATGTCCAGCCCGCCCAGGCCTTCGAGCGTTTCGCGCACCACGCGCTCGACCGGCTCGATGCTGATCAGGTTGGCTTCCACCGCTAGGCAGCGGCGGCCCAGCGCGGTGATCTTCTCGATGGTTTCGGTGGGCGGGGCGATGCCGGCCACGGCGACATCGGCGCCTGCGGCAGCCAGCGCCACCGCGATGCCCTGGCCCAGGCCGGTATTGCCACCGGTTACCAGAGCGACTTTTCCTTCCAGGCTGAAGGGATTGGTCATTGCGTATGCGTTCCTTGGTAGAGGCGTGCGTGATGCAGGCAAGTGACCACCGCACAGCATGCGCGGCGGCCTGTTAGTGCTTACTTGAGCTGGCAGATGTCCAGCACGTGCATGTCGGTGTAATCCAGGTTCTCGCCACCCATCGCCCAGATGAAGGCGTAGTTGCTGGTGCCGGCGCCCATGTGGATCGACCACGGCGGCGACACCACCGCTTCGTTGTTCTGGATGACGATGTGGCGCTGTGCGTCCGGCTCGCCCATGAAGTGGTAGACGCGGTCGCTGTCGCCCAGGTCGAAGTAGAAATAGACCTCGCTGCGGCGGTCGTGCAGGTGCGGCGGCATGGTGTTCCAGACGCTGCCCGGCTTGAGCACGGTCAGGCCCAGCAGCAGCTGCGAGGACTGGCAGGTGGCCGGCACGATGTACTGGTAGATGGTGCGCTCGTTGCTCGTCTCCAGCGCGCCGCGATCCAGTGCCACCGCGTCCTTGATCGACAGCTGCTTGGTTTCAAAGCGCGCATGCGCCGGGGTCGAGGCCAGGTAGAACTGCGCCGGGTTGGCGGCGTCCTGCGAAGCGAAGACGACGTCCTTGCTGCCCATCGCCACGTACAGGCCATCCTTCGGCCCCAGCGTGTACACGGTGCCATCGACGGTGACCGTACCGGTGCCGCTGCCGACGTTGATGATGCCCAGCTCGCGACGCTCCAGGAACGGATGGCCAGCGGCCGACGCCGGTTCGGTCTGCGCCGGCAGCGACAGCGGCCCGTTGACCGGCGCCACACCGCCCAGCACGAAGCGCTCGTAGTGGGTGTACTTCAGGGTCACCGCATCGGCGTTGAACAGGCCATCGAGCAGGTACAGCTCGCGCAGCTGATCGTTGCTGGCGCCCTTGATGGCGTCGGGATGGGTGGCGTAATGGGTCTTGCAGTACATGGCTTCTCCAGAGCAGGGGGCGGGCCGATGGTTCGGCCCCGGCACGGTTCACGGTCGATTCTAGCCAGACAGGAAACCGGTGTCATTTTGCGCTGCACGATGGTGGTTGGACGGCATCGGCAGGTGCGATCGATGGGGGGAGGGGCGGGGGGAGTGTCACGAGCGTTGGTCGTGACCTACCGGACTGATCCGTGAAGGTGTCACGACCAACGGTCGTGACCTACAGGATTGATCCCTGCGGGATCAATCCTCGGGCGGTTGGCAGGAATCGCGCACGATCAGGTGCGGGCGCACGCTGGCGATCTGCAGCGCAGGCTGGCCTTCAGGCTGGATCAGCATGGCCGCAGCGGTGCGGCCGGTGTCGCGGGTATGCCGGCGCACCGAGGTCAGCGACGGCCACAGACGCGAGGCCAGCGGGCTGTCGTCGTAACCGACGATCGACAGCTGGCGCGGAATGTTGATGCCCGCACGCAGCGCGACCTTGTAGATACCGGCGGCCATTTCATCGTTGCCGGTGAAGATCGCCGTCGGCCGGCGCTTGCCCAGCAGCAGTTTCTCGGCGGCGGCCACACCCGATTCGAAGGTGTAGCCGGCCTCGATGATGCGATCCTTCGGCAGCTCGATGCCACGCTGCGACAGCGCCTCGATGAAGCCGGCGGTGCGTTCGTGCGCCGAGCGGTATGCACTGGGGCCGGTCACCAGGGCGATGTCACGGTGGCCCAGCGAAAGCAGGTAATCGGCCGCTTCGGCGGCACCGTCGCGGTCGTGGGTGACCACCATCTGCGAGGTTTCATCCAGCGGCAGCGCAGCCACGCGGGTGAAGCGGCAGCCGATCTCGTCCAGCATGTCCGCCAGCGCCTGGTCTTCGGACGCACGCGGCACCAGGATCACCCCATGCAGCTTCTGCTGCTGGGCGAAGCGGCGCACGCCGTCGATGTAGCCCGGGCTGCGGCTGTCGCAGGGGTGCACCACCAGTTCGAAGCTGGAGCCACGCAGCGCATCCAGCGCGCCGTACTGCATGTCCACGATGTACTGCGCGGTGGGGTTGTCGTAGACCATGCCGATCAGGAACGAGCGGCGGAAGGCCAGGCCACGGGCCAGCGGGTCGGGGGTGTAGCCGACTTCGCGCATCAACGCTTCCACCTTGTCGCGCGTGTCCTTGCGCACCAGCGGCGAGTTGTTGATGATCCTTGAAACCGTTTTCTTGGATACACCCGACAGTCGCGCGATGTCGTTGATCGTGGCTGCCTTGCCCTTTGCCAATGCCGGCGTAGCGGCATCGTTCTTGTTGCGCACTGACATGTAGTGAACCCGATAAGCCTGGGGATTCCAGCGCGCGCTCAGTCCAGCGCGCGATAGCGGAAGCTGCGGAAGGTTACCGCACCGTTGCCGGCCGCATACAGGGCCGGTTTCAGTGCCAGGAACTTGCCAGCCACATTGTGATGGTAACCGGACACTTCCATCTGAACCGGATACTTCTGCCAGGTCTGGCCATCGGCACTGGAATGGATGGTGACGATGTGGCGGTTGTTGGTCACCCGCAGCCAGAGCCGGCCGCCCTTGGCGCTGGCCGCCAGCCGGGTGGGGCGCTCCTCGCCGTAGCGGTGCATGACGAACTGCTCGCCGTTGCTGCCCACGCCCACGTACAGGCGGTCGCTGTAGAACAGCAGGGCACCGCCCACCGCGCCGGGGGCGATCTCCATCTGCACCTCGAACTGGTAGGCCGGATCCCCGGCAATGGTCGTCAGCGGCGATGCGTCGCGCGGCGTGCTGCCCTTGCCCTGCAGCACCAGGCCGTCGCCGCTGAAGTGCAGGCGCCGGTATTCATCCAGCGCCGGGTTGAAGAACGCCCACTGCGGGCCCAGCGTACGGCCGGTGAAAGCATCGGACAGGGCCATGCCGTGCGGTGCCAGCGCGCTGCCCGATGGCTTGCGCAGCGGCTGCCCGAGATCGCCGCCCTTGGCCACGAACCAGCCATCGGCGGTCCATTCGATGGGTTCCAGCAGCGCCTGCCGGCCCAGCGTCCAGAAGCCGTTCTCGTAGCCGTGGTACATCATCCACCAGCGGCCATCGGTGCCTTCGATCACCGTGGCGTGGCCACGCGACCACCATGGTTCAGCGGCCGACCGGGTGCGCATGATCGGGTTGTTCGGCGCGTTCACCCACGGGCCGTGGATCGAGCGCGAGCGCGCGGTGATCACCATGTGCCCGGTCGGCGGGCCGGCGGTGCCGCCCACCGCAGTGGTCATGTAGTACCAGCCATCGCGGAAGTGGATCTTCGGGCCTTCCTGCGCGTAGGCCTCCACGTCCCAGCTTTCCGGGTAGCGCCAGCCGTCGTACACATGCTTGGGCGTACCCACCACGCTCAGGCCGTCATCGGCCAGCTGCACGTAGTCGCCGCCGCTGAGGAACAGGTAGCGCTTGCCGTCCTCGCCAACCGCGTGGCCGGGGTCGATGTAGCCGCCCAGGCCGATGTCGATCGGCGCACTCCACGGGCCCTTGATGTCATCGGCCCAGACCACGAAGTTGCTGCGGCGCTCACCGGTGCGCGCCGGGAAGTAGATGAAGTAGCGGCCCTGGTGCTTGACGATGTCCGGCGCCCAGATCGCACCTACGTTCTGCGTGATCGCATGGCCGAGCGGCTGCCAGTTGACCAGGTCGCGCGAGTGCCAGATCGGCAGGCCGGGGTAGGCGTCGAAC
The DNA here is from genome assembly GCF_029892765.1 of Stenotrophomonas sp. 1278. Classification (NCBI taxonomy): domain Bacteria; kingdom Pseudomonadati; phylum Pseudomonadota; class Gammaproteobacteria; order Lysobacterales; family Lysobacteraceae; genus Stenotrophomonas; species Stenotrophomonas sp. 1278. The sequence goes on from NZ_JARXWD010000035.1 coordinate 18,074, forward strand.
GAAGACAGGGTGAGGTAGTAATCCTCGCCGTCCTTCAGCACCGACGGATCGGGCCTGTCACCGGCCAGCACCGGGTTGAGGAAGGTACCGTTGCCAAGGTCGCCCTGGCGCTGGTGCTCGATGCCGCGCTTCCACTGCGCGGGCGCGGGGTCGGCAGCCAGGGCAGGCAGCGCGGCCAGCAGCAGGCCGAGCAGGGCGGTTGCAGCAGCGCGGTGCAGCGTCGGTGTCATGTGATTGCCTCCGCTCATCAGGCGCGCAGCGCGGCGGGCAGCCACAGCGACAGCGACGGGAAGAAGGTGACGATCAGCAGCACGCCCAGCGCGGCAAACCAGAACGGCCAGATCGTGCGCATGCTCTGGCCGACGCTGATCTTGCCGATGGCGGTACCGATGAACAGCACCGAGCCCACCGGCGGCGTGACCAGGCCGAGGCCACCGGTCAGCACCAGCACCAGGCCGAAGTGGATCGGATCGATGCCATAGGCCTTGGCCACCGGCAGGAAGATCGGCGTGCAGATCAGGATCATCGGTGCCAGGTCCATGAAGGTGCCCAGCAGCAGCAGCATCACCACGATCATCAGCAGCACCATGAACTGGCTGTGCGCGAACGACTGCAGGAAGTCCACCGCCGCCGCAGGCACCTGCAGGTAGGCCAGAAGCCAGCCGAACACCGCCGCGGTGGCGATCACGAACAGGATCACGCCGGTGCTGCGCGCGGCATGGATGACGGTGTCGAAGAACTCACGCCAGCGCAGCTGCCGGTACAGCACGGTGGTGACCAGCAGGGCGTAGACCACGGCGATGGCCGCGCTTTCCACCGCAGTGAAGATGCCGGCGCGGATACCCACGAAGATCAGCGCCACCAGGCCCAGGCCGGGCAGGGCAGAGACGATGCGCAGCAGCACCGCACGCCAGCCCGGGAACACTTCCACGCCATAACCACGGCGACGCGCGACCACGTAACCGGTGATCATCAACGCCAGGGTCATCAGCAGCGCCGGCACGATGCCGGCGGCGAACAGGTCGGCGATCGACAGGCCACCACCGGCGGCGGCCGAGAACAGGATCAGGTTGTGCGACGGCGGCACCAGCAGCGCCACCAGCGCAGCGGTGATGCTGACGTTGACCGCGAAATCGCGGTCGTAGCCACGCTTGACCATCTGCGGAATCATCGTGCCGCCCACCGCCGACACATCGGCGATGGCCGAGCCGGATACACCGCCGAAGAACAGCGAGGACAGGATCGAGACCTGGCCCAGGCCGCCGCGCATGCGCCCGACCAGCGATGACGCCAGGGCGATCAGGCGTTCGGAGATGCCGCCGCGCATCATGATCTCGCCAGCGAAGATGAACAGTGGAATGGCAATCAACGAGGCCGAACCGGTACCTGCGGAGATCTGCTGGACCAGCACGATGCTGGGAATGTCCAGGTAGAGCAGGGTGGCCAGCGCAGCGGCGGCCAGCGCGTAGGCCACCGGCACGCCCAACAGCAGCAGCGCGGCAAAAACAGAGAACAGGATGGTGATGCCCATGGATCAACGATCTCCTTCAGCGTCGTCGGCGTCGGCTGCCGCGGCATGCAGCGCTTTCCACGCACGGTTCAGCCCGAACAACAGCATCAGCGCACCGCCCACGGCCAGCGGCAGGTAGTTGATGCTCTGCGGCAGGTTGGCGCCGGCGGTCTTGATGTCCATTCCATCGAGCAGCAGGTCGGCCGACCAGAACGCGATGAAGCCGCCCAGCACGGCCACCACCAGCTGGGTGAACACATCCACCACCCGGCGCAGGCCGGCGCCCATGTAGGCGTGCAGCAGGAAGAAGCCGAAGTGGCGATTGGTGTGCACGCCGCAGGCCGCGCCCAGGCTCATGGCGGTGGCCAGCAGCAGCAGGGTCACCGGCTCGGTCCAGCTGGGCGAATCGTTGATCACGTAGCGGGCGAACACCTGCCAGCCCTGCACCACCACCAGCCCCAGCAGCGCGGCCACGGCAACATGGATGGCGATGTCGGCGATGCGGTCCAGCAAGCGTTGGCCGGGGCCGGGTCCGGTGGAAATCGTCGTCTCGGTCATGGCAGTGTCCTCAGGCGGCGGCACGGATGCGGGCGACCAGCGCAGCCAGCTCGGGTTGCTGCAGGTACTGCTGCAGCAGCGGCTGGGCGGCGGCACGGAAGGCGGGCAGGTCCACCTCGTTGGCTTTCACGCCCGCGGCCAGCACCGCGCGGCGCGCGGCATCTTCGGACGCATCCCATTGCTCGCGCATCACCTTCACCGAAGCGCGCGCGGTCTCCAGCAGCAGCTGGCGGTCGGCCGGCTGCAGGCGCTCGAAACTGGCGCGCGACATCAACAGCACGTCCGGCGCATACGAGTGATCGCTCTGCGACCAGTAGTGCGCGGCCTCGAAGTGGCGGCTGGAATGGAAGCTGCGCATGTTGTTCTCGGCGCCATCGATCATGTGCGTCTCCATGCCGGAGAACGTATCGCCCAGCGACATCGGCGTCGGGTTGGCGCCGAGCAGGCGCATCAGCTGGATGAAGATGTCCGAGGACGCCACACGCAGTTTCAGCCCGTGCAGATCACCGGGCTGCACGATCGGATGCTTGGTGTTGTAGAAGCAGCGTGCGCCGGAATCATAGATGGCCAGGCCGACCAGGTCGCGGCTCTCGAAACCACGCAGCACCGCATCGGCAATGCCGCCATCCAGTGCGGCGCGCTGGTGCGCCACCGACTCGAACACGTACGGCAGGCACAGCGCCTGGGTGAGCGGGAAAGCGTTGTTCAACGCACCGGCATACACGCGGGTGATGTCGATGGCACCGAAACGGGCCATGTCGATCGCTTCCGATTCGCGACCGAGTTGGCCCGAATGGTATTGCCGCAGGCGCAGGCGACCGTTGCTTTCGCGCTGCAGGGTTTCGCCGATCCACTTCACCGCGGTCACGGTGGGGTAGTCGGCCACGTGCACGTCGGTGGCCGTCAGCAGCTGGCCGCCGTCGATGGCATCGGCGGGCCCGCGGCCACAGGCCGCGAGCATCGGGGTGGCCAGCGCAGCAGCGCCGCCGGCCAGGAAATGTCGTCGTGTGATCATCTGCGCCCTCCCGCGCGTGTTCACCGGATCGTGCGGCGGTTACCCGGCCGGCACGGCCCTGCAGGCAATTTCGCCGAAGCCGGCAAACCGCACCAGCGCCGTCTGCCCCACGGTGATGTCATGGATACCGGTGGCGTTGCCGGTGGCGATCAGGTCGCCCCGTCGCAACGGCTGGCCGCGCAGCGCCGAACGGGACAACGCGAACGCATACGCCGCGCGCAGGCCGCCGGGCAGCCGGGTGGCACCACCCGTGCCGACCACCTCGCCCTCGATCAGGGTTTCGGCGCGCAGGTCGGTTTCGTCGCGGGCGGTCCAATCGGCAATCTCCGGCCCCAGCACCAGGCCGTTGTTGTTGCCGAAGTCGGACACCACCACGCGCGGGCCGAGTTCGTTGATCGTCGCCAGCGGGCTGCTGGCCACTTCCACGCCGATGTACAGGCGCGCCGGCAGCGCTTCAGCCTGCTCGGGCGTCCAGTGCAGCTGTGCGGCGGGAGCGTCCTCCAACAGCTCCAGCACGTACTCCGCTTCGACCGCGCCGAAGCCGCCGACGAACACCGGAATGTCCACTGTTCCACCGGTAGCATTTTGCAGCTGACGCGAGAAAACCGGGCCCAGCAGGCGGTCGTCCCCGGACGCATCGCGACGCTCGGCGGCGATGTAGCCGACCTTCCAGCCCACCACCTGGTCATCCCAGCTGGCAATGGCCAGATCCTGCACCTGGTAGGCAGCCACCAGGTCAGGCGGGACAAGGCCCGGGAAGCCTGGCAGGGCCTGGCCGCTGCGGCGCGCGGTGGTGAAAGCGTGGGCAATCGCGGCCGCATCGTCCGGCGCCGGCGTCTGCCCATGTATGCCGTGTTCGTTGCTCAAGAACGGTCTCCCTCTGGCGTTGTTGCACTGCCCATCGACAGCGTCTGCAGGAGGTGTATATGGTAAACCGGTGTCATCGTGCAAGCCGCAGCGCATCACGAGCGCTTGCCGGTGACCTCGGCCACTCTGTTGTCTCCCCGTTGGAGCCCTTTCCACCATGCGTTTTTCCCGTGTGCTGTTGTTGCTGCCAGGCCTGCTGCTGACCGTCCCCGCATCCGCGGCCGCTGTGCCGTTGCGCGCAGGCGAACACCTGGGCCGGGAGCTTGCCGGCGAGCAGCTGCCGCTGTGGCAGGCGGGGCAGGTCCCCGGTGAAACGGGCACGGCGCGGCCGGCGCGCGTGGTCGAGCGCAGCGATGATCCAGCCCACCCCGATCGCTTCATCGACCAGGTCGATGCGCCCTATCTGCTGGTGCACACGCCGGCCCGTGCCAACGGCCGCGCGCTGCTGGTGATTCCCGGTGGCGGCTACCAGCGCGTGGTGATCGACAAGGAGGACAGCGCGCTGGTGCCGGAGTGGGTGGACCGTGCCGGCTACACCCTGTTCGTGCTGCGCTACCGCCTGCCGCAGGCCGGCCGCGACCGCCAGGCGGCACTGGCCGACGCGCAGCGCGCACTGCGCGTGGTGCGCGACCAGGCCGCACGGCGCAGGCTGGATGCCGACAGCGTGTCGGTGATGGGCTTCTCCGCCGGCGGCCATGTCGCCGCACGGCTGGCCACCGGTTTCGATGCGCCGGTCTACCCGCCACGCGATGCCATCGATCGCCTCAGCGCGCGTCCCGCACGCGCGGTGCTGGTGTATCCGGTGATCGACATGGGCGCGCATGCACACAGCGGCTCACGCGGACGCCTGCTGGGCGAGCAACCCGATGCGGCGTTGGCCGCGCAGTATTCGATGCAGCAGCACGTACGCGCGGACATGCCGCCGACGCTGCTGATCCATGCCAACGATGATCGGGTGGTCAACGTGCACAACAGCGAGTTGATGGCGCAGGCACTGGCCAAGGCGGGTGTCGAACACGAGCTGCACCTGTTCGCTCATGGCGGCCATGGCTTCGGCATGCGCATGCCGCCTGATTCAACGCTGGCCGTGTGGCCGCTGCTGGCACAACGCTGGCTGCAGGCGACGGAGGCGGCACATTGAACCAGGGGGATGCCAACCTGCAGCGCCGCCGTTTCCTGCGCGACAGTGCCCGCTGGGCGCTGGCCACGGCCACCCTCGCAGCGCTTCCTGCCTCCGCGGTGCCTGGGCCACGTGATGCCACACAGGTGGTGGCACGCCTGCGTGGCGGCCGCGTGCGTGGCCAGCGCGAGCACGGCGTGCACGTGTTCCGTGGTCTGCGTTATGGCGCTGACACCTCCGCCTACCGTTTCCAGCCGCCACGGCGCGAGACGGGCTGGCGTGGTATCGCCGACGCCCTGGAATACGCCGCATCTGCGCCACAGAGCGGAGCGGACGGGCCGGGCAGCGAAGATTGCCTGTTCCTCAACGTCTGGACGCCGGCACTGGGCGACGGCGGCAAGCGGCCGATCCTGGTCTACATCCATGGCGGTGGCTTCAACAACGGCTCTGGCAGCGATCCGCTGTACGACGGCAGCGCATTGTGCAGACGCGGCGACGTGGTGGTGGTCACCGTCAATCATCGCCTGAACACCTTCGGCTACCTGTACCTGGGCGCGCTCGGCGATCCGCGCTATGCGGCCTCCGGCAACGTCGGCCAGCTCGACCTGGTGCAAGCGCTGCAGTGGGTGCGCGAGCATGCAGCGGTGTTCGGCGGCGACGCCGGCAACATCACCGTGTTCGGGCAATCCGGTGGCGGCGCCAAGATCGCCACGCTGATGGCGATGCCCGCAGCGAAAGGCCTGTTCCAGCGCGCGTGGACGATGAGCGGGCAGCAGGTGACCGCCGCCGGTCCACGTGCGGCGGCGCAACGGGCTTCGATTGCGATGGAAACGGTGGCCGCGCGCGACCTGCAGGCGTTGCTGCGATTGCCGGCGACCGAGCTGCTGGCCGCCACCCGCGCACGCGATCCCTCACGGGTGGAAAGCAGCGCGCTGTACTTCGGCCCGGTACTGGATGAGGTGGTGCTGCCGGTGCACCCGTTCTGGCCACAGGCACCGGCGCAGTCCGCGTCGATTCCGATGGTGATCGGCAACACCCGCGATGAGACGCGCGCGTTCCTTGGCAACGACCCGGCCAACTTCACGCTGACCTGGGAGGATCTGCCGGCGCAGCTGGAGAAGCAGCAGTTCGTCGATCTGCTGCCCTCGGTGGTGATCGCAGAATATCGACGCCTGTATCCGCACTACACGCCCTCAGAGGTGTTCTTCGCGGCCACCACCGCCGGCCGCTCGTGGCGTGGTGCGGTGGAGGAACTGGAAGCACGCGCTCGGCAGACAACCGGGGCCGCACCCACCTGGGCCTACCAGCTCGATTGGCCATCACCGGTGGAAGACGGACGCCTGCGTGCCTTCCATACGCTGGATATTCCGCTGGTGTTCGACAACGCCGGCCTGCCGGGCGCGCGTACCGGCGGTGGTGAAGACGCCCGAGCACTGGCAGCGACGATGAGCGATGCGCTGATCGCCTTTGCGCGTACCGGCGATCCCAATCACGCGGGAATGTCGCAATGGGCTCCCTATGGCGTGCCACAACGGCAGACGATGGTGTTCGATCGGCACAGCCGCGTGGTTGACGATCCACGCGCCGGCGAGCGTGCGCTCTATGCAAAAGTGCCGTTCGTGCAGCGCGGCACGCAGTGATGACACCGCGGTGCAAACATTCTGTTAACCCGCCTCGGCTAGAGTCGGTTCATGGAAGCGATGTTCACGCCACCGCCGTTCACCGGCCGCGAGCGCTTGATTGCAGGGATTGATGCCGCCGTCTGCCTGGTCGATCCGCAGGCGATCACCGGTGCGCTGCAGCGGGTGCTGCGTGAAGCCATCGTCGATCCGCTGATCGAGCTGCCGCCCTGCGTACGTCGCCCCGTGGACGGCCATTACGCGCGCCGTGAACTGTACCGAAGCGCCACGCTGGGCTACAGCGTGATCGCGATGTGCTGGGGGCCGGGGCAGGGCACGCCACTGCACGACCACGATGCGATGTGGTGCGTGGAAGGCGTCTGGCAGGGCGAGCTGATCGTGACCCCGTACGCGCTGCTGGAACAGCGTGGCGAGCGTCACCGCTTCGCTGCGCAGGACACGCTGTACGGGCACCGTGGCAGCGCCGGCAGCCTGATTCCGCCGCACGAGTACCACACACTGCGCAACGCCAGCGACGAGGACGTGGCAGTGTCCGTGCACGTCTACCAGGGCGTGATGGAGCGCAGCGCGGTGTTCGATCCGCTGGATGACGGCTGGTACCAGCGCCGGGTGAAGGTGATGGAGACCGAGGCGTCCTGATTGCGTTCCGCCGCGCATGGCCCGGCGCTATCTATCAGGGCTTGTGGTCCACCGATTCATCGGTAGCGCCGGGCCATGCCCGGCGGAGCGCGGAATTCATCGCGGCACATCCACCACATTGTTGAGCCGCGTGACTTCCTCTCCGCCATCGGCCAGCGCAACACGCACGCGCAGGCCGCCGCGTTCCCCTGCCGGCAACGGCAACGACACCACCGCCGTCTTCGGCAGCAGGTCGGTCGGTGCCGCCATCGCCGGCACCTCGGTGCGTGCGATCTCGCGGCCCCGCGCATCTTCCAGTATCGCCACGCCCACACCGCTGGCCACATGCCCAAGGCCGTGCACGGTCACGTGTACCTGGCGCCCGTCCACCCGCACATCGCCACGGCCCACTCCCAGGTCCGGACGCATTTCCACCGGCGTGCCCGCAGACACACGCTCGAATTCAAAGACTTCGGTGCGACCCGGCTGGAACTGCATCGGTACCGACGCACTCGTCTCCAGCTGCACCGTACGCTCGCGCGGCCTACCGTCAATGCGGCCATCGCCATCGGCATCCACGCCACTGCGCACGCGCCAGGAACCGCTGCCCACGTTCCAGCCGGTCATGTCGGCGGCGATCACGCGCGCGCCGAGGTTGTGGCTGGTGATCGTGAAGCGCTCACGCGAGGGCGCATGCACCAGCAGTGCCACCTGTTCCGCGGCGCCCTCACGATCGAAGCGCCAGCTGACGGTGTGCCCGGGCCAGCTCTGGTTGCGCTTCAGGGCGATGCCGCCCAGCCGCGCACGCTGCAGGAACTCGCTCGGTGCTTCCACCCGGTCGGACCACCAATGGCCCTCGGTGTTCATGTACGCGCGTTGTGCTTTGGCCTGCAGGCCCTCGGCATGCAGCGCGTCGATGTACTTCCGCTCGCCGCTGGCCTGCCATGCCATCAGGCTGGCGAAACCGGTCTTTCCGGCATCGGCCTCGGCGGTCAGCAGCGGGTACCAGTCCTGCTGCCGACCAAGTACCTCTACATAGTTCTCGCCAAGGTTGGCCAGCGCGCCGGGGCCGCCGCGCTGCACGCGATAGTCCAGTGCCTGCAGGTACTTCGCATCACCGGTCCAGCGCCATGCCGCCCAGAAGGTGTGCATCGTGTCACCGCTGCCGGAACCATTGTTGAGTTCGCCGCCGCGGGTCGCACCCGAGGCCCAGTTGATCTCGTTGGGCAGGGTGAAGCGGCCCTTGTCGTCGGTGCCGGCGTGGGCCAGATAGCCATCGGCCAGGCCGATCACCAGCCGGCGCCCGGTCGGGTCGGCGTTGTACTGGCCCAGCAGGAATGCCGGGTGCAGCACCGGGAACGAGTACGGCTTCTGCCACTGCCAGTTGGGTTCGCGGTAGACCTTGTTGCCACCGAACCAGTTGCTGGAGAACAGCACATGGCCCTGCGGGTTGCGCAGGATGATGCGCTCGTCGAACGCCTTCACCGTTTCCATCAGCCGTTCCAGGGTCAGCGGATCGCCCCAGTTGAGGTACAGCATCGCGCTGTTGGTGTTGATGCCTTCCTCGTAGGCATGCAGCTCGTCGGTCTCGATGGTGCTCAGGCCATTGCTGAACATGCCGTTGCGGTACACCGCGTCGGACAATGCGGTCAGCGAGGCATTCAGACGGTCCGGCTGCACGCCCATCAGGGCAAGGCCGGGCCACTGCTGGGTCAGGTCGGAATCATCGGAGATGCCACCACCGAAATCGCCGTAGGCCACCTGCCGCTGATCGATCCACCAGTCGACGAACTGCCGCACCTGCGCCAGGTCCTGCACCTGGTGGAAGGCCCACGCCGGTACGCCCTTGGGCACCTCCGGCGCGGTGTACGGCGGTCGCCCCTGGCTGTTGTAGCTGATGTAGTTCCAGTACAACCGGCCCAGTTCGTGGTCCGGGTCGACGCGCAGCAGATCACTCAGGTCCGCGTAGACGCGCGCGTACAGGCGCTGGCGCTTGGAGGTGGTATGTTCCTCCACGAGGAAACCCCAGTTGTCGCGCACCTGGTTGAAGCGGTCGGCCACATGCTCCTTGAGCGCATCGGCGCGTGGCTTGAACACCAGCCGCACCTGCGCACCGTCCAGTGCCTTGGCGTCGAAGCCGGGCGCAGCCGAGGCGATGCTCAACCACAGGCTGTCGGCGCTGAGGATGCGGTCGCGCAGGTCCAGCCACAGCGTGCGCTTCTGCCCCGGCTGCACCGAGACCGATACATCGATCATGTCGCGCGCCGGCCAGATCGGATCCTTGATGCGGAGGTTCAGCGGGATCAGGCCATCGTGCGTGGCCGGCAGGTCGAGCGCGGGAATATCGATGGCCACGCCATCCAGGCCGTCATGCATGTTCTCCCAGCTGTAGGCCCAGCTGCGGATCAACGGCTGGTTGGCCGGCGCATCACCCACACCGGAGGGAATCAGCACGTGCACGATGGGCTTGGGCTGCGTTGGCAACGAATCGGCCGGGCGCCGGCGCGAGCCCGCCCCCTTGGGCAGCGCCATCACCGTGCTGCGTTCGGCCGCCGGGTAGCGGCCTTCGATGTAGCGGCGCAGTGTGTCCAGGTTGGTGTAGTCCGGCAGTGCCTGGCTGTCGATGACATAGGTCTGCTTGACCGTGCCGTCGGGCTCGGCACCTTCGCTCACGCCATACGCCCAGATCTCCTGGATCGGCGTTTCCTGTTCAACGTTGCTGAAGCGCAGCACGCCACCGGTCTGCGCCGGTATGTCGTCCACGCTGCGCACCACACCCTGCGGACGCGTGGCCAGCACCTGGGTGGCGTGCGCGGCATCGCGGCCATGGGCCAGCGTGCCGAACGCCGCGCCGCGGATCTCCACCCGGTTGACGGTCTCGCCGGCCGGCACGGTCAGGTCCAGATGCTGGCCGCTTTCCACATACGTGTTCCAGTCCGGCAACTGGAAGTAGTCGTTGCGGCCGGGCAGGCGCGAGCGGTTGTAGACACCCGGCCAGGTGGTCTCGGCGATGCCGTCGGTGGCCTTCCACATCCACGCCTTGAGGTCGCGGGCATCGTCGAATTCGATCTTGCGGATGCGCGTGCTGGCTGCGGTCAATGGCGGTGGCGGCGCGCCTTCCCAGCCGAAGCGATGGCGCCAGGCACGGTCATCGGCAGTGCTGGCAACGGCGCTTTCGGCGGCCTTGCCGCGCGCGAGCGCACTGACGGCCGCAGCATCGAGCATGCGGTCATACACGCGGATGTGCTGGAAATCGCTGCCACGCAGGAAGTTGTAGCGGCTCTGCACCTGGTAGGGCGCCATCACCCGCCCGGCCAGGCCGAGCTGGTCCAGCGCGGCATCGTAATCGCCGCTGGCCTGCACACGCGCCACCTCGCGGCCATCGACGAACAGGCGTACACCCTGGTCTTCGTCCCAGGCGAAGGCCAGGTGCAGCCACTGGTCCGCACGTGGCGGCGTGTCCATGCGGAACGACACGCGCGTGCGGGCGAGGTTGGCATCGGTGACGAACGCATCGAAACCATGCCCGTTCCAGTCGATGCGCAGCCAGGCCATGTCCCAGCTGCTGTGGTCGGCATAGCCGACGCGGAAGATCACGAACGGTGCTTCGCCCACCGCGTAGCGCGCGCGCCAGTCGAAGGCGAGGGTGCCACGCTGGGCGAGGATGTTGCCGGGTGCATCCCAGGCCAGCACGCCGTCGTCCTGCCACTGGATGGCCTTGCCGCGCGCTCCGTCGTCGACGATGTCGACCTTGTCGCGGAAGTTCGGCACCGCCTCACCCTGCGCCACCACGGCCTCAAGGCCTTTGCCGGCATCGACATGGAACAGCAGCGTGGGCGCATCGGCAGCGGCCATCGCGGGGCCGGCAGCCAGGGCCACCGCCAGCAACAGGCAGCGGGACAGGGTCGAGCGGTGCGGCATCAGGCGTTTCCTTTCAACGGGCGACGGCCGGCGAGGGCCGCCGGACCGTAGCAAGGCCACGCCGCGACGGCACCTTGCGGCGCAGCAGCGGTCATGGCGAACGACGGCGTGCCGGGTGGCACGCCGTCGGCGTTGCTCAGAACTTGTAGCGCAGCCCCAGCAGGTACTGGCGGCCGGTCTCGGTGTACTGCAGCGGCAGGCGACCGGTCAGCGGCGAGTACACCCACTCGTCGGACGCTTCGTTGGTCAGGTTGATGCCTTCCAGGCTCAGTTCCAGCTGGTCGCTGATCTTGTAGCGGATGGATGCATCGAACACCGTGGTACCGGTCATTCCGTGGTAGCCATCGAGGTTGAAGCCGGTTTCCTGGCCCGGTGCCTGGGTCAGGTAGTCATCGCGGTTGGTGGCCGAGATGCGCCCGGCGAACTTCTCGCCTTCATAGAACAGCGTGGCGTTCCACGACGACTTCGACAGGCCGGTCAGGTCGGTCTTCATCACCGGCTGCCCGGCCGCGTTGATGTACTGGATCTTCGATTCCACCCAGGTGTAGTTCAACTGCATGCCCAGGTTGGCCCACTTGCCCGGCAGGAAGGTGAAGGGTTGGGTGTAGTTGGCCTCCACGCCGTGCAGTTCGCCGCCCGGGGTGTTGACCGGCTTGCTGTAGGTGAAGTCATCGGTGGCCGAGGCGCCGGTGCCGACCAGCAGCGAAGCCGGCAGGCCGCTGTCACTGTACGGACGCACTTCGCGGGTGGTCTGTACGAAGCTCTCGATGTCCTTGTAGAACAGGCCGATGCCGGCCATTGCGCCCTCGGCGAAGTACCACTCGAAACCAAGGTCGACATTGGTTGCGCGGATCGGATCCAGCATCGGGTTGCCGCTGGAGATGGTGCGTGCACCACCGGCCACGGCCACCGTCGCGCCCGGGGTCAGGCTGCCCAGCCCCGGACGGCTCATCACCTTGGCCGCACCCAGCCGGATCAGGAAGTCCGGGGTGACTTCCGCCACCAGGTTGAACGAGGGCAGGGTGTCATCGTAGGTACGGCTGACCGTGGTTTCGACGGTGCCGTTGGCCAGCGTCGACTGCCCGGTGGCCGACTGCTTGGTGCGCACGTAGCGCACACCGAAATTGCCCGACAACGGCAGCGAGCCCAGTTCGGTGGAGAACTCGCCCATCAGGTAGGCGCCACGGTCCTTCTCTTCGACGCTGCGCACATTGTTGGCGCGCGGGGCGACGGCGAAGGTGCCGCTGTTGCTGTAGATGTCGAGCTGTTCGGCGATCGCATCCAGGTCGGGCACGACCCAGTTCGACGGACTGCCGTTGATGCCCTTCAGTCCGGCCTGCTCGGTCAGGTTCACCGGCACGATCTTTGTGCCGCCGGCGAAGTTGGGCACGGCCAGTTCGCTGGCGCGGCGCAGTTCGACGGTCTTGAACGTGTAGTCCTTGGCCAGCACGCCGCCCTTCAGGCGGAAGCCCGGGCTGATGTTCCAGTTGAAGTCGATCTGGCCGGTGTCGAAGTCGTTGTCCACGTACTGCGGACGCAGGCGGATCTCGGCCAGTTCCCAGCCGTTGGGACTGGTCGGGTCGATGCCGTAGTTGAGGATCGGCGCACGGCTGTTGCCACGGTAGTCGTAGCTGTAACCGTCGACGTCGTACTTGTCCATGATGACGGTGGTCTGCACCGGGTTCTCGTGCTTGGACCGCGAGATGCCGATCTTGCCGGACAGGGTGAAGTCATCACCGAAGCGATGCTGGCCGTTCAGCGCGATCTGCTTGAACTCGGTGCTCCACTCGTCGTGACGGTTCTCGGTGCGGATGTCGACGTTGTCGAATTCGCCGTAGAGCAGTGCGTTGTCGCGGATCTCGCCGTTCTTGACGATGGTGGTCGGCTTGCCCGACAGGCGTGCGCTCGCATTGGCGCCACGGCTGAAGGAAATCGCCTCGATGTAGTGCTCGTCGCGCGTTGCGTCGATCTTCGAGTACAGCGCATCCAGCGAGATCTCGGTGGCGTCGTTCGGCTTCCACTGCAACGAACCGGTCACACCCAGGCGCTTCTGCTCATGCTCCATCTGCACGTAGCGCGGGAAGCGCGGATGGAACACATCGGCGCCACGCGCGGCGGCGAACGGCGAGGACGCGGCGAAGTTGCCGTTGCTCGGGCCGTTGGCCCAGCGACCGGTGTTGGAGCCTTCCTCCAGCGCCTGGCGCTCGGAATAGGCCACCGACAGCAGCGCGCCGAAGGTGCCATCGGCGAAGGTGTTGGAGACCAGCGCCGCAATGCGCGGATCGGCCTTTTCGGCCATCGCGTTGTAGCTGGCCTGGCCACTGGCGGCGAAGGTGAACCCGTCGTAGTCGAACGGGCGTGCGGTGCGCAGATCGACGGTGGCGCCCAGCGAGCCTTCCTCGACGTCGGCCGAGGCGGTCTTGCGCACCAGCAGCTGCGAGAACAGGTCCGAGGCGAAGACGTTGAAGTCGAAGCCACGGCCGCGGTTGGTGCCGCCGCTCTGGTCACCGGCGCCGACCGTGGTCAGCGCTTCCATGCCATTGATGCGCACGCGGGTGAATTCCGGGCCGAGGCCACGCACCGAGATGTTGCGGCCTTCGCCGGCCTCGCGGGTGATGACCACGCCCGGGATGCGCTGCAGCGACTCGGCCAGGTTCAGGTCCGGGAACTTGCCGATGTCCTCGGCAACGATGGCATCGACCACGCCGGCTTCGCCGCGCTTGATGTCCAGCGCCTTCTCCACGCTGGCGCGGTAGCCGGTGACGGTGACCGTATCCAGGTCGGTGGCGTTCGGGTTGGCGCTCTGCTGCTGCGCGCCGGCGTTGCCTGCCAGGGCCAGTGCGACGCCCAACGCGAGCAAGGTAACCGGTGTCTTTTTTTCATGGTTCCGAGAATGCATGCCTTTCCCCTCTCCCAAAGGTCTGGTATCGCGGCTGTTTCAGCGGGATGACACCGCTGGTCAGGCCGGACGTTAACAGCACGTTCCCGATCCGGCATCTTGCACCGCAACAGATCTGAAATGTCTCCAAGACGCTTGCAGGACAATGCTTCCAACAGTTTGGTAGGCTAAGGGCAAGGATGGGCGGGATTGAAATGACACCGCTAGCCAATTCCACGCCCCACGCGTGGTCCACTACCACGCCGCCCAGTGTCACATGCGGGCGGCACGCGTGAAGGAGCAGAAATGGGTCGTATCGTGTGTTTCGGGGAACTGCTGCTGCGCCTGGGTGCGCCCGGTCGCGAACTGCTGCTGCAGTCGCCGCAGCTGCAGGTGCATGTCGGCGGCGCCGAGGCGAACGTGGCTGTCTCGCTGTCCCGCTTTGGACATGACGTGGCCATGGTCAGCACCGTCGCCGGCAACGCGCTCGGCGCGCATGCGCTGGCCGAACTGCGCCGGCATGGGGTCGATACGCGCGGCGTGCGCGAAGATGCCGAAGGCCGCATGGGCCTGTATTTCCTGACCACCGGCGCGGTGCAACGGGCCAGCGAAGTGGTCTACGACCGTGCCGATTCGGCATTCGCCAACAGCACCGCCGCCGACTACGACTGGCCCGCACTGCTGCAGGGCGCGCAGTGGCTGCACCTGTCCGGGGTCAGCCCGGCGCTGGGCGCGGACGTGGCGCAGGCCACCCTGGCCGCAGCGCGCGCTGCGCGTGCACTGGGCGTGCGCGTGTCCTTCGATGGCAACTTCCGGCCGAAGCTGTGGCAGCGCTGGGGTGGCGATGCGCGGTCGATCCTGCACGAACTGTTCGCGCAGGCCGACATCGTCTTTGCCGACTACCGCGATATCGAGGTCATCCTCGGCCAGCGTTTCGAACAGGCCGACGTGGTCGCGCGCGTGGAAGCAGCGGCCGCGGCCGCGTTCGAAGCGTTCCCGCAGCTGCAGTGGATGGCCTGCACCCAGCGCCAGACGCTGAGCGTGGACCACCATGCGCTGGGCGCGCTGCTGCTCGGCCGCGATGGCACCCGCGCACAGGCCCCGGTACGCCAGCTGCAGGGCATCGTCGACCGCATCGGCGGCGGTGATGCCTTCGCGGCAGGCATCCTGCATGGCATCCTGTCGGCCTTCGATGCCGACGCCACCGTGCGCTTCGGCCTGGCCGCCGGGGGCCTGAAGCATTCCATTCCCGGCGATTTCAATCCCGTCAGCGAAGCTGATGTGTTGGCCCTGATGGGCGAGGAGCGATTCGATGTCCGGCGCTGATCCACGCGTTCGTGCGGTACTGAAACTGGCACCGGTGATTCCGGTGTTCACCCCCGATGACATCGACGATGCGGTACAGGTCGCGCAGGCGCTGTTCCGTGGCGGCCTGCCGGTGATCGAGGTGACCCTGCGCACGCCGCGGGCGCTGGAAGCCATCAAGGCGATGGTCGACGCCGTGCCGGATGCGGTGATTGGTGCCGGCACCGTGCTCGATGCCGCGCAGATGCAGGCGGTGAAACAGGCCGGCGGCCGCTTTGCGGTGTCGCCCGGGGCGACCCCACGGCTGTATGCCGCCGCGCGCGATGCCGATCTGCCCTACCTGCCTGGCGTGGCCACCGGTTCGGAGCTGATCGTCGGCCTGGAACACGGCCTGGACACCTTCAAGTTCTTCCCGGCGGTGCAGGCCGGTGGTGCGGCGATGCTGTCGGCGTGGCACGGCCCGTTCGGCGATGTGCGCTTCTGCCCGACCGGCGGCATCAGTGCGCAGACCGCCAGCCAGTTCCTGCATCTGCCCAACGTGCTGTGCGTGGGCGGTTCGTGGCTGACCACCGCCGCGCTGATGCAGACCCGCGACTGGGACAGCGTCGAGCGCCTGGCACGCGAGGCCGCGGTGCTGGCGGGCTGATCCCTCGGCCCCTGCTGGGGCCGGGCACAGACCCGGCGCCAGCGCATCCGTTCAGCCGCGTGGCGTACCCAGCCGGCGGTACAGGGTGCTGCGGTTGATCCCCAGCCGCTTGGCGGCCGCGCTGACGTTGCCCTGGCACTCGGCCAGCGCCTGGCGCATGGCCGCCTCGGCGATTTCCTCCAATGCCCCGCTGGCAGGCACTGCGGGCGCGGTGGACGTGCCAGCACGTACGTCCGCGGGCAGCAGCTGCGGGCCCACCGGTTGCCCCGGCTCAGCCAGCGCGGCCAGCGTGCGCAGGCAGGCACTCAGCTGGCGCAGGTTGCCGGGCCAGGCATGGGCGGCCAGCGCCGCGCGGGCCTGCGCCGACAACGCATGGCCCTGTCCCAGCTGCTGCCACAGTGCATCCACCACGGCAGCGCGATCGGGGTGCTGCCGCAACGGCGCCAGGGTCACCACGTGGTCGGCGATGCGGTAATACAGATCCGCACGGAAGCGACCGGCATCCACCGCCTGCGGCAGTTCGCAGTGGCTGGCGCAGACCAGTGCGAAATCCAGTTTCACCGGCTTGCCGCCGCCCAGCGGTGACAGCTCGCGTTCCTGCAGCACGCGCAGCAGGCGCGGTTGCAGCGCCAGCGGCATGTCGCCGATCTCATCGAGGAACAAGGTACCGCCCTCGGCCTGCCGCAGCAGGCCCGGGCTGCCCTGCCGGCGCGCACCGGTAAAGGCACCCTCCTCGTAGCCGAACAGCTCTGCTTCGATCAGGCCTTCCGGCAGCGCCGCGCAGTTCACCGCGACGAAGGGCTTTCCCGCACGCGTGCTGCGTGCGTGCAGTTCCCGCGCGAAGACTTCCTTGCCGGTGCCGGTCTCGCCCTGCAGCAGCACCGGCAACCCGGCCTGCAGCACGCGTCCTGCGGTGGCCAGTTGTTGTTGCTGCCCGCTATCGAACAGTGGGCCCTGCGCACTCGCCGGCAACGGCGCGGTCAGTCCAGGCGTAGCCACACTGCGTCGCGACGCACGGGCCTCGCGCACGCCGTACAGACGACGGCCCTGGCGATCAAGCAGTACGCCGTCATCTGCCAGCCGCGACAGCGGTTGTTCGAACAGCGCTTCGTACGGCGTGCGGCCGATGTCCTGGCGATCCAGCCCGAACAAGGCAAGGCCGGCACGATTGGCCGCGACCAGGCGACCGCCGCGGAAGCCGAGCACGCCTTCGCGCGCACTGCCCAGCAGCGCGGGTTGATGATGCAGGCGCAGCAGCTCGCAGTCGGCCAGGCCGTCGGCGAAACCGCGGTGCTCGATCTGCGCTACCGCCTGCCGCACCAGCGCCAGCGCGTGCACATGTGGCAGCCGCGCGTCGCCGGACACATCGAGCACACCCAGGCACTGCCCGTAGGGATCCAGGATCGGCACGGCCGAACAGGTGAGGATGCCGTGCGGGGCGAAGTAGTGCTCGCCGCCACGCACCTGCAGCGCGCGCCCGTCCACCAGCGCGGTGCCGATCGCGTTGGTGCCGACCGTGCCCTCGTCCCAGCGCATGCCCGGCATCAGCGCGACACGACCCGCCTTGTCGAGGAAACCGGCACTGCCTTCGGCGTCGAGGATCCAGCCGTCTTCATCGGTCAGCAGCACGATGCTGCCGCTGTGGGTCATTTCCGCCGCCAGTCCATCCAGCTCCGGGCGCGCTTGTCGCCACAGGCGCTCGCGGCGCTGGCGCAGTTCGCGCAGGCGGTTGTCGGTCAGTGGTTCGGCGGCCGGCTGCGCATCCACCAGCAGGCCGTGCCGTTGGCAGCGTTGCCAGGAATGCAGGATCGCCTCGGGCACCGCGCCGACGGGCGCAGCGCCGCGCTCGAAGAAACTGCGCCGGGCACTTCCCAGGCGGGGATCGGGAGCAAGCGGGGACACCGACAGCCTCCTGTGTCGCACATTGCGACAGTTGTTGCGGGACCTGTCCCGATTAACAGCACACCCCGCGTCGGCCTGCAACGACCGCGCCTGCTGCGCTGCCGCAGGGCGCGCGACAGGATGACCGACGGCCGGGCGATGAAGGCGTGATGCAGCGCAGCAGGCCACAGTTGGCATCGTCTTTGCGCCTGTGGATGCACCATGCCCACCACAGGAGCCGCCATGAACGCCGTACCGTCCACCCGCCCGCATGCCACCGATCCGCGCTCCCTGTTCAAGCCGCGCTATGGCAACTACATCGGTGGCGAATGGATCGCCCCGCGCAGCGGCCAGTACTTCGACAACATCTCGCCGGTGAATGGCCAGGTGTTCACTGAAGTTGCCCGCTCCAACGCCGAGGACATCGACGCCGCACTCGATGCCGCGCACGCCGCAAAGGACGCCTGGGGCCGCACATCGGCCGCCCACCGTGCGCTGCTGCTCAACCGCATCGCCGATCGCATCGAACAGAACCTGGAACTGCTGGCCCACGCCGAGACCTGGGACAACGGCAAGCCGATCCGCGAGACACTCAACGCCGACGTGCCGTTGATGGCCGACCACTTCCGCTACTTCGCCGGTTGCCTGCGTGCGCAGGAGGGCAGCCTGTCGCAGATCGACGACGACACCGTGGCCTACCATTTCCACGAACCGCTGGGCGTGGTCGGGCAGATCATCCCGTGGAACTTCCCGCTGCTGATGGCGGCCTGGAAGCTGGCGCCGGCGCTGGCCGCCGGCAACTGCGTGGTGCTCAAGCCTGCCGAGCAGACCCCGGCGTCGATCCTGGTGCTGATGGAAGTGATCGGCGACCTGCTGCCGCCGGGCGTGCTCAACGTGGTCAACGGCTTCGGCCTGGAGGCGGGCAAGCCGCTGGCCAGCAGCCCGCGCATCGCCAAGATCGCTTTCACCGGCGAGACCTCCACCGGCCGCCTGATCATGCAGTACGCCAGCCAGAACCTGATTCCGGTGACGCTTGAGCTGGGCGGCAAATCGCCGAACCTGTTCTTCGCCGACGTAATGGCCGAGGACGATGATTTCCTCGACAAGGCGGTGGAAGGTTTCGTCATGTTCGCCTTCAACCAGGGCGAGGTCTGCACCTGCCCGTCGCGCGCACTGGTGCAGGAATCGATCTACGAACGCTTCATGGAGCGTGTGCTCGAACGCGTGGCGGCGATCCGCCAGGGCAATCCGCTGGACCCGAACACCATGGTGGGTGCGCAGGCATCGGGCGAACAACTGGAGAAGATCCTGTCCTACATCGCCATCGGCCGCGAGGAAGGCGCCGAGGTGCTGATTGGCGGTGACAGAGCCGCGCTCGGTGGCGACCTGGCCGGCGGCTTCTATGTGCAGCCGACCGTGTTCAAGGGCCACAACGGCATGCGCGTGTTCCAGGAGGAGATCTTCGGGCCGGTGGTGTCGGTGACCACGTTCAGGACCGAAGAAGAAGCACTGCAGATCGCCAACGACACGCTGTACGGGCTGGGTGCCGGCGTCTGGAGCCGCGATGCCGCGCGACTGTACCGGGTGGGCCGCGCGATCCAGGCCGGGCGGGTATGGACCAACTGCTATCACGCCTACCCGGCGCACGCCGCGTTCGGCGGCTACAAGCAGTCAGGCATCGGCCGCGAGAACCACCGGATGATGCTCGACCATTACCAGCAGACCAAGAACCTGCTGGTCAGCTACGCACCGAAGAAGCTCGGCTTCTTCTGAGGATTGATCGGGATCAAGGCGCGGGCATGGGGCCGGCGCCATCCTGTCTGCAAGCGCACTACGGAGAAGCACGCATGAACAGAACCATGAAGGCCGCCGTCGTCCGTGAGTTCGGCAAGCCGCTGGTCATCGAGGAAGTCGTGGTACCGCGCCCGGGGGCGGGCGAGGTGCTGGTCAAGATCGAGGCCTGTGGCGTCTGCCACACCGACCTGCACGCCGCCGAGGGCGACTGGCCGGTGAAACCGAACCCGCCGTTCATCCCCGGCCACGAGGGCGTGGGGCACGTCGTGGCCGTGGGAGGCGGGGTAGGGCACATCAAGGAAGGTGACAGGGTCGGCATCCCCTGGCTGTACTCGGCGTGTGGCCATTGCGAACACTGCCTGGGTGGCTGGGAAACGCTGTGCGAAACGCAGCGCAATACCGGCTACTCGGTCAACGGCGGCTTCGCCGAGTACGCATTGGCCGATGCCAACTATGTCGGCCTGCTTCCGAAGGAAGTGGGCTTTGTGGAGATCGCACCGGTGCTGTGCGCCGGCGTCACCGTGTACAAGGGCCTGAAGGTCACCGACACCAAGCCCGGTGACTGGGTGGCTATTTCCGGTATCGGCGGCCTCGGCCACATGGCCGTGCAGTACGCCCGCGCGATGGGCCTGAACGTGGCAGCGGTGGATGTGGACGACGCCAAGCTGGCCCTGGCCAGGCGCCTGGGCGCACAGGTCACCGTCAACGCGCGCACCACCGATCCGGCCGCGTTCCTGAAGAAGGAGATCGGTGGCGCGCATGGTGCGCTGGTCACCGCGGTTTCGCCCAAGGCCTTCGAACAGGCGCTGGGCATGGTCCGTCGCGGCGGCACGGTCTCGCTCAACGGCCTGCCACCGGGCAACTTCCCACTGGACATCTTCGGCATGGTGCTCAACGGCGTCACCGTGCGCGGCTCGATCGTCGGCACCCGCCTGGACCTGCAGGAATCGCTGCAGTTCGCCGCCGAAGGCAAGGTTGCCGCCACGGTCAGCACCGACCGCCTGGAGAACGTCAACGAGGTGTTCGCGCGCATGCACGCCGGCACCATCGAAGGCCGCGTGGTGATCGACTTCGCTGCCTGACCCCCTGTGCATGGCCGCCGTGTCCGTTTCCCTCTCCCACGGGCACGGCGGCCATGCCGATCTGCCGGCAGCGCCGCGCACCCCGGCGGTCGTACAATGCGCGCATGCCCGGCACGCTCAAGACCGTCTTTCTCTCCCTGCTCGCGCTGATCGGCGCGCTGCTCGCGCTTGCCCTGGTCAGCAGTGCCGCGGGCTGGCTGCCATCGCTGCTGCGCATGACGCCGGGAAGCGAGGCCCAGCTCGGCTGGGACCTGGCATTCACCGTGCTGGGTGGCATCGCCGCCATTGCCTTCGCCACGTATTACGCGCCGTGCTGGCCACGCGCGCATGGCACCTCGATCTGGTCACTGCTGGTGCTCGGCGCGGGCTATGGCCTGTGGGTGATGGGCGGCGACTTCCCGCACTGGTTCGTCATCGGCCTGCTGGTTTCGCTGCCGGTGCAGT
The DNA here is from genome assembly GCF_029892765.1 of Stenotrophomonas sp. 1278. NCBI lineage: Bacteria > Pseudomonadati > Pseudomonadota > Gammaproteobacteria > Lysobacterales > Lysobacteraceae > Stenotrophomonas > Stenotrophomonas sp. 1278. The sequence goes on from NZ_JARXWD010000035.1 coordinate 39,353, forward strand.
TGCTGCTGGGCTGGTGGTTCGGCCGCCGCGCATCGCGCGATCGGCGCTGAGCGGATACCGGTAGTGGCGGGGGGGGGGGGGGCCCCCCCCCGGCGGGCGGGGGGGGGGGGCCCCGGCCCGCCCCCCCCACCCCCCACCCCACGGTGCA
>NZ_JARXWD010000036.1:0-39119 GCF_029892765.1 Stenotrophomonas sp. 1278
CTACAGCCCGGGGGGGCCCGGCGGGGGCCCGCCACCCACCCCCCGGGGCCCCCCCCCGGGGGGGGGCCGCCCCGCGCCCGGCACTACCACCGTGTGCAGTCAACGCACGTTCGGCACTTCGTAGCCCAGCTTGCCGACCTGCTCGGCGTGCTGCGGCACGCGCTTGAGCTTGTCGGTGTTGACCCCGTACTCGTCGCGCAGGCGTTCGGCCAGGTCCTTGTACAGGGCCTTGTCCATGTCAGGCGTGCGGGCGAAGATCCAGGCCATCTCGCGGCCCGGGTAGCCGATCAGCGCCCAGGAATAGTCCGGCGCTACTTCCAGTACCCGCGAATGGGTCGGCACGACCCGGTAGAACCAGGTGCGCCAGCCGTGGTTGCCACTGTCGGGATCGACGCTGGCGCGCGCACGGATTTCCTGCAGCGGTTCACCGAAACCATCGCGGTAGCGATAGGTGATGGCGACCTTGTGGTCCTCGCGCAGCTCGTACTGGTTGACGCTGGCGACGTGGCCGCGCTCGATGAAGTTCGGCACGCGGCCGATCACGTACCAGGTCCCCATGAAGCGCTGCAGGTCGATCGCCCCATCTGCAGAGGCTTCCGCGGCGCTGTTGCGGGACGACGGTGGAGAATTGGCAGCCACTGCCGGACCGCCCAGGGACAGGGCCAGCAACACAGCGCAGAGCGGGCGGATCGAGGTCATGCGGGAGCGGGCTCCAGTGGGCTTGCCCGCGCATGGTCACTGTGTGCACGCCATCCGTCAATGGTGTCGCAGCCGGTGAGAAGCCCCGCAGCCAAGCTGACCGCCATCGACCACCGGAGAATCCGCATGCGCACACGTCCCCGCCACCGCCCGCCAACTGAACGCGTCAGCGAACGCGCCGATCCGCGCCTGTTGCGGGTGGTGCCGCAGCTCGCCCTCGCTGGCCTGGCCGTGGTGCTGGTGTGGCCGGCCGCGCGCGGCAGCAGTGCCTGGCTGGGCTGGTTGCCGCTGTGGCTGGTCGGCATGCCGTTGGCGGCCTGGTGGGCACTGCTGCGCTGCCCGTTGCCGACGCTGGCCGCGCTCCGCTCGCTGCGACGCGACCATGGGCAGGCCCGGCGGCGCTCCCCCACACGTACGCGCAAGGCGCACACCGCCACGGCCTGACCTTCGACACGGGGGCGGCCCCGGTGATCCATGCTAGCGTTCCACGGCTAATGACTGCCTGGAGCTGCAATGTCACGATTCGCTTCCGCCTGCCTGCTGGCCGGCATGATGACCGCTGCCTCGGTGGGTACCGCCGTGGCCGCTGAAGACACCGACCGTTACGCCTGGCTGGAGGACGTCACCGGCGACAAGCCGTTGTCCTGGGTCAAGGAACAGAACGCCAAGTCCGAGGCGCGCCTGGCGCAGACCCCGGCCTTCAAGCAGATGGAGAGCAGCATCCGCGAGGTGCTCGACTCGGACGCCAAGATTCCCGGCGTGCAGAAGATCGGCGATTACTACTACAACTTCTGGAAGGACAAGCAGCACGAGCGCGGCCTGTGGCGTCGCACCACCCTGGCCGAGTACCGCAAGGCCTCGCCGACCTGGGAAACCGTGCTCGACCTGGATGCGCTGAACAAGGCCGAAAACGAGAACTGGGTCTGGCACGGCGCTGACTGCCTGCGTCCGGATTACAGCCGCTGCCTGATCGCGCTGTCGCGCGGCGGTGCCGACGCCGATGTCACCCGCGAGTTCGACCTGGCCAGCAAGAGCTGGATCAAGGACGGCTTCTTCCGTCCCGAATCGAAGGGCGGCCTGAGCTGGATCGACCGCGACACCGTGTTCGTCTACACCGATTTCGGCAGCGGCTCGATGACCACCTCCGGTTACCCGCGCGTGGCCAAGCTGTGGAAGCGCGGCACGCCGATGTCCGCAGCAAGCCTGGTCTACGAAGGCAAGCCGGAAGACATGTACATCGCGGCGATGCACGATGACACCCCGGGCTTCGAGCGCAACCTGGTCAGCCGTACGCTGGCCTTCTACAACAACGAGATCTACCTGCGCGGCGATGATGGCAAGCTGACCAGGATCGATGCGCCGAACTCGGCCGAGAAGGGCCTGCACAAGCAGTGGCTGACCCTGGAACTGCGCGATCCGTGGACCGTGGGTGGCAAGACCTACGCCTCCGGCGCACTGCTGGTGACCAAACTGGATGATTTCCTGGCCGGCAAGCGTGACTTCGAGGTGCTGTTCACCCCGACCGCGACCACCTCGCTGGCCAGTGCCTCGTGGACCAAGAACCACCTGGTGCTGAACGTGCTGGACGACGTCAAGAACCGCCTGTCGGTGCTGACTCCGACCGCCAAGGGCTGGCAGAAGAGCGATTTCGTCGGCGCGCCGGCCTTCGGCACCCTGGGCGTCAGTGCGGTCGACAGCAATGACAGCGATGCAGTGTGGCTGACCGCCACCGATTACCTGACCCCGACCACCCTGGCGATCGCCGACATCGGCAAGGCACCGGAAGTGCTCAAGACCATGCCGGCGTTCTTCGATGCCGACGGCAAGGTGATCGAGCAGCATTTCGCCACCAGCAAGGACGGTACCCGCGTGCCGTACTTCGTGGTGCACGACAAGGCGATGAAGCTCGACGGTTCCAACCCGACCCTGCTGTACGGCTACGGTGGTTTCGAGATTTCGCTGACCCCGTCGTACTCGGGCGGCATGGGCCGCGCCTGGCTGGAGAAGGGCGGCGTGTACGTGGTCGCCAACATCCGTGGTGGTGGCGAGTACGGCCCGCGCTGGCACCAGGCGGCGCTGAAGCAGAACCGTCACAAGGCCTATGAAGACATGGCCGCGGTTGCCCGGGACCTGGTCACCCGCAAGATCACTTCTGCCAAGCACCTGGGCGTGCAGGGCGGCAGCAACGGTGGCCTGCTCACCGGCAACATGCTGACCCAGTACCCCGAGCTGTTCGGTGCGGTGGTGGTGCAGGTTCCGCTGCTGGACATGAAGCGTTACAGCCACCTGCTGGCCGGCGCCTCGTGGATGGCCGAGTACGGCAACCCGGACACCAGCGACTGGGAGTTCATCAAGACCTTCTCGCCGTACCACCTGTTCGACGCGAAGAAGAGCTACCCGCCGGTGCTGTTCACCACCTCCACCCGCGATGACCGCGTGCATCCGGGCCACGCCCGCAAGATGGCCGCGAAGATGATCGATGCCGGCAAGGACGTAACCTACTACGAGAACATCGAAGGTGGTCATGGCGGTGCAGCCAACAACGCGCAGGCCGCGCACATGTCCGCACTGGCCTACAGCTTCCTGTGGGAGCGGTTGGGCGGCAAATGATGAAATGAAAAACGCCGCCCTCGGGCGGCGTTTTTCGTTGGGTATTCGTTGAACGGTAGCGCCGGGCCATGCCCGGCGGCTCCTTTGCCGCGTCGCGAGGCAAAAATCCGCCGGGCACGGTCCGGCACTACCGGAATCGTTTCAACCCGCGCGCGATACGCTCCACCGCTTCCTGCAGCCGCGGCACTTCCTGGGTATAGGCCAGGCGTACGTGCTGGTTCGATCGATGGAAGCCGAAATCCAGGCCCGGGGTGAACGCCACATGCTCAGTTTCCAGGAAGTGTGCGCAGAACGCCTGCGCGTCATCGGTGAACGCGCTGACGTCGGCGTACAGGTAGAACGCCCCCTGCGGCTCCACTTCGATGCGGAAGCCAAGCTCGCGCAGCGCCGGCAGCAGGAAGTCGCGGCGCTGCTGGAAGGCCTGGCGGCGCTGCTCGAAGATCGCCATCGCCTCGTCGCTGAAACAGGCAAGGGCCGCGTGCTGGGCGATGCTCGAAGCGCTGATGTACAGGTTCTGCGCCAGCTTCTCCAGGTCGGTTACCGCCGCCGGTGGCGCCACCAGCCAGCCCAGTCGCCAGCCGGTCATGCCGAAGTACTTGGAGAAACTGTTCAGCACGAACGCGCTGTCATCGACCTGCAGCACGCTCGCTGCATCCAGGCCGTAGGTCAGGCCGTGATAGATCTCGTCGACCACCAGGTGGCCGCCGCGCGCATGCAGTGAAGCCGAGAGGGCCGCCAGTTCATCGGCTGACAGCACGGTGCCGGTGGGATTGGCCGGCGACGCCACCAGCGCGCCGACGCTGTCGGCGTTCCAGTGCTGCTGCACCAGCGAAGGGGTCAACTGGTAGGCCGTTTCGGGGCCGACCGGGACCAGCTGCGCGCCGCCTTCCACCAGCCGCAGGAAGTGGCGGTTGCACGGATAACCGGGATCGGCCAGCAGCCAGTGGCGGCCGGGGTCGACCAGCAGGCTGCTGGCCAGCAGCAGCGCGCCGGAGCCGCCCGGCGTGACCAGGATGCGTTCGGGGTCGATATCCAGGCCGTAATGACTGCGATAGAAACCGCTGATCGCCTGGCGCAGGGCGGGCAGGCCGCGTGCGGCGGTGTAGCGGGTGTGGCCGGCGGCCAACGCCGCCTGGCCGGCACGCACGACCGGCTCGGCGGTGGTGAAGTCCGGTTCGCCGATCTCCAGATGGATCACATCGTGACCGGCCTGTTCCAGCGCCTGTGCGCGGGCCAGCAGGGACATCACGTGGAAGGGAGCGATTTCGTGGCTGCGCCGGCTGTAGCCCGGCGTGTGGGGCAGGGTACTCATGCCCCACATGGTACGCCGGGTGTCCCGGTAGTGCCGGCCGCTGGCCGGCAACCTCGGGATGAACAGTCTGCTGCCGTTGCCGGCCAGCGGCCGGCACTACCTCCGCGCGTCCATGACGATCCGCAGGGTTGCCCGCAGCCCCCCTGCCACCCAGACTCAGGCACAAGGACGCCATTGCATTGCCGATCAAGGAGCCTTATTTCATGAAATCCACTCTCTGCCTGTTGCTTGCGAGCCTGATGACCAGCACCGCTACCGCCGCCACCCCGCCCGTTCCGCCGGATGTTGAGAAGCGTCCGCACGTGGTCAAGGCGCCGTTCGGCGCGACCCGCAACGATGACTATTACTGGCTGCGCGACGACAAGCGCGAGGACAAGGCCATGCTGGCCTACCTGCAGGCCGAGAACGCCTACGCCGACCAGCTGCTGGCACCGCTGAAGCCGCTGGAGGATGCGCTGTACGGCGAGATCGTCGGCCGCATCAAGCAGGACGATGCCAGTGTGCCGGCGCGCGAGCGCGGCTACTGGTACTACAGCCGCTACGAAACCGGCCAGGACTATCCCATCCATGCGCGCCGCAAGGCCAGCATGGACGCGCCGGAGGAAGTCCTGCTCAACGTCAACACGATGGCTGCCGGCAAGGGCTATTTCAGCGTCGGCTCGATGGAGGTCAGCCAGGACAACCAGCTGCTGGCCTGGGCCGACGATGACGTGGGCCGCCGCCAGTACGTCATCCGCTTCAAGGACCTGCGCACCGGCGCGGTGCTGCCGGATACGATCACCGGCACCTCCGGCGACCTGGTCTGGGCCGACGACAACCGCACCGTGCTGTATGTCGAGAACGATCCGGAAACCCTGCTGACCGTGCGGGTGAAGAAGCACGTGCTGGGCACCCCGGCCAGCGCCGACACCGTCGTCTATGAAGAGAAGGACGACAGCTTCTACATGGGCATCGGCCGCACCCGCGACGATCGCTTCATCACCATCGGCGTGCACAGCACCGTGTCCTCCGAAGAGCGCTACGCGCCGGCCAGCGACCCGACCACGTTCACCGTGCTCGCCCCGCGCCAGCGCGACGTGGAGTACGACGCCGACCACTATGATGGCCGCTGGGTGATCCGCACCAACGATGGCGCGAAGAACTTCAAGCTGGTGACCGCACCGACCGATGCCACCTCGCGTGCGCAGTGGAAGGACTGGATCGCCCATGACGATGCGGTGTTCATCGAAGGCTTCGAACTGTTCGATACCTACACCGCCATCGCCGAACGTTCCGAAGGCCTGGAGCGCATCCGCCTGCTGTTCAAGGACGGTCGCAACGACTACGTAAAGGCCGACGAACCGGCCTATTCGATGGGCCTGGGCGACAACACCGAGGCTGACACCACGTGGCTGCGCTACGTGTACACCTCGATGACCACGCCGACCACGGTGTACGAACTGAACACCGCCACCGGCGAGCGTCGCCAGCTGAAGCAGCAGCCGGTGATCGGCTATGACGCCTCGAAGTACGAGACCGACCGGGTGTGGATCACCGCGCGCGACGGGGTGAAGGTGCCGGTGTCGCTGGTCTATCGCAAGGGCTACAGGAAGGATGGCACCGGCGCGCTGTTCCAGTACGCCTACGGCAGCTACGGCATGTCGATGGACCCCTACTTCAACCAGACGGCGGTGAGCCTGCTCGACCGTGGCGTGGTGTACGCCATCGCCCACATCCGCGGTGGCCAGGAAATGGGTCGCGACTGGTACGAGAACGGCAAGCTGCTGCACAAGCAGAACACCTTCAACGACTTCATCGACGTCACCCGTGGCCTGGTGGCACAGGGCTGGGCCGCGAAGGACCGTGTCGCCGCGTCCGGTGGCAGCGCCGGTGGCCTGCTGATGGGCGCCATCGCCAACCAGGCGCCGCAGGACTACCGCGTGCTGGTGGCGCAGGTGCCGTTCGTGGACGTGGTCACCACCATGCTCGACCCGACCATCCCGCTGACCACCAACGAGTACGACGAGTGGGGCAACCCCGAGCAGAAGCCGTACTACGAGTACATGCTGTCCTACTCGCCCTACGACAACGTGAAAAAGCAGGCCTATCCGTCGCTGTTCGTGGGTACCGGCCTGTGGGATTCGCAGGTGCAGTACTGGGAACCGGCCAAGTGGGTGGCCAAGCTGCGTGATGACAACACCAGCACCTTCCCGATCCTGTTCCGCACCAACATGGAAGCCGGCCACGGCGGCAAGTCCGGGCGCTTCCAGCGTTACCGCGAACTGTCCGAGTCGTATGCATTCGTGCTGCAGCAGCTGGGCATCGAAACGCCCGCGGCCGGTGCTGCGACGGAATGACGCAACGTGGCGGCGGTGATATCGCCGCCGCCACCTGCGCTCGGTATCCTTGCGCGATGCGCCCGCCCGAACCGCCCACCACCAAGGACCTGCCAACGCCCGCCCGGCCGGTGCGGTTCCGTTGGGCGTGGTGGCTGCTGGCCTATGCCAGCCTGGGCACCGGCATCGTCGGCATCTTCGTGCCGGGGCTGCCTACCACCGTATTCATCCTGATCTCGGCCTGGGCCGCCTCGCGCGGCTCCGAGCGCCTGCACGGCTGGCTGCTGCAGCACCCGCGCTTCGGCCCGGCCATCGCCAACTGGCAGGCACATGGTGCGGTGAGCCGCTACGGCAAATGGATGGCCACGATCACCATGGCGGTGTGCGCCGGCATCATGCTGTGGTGCGTGCCGGTGGCCTGGGTGAAGTGGTTCTCGATCGGCAGCATGACCTTGGTGGCGATCTGGCTGTGGACCCGGCCGCTGCCGCCGGCCGATTGATCTCTCCCGCCGGGCATGGCCCGGCGTTGCCACGGTGCCGGGTTGCGGCAGCGCCGGGCCATGCCCGGCGGATGCGTGGCCCCGCATCCTGCACCAACCGCTCAGCCGCCAATGGCTATACTCGGGGCATGAACATCCCCCATCGCAATGTCATCCTGATTCCGCTGGCAGCGGCCTCGCTGCTGTTCCTCGCCGCATGCGGCAACAAGGGCCCGCTGGTGCTGCCGCAGAAGCCGGTGCCGGTGGAAGAAACCGTCGAACCGGCCACCGATACCGACACCACGCCCGCTGCCACCCAGGAGCCCCGCGACGGTAGTCCGTCGGTGACCCCTGACCCGGTCAAGAAGGTGGACGACGGGAATGAGTAAGGCGGTTTCCAACGGCCTGCGCTTCAGCAAGATGCACGGCGCGGGCAACGATTTTGTAGTGATCGACCTGCGCGACGGCACGCCGCCGCCCACCCCGGAACTGGCCGCGCGCCTGGCCGATCGCCATACCGGCGTCGGCTGCGACCAGATCCTGACCGTCGAGCCACCGCGCGCCGAAGGCTCCGTTGCCTCGTACCGCATCTGGAACGCCGATGGTTCCAATTCAGAGCAGTGCGGCAACGGCGCGCGCTGCATCGCTGCCTGGCTGGTGCGCGAGGGCAGTGCGCAGGGCGATCGCTTCGTCATCGACAGCCCGCTGGCCAGCCACGCCGTGGATGTCCTCGGCGATGGCCAGTACGCGGTGGCGATGGGCGTGCCGCTGTTCGATCCGGCGCAGGTGCCGCTGATCGGCTTCGCCCACCCGCGCGAGGAATACCTGCTGCCACTGCAGGGTGAGACCGTGCGCTTCGCGGCGGTGTCGATGGGCAATCCGCACGCGGTGATCGAAGTCGGCCTGGTCGACGCTGCACCGGTTGAGCGCGTGGGTGGACTGCTGCAGCAGCATGCCTCGTTCCCGAAGTCGGTGAACGTTGGCTTCGCCCAGGTAATGGGCCCGGAACATGTGCGCCTGCGCGTGTTCGAGCGCGGCGTGGGTGAAACCCTGGCCTGCGGCAGTGGCGCCTGCGCGGCGGCAGTGACCCTGATGCATCGCGGCCGCCTGCAGCGCGATGCGCGCATCAGCCTGCCTGGTGGCGACCTGCGCATCCAGTGGCCGGGCGATGGCCAGCCGGTGGTGATGGCGGGCCCGACCGCATTCGTCTTCGAAGGGGAGTGGATCGCATGACTGAGACCGTCGACAAGCTCGGTGCCCATGAAGTCGCCGCCTGGTTGCGGCGCCATCCGGGTTTCCTCAAGCAGTTCCCGGACCTGGCGCTGACCCTGGTGGTGCCACGCGATGACGGCCCGACCGCATCGCTGGCCAGCTACCAGCTGGAAGTGCTGCGCGAGAAGAACCGCGAGCTGGCGCGACGGTTGGCCGACCTGGGCGCGACCGCGCAGGTCAACGAGCGGTTGGCGGTGCGCACGCATCAGCTCACCCTGGCCCTGATGAAGCAGGACAACGCCGCCGACACGCTGCGCGCGATGGCGGCGTCACTGCAGGAAGACTTCGCCGGCGATCTGGTGCGGCTGGTCGTGCATGCGCCGGTGGCCGGGCTGGAGCAGGCCGAGTGGCTGCAGGTGCTGGCTGCCGATGATGCGCAGCTGGGCCCGTTCCGCGACTGCCTGAAGGATGGTGAGCCGATCTGCGGCCGCCTGCACAGCGACAAGAACGCGGTGCTGTACGGCGCGCGCAGCGAGGAGGTGCAGACCACCGCGCTGCTGCCGCTGCCGGGTGTTGGCCTGATCGCGGTGGGCAGCCATGATCCGAACCGCTTCTATCCCGGCATGGGCACGCTGTTCCTGCGGATGATGGGCGAGGCCCTGGTGACCGGGCTCAAGCGCTTCGCGGATTGAGCGGGAAACGACGACGATGAGCGCGGTGCAGGCGTTCCTGCAGCACCTGCAGGTGGAGCGGCGGATGTCGGCGCATACGCTCGACGCCTACCGCCGCGACCTGGATGCGTTGTCGGTGTGGGCCGAACCCCGCGGGGTGGCCGTGGAGGCGCTGGATACCGATGCGGTGCGCCAGTTCGTTGCCGACGAACACCGCCGCGGCCTGTCGGCCAAGAGCCTGCAACGCCGGCTGTCGGCCTGCCGCAGCTTCTATGCCTGGCTGCTCAAGCATGGCCGCATCGAGGCCAGCCCGGCAGCGACACTGAAGGCGCCGCGTGCGCCGCGACGGCTGCCGCAGGTGCTCGACGCCGATGAAGCCGTGCAGCTGGTTGAACTGGAACCGGAAGGCGAGCTGGGTCGTCGTGACCGCGCGCTGCTGGAGCTGTTCTATTCCTCCGGCCTGCGCTTGAGCGAAGTCTGTGCGCTGACCTGGCGCGATCTGGATTTCGCCAGCGGCCTGGTCAACGTGATGGGCAAGGGCAACCGGCAACGTCGCGTCCCCTTCGGAAAGCCGGCACGCGAAGCGCTGCTGACCTGGCGCAGCGAAAGTGGCGGTGGTGGCGCCACACCGGTTTTTCCCGGCCGCAACGGGCCGATCAGCCAGCGCGCGGTGCAGATCCGCATCCGCCAGCTGGCGCAGCGCCAGGGCCTGTTCAAGCACGTGCACCCGCACATGCTGCGGCACAGTTTCGCCAGCCACATCCTGGAATCCTCCGGTGACCTGCGCGGTGTGCAGGAACTGCTCGGCCATGCCGACATCGCCACCACGCAGATCTACACCCACCTGGATTTCCAGCATCTGGCCAAGGTCTACGATGCCGCGCATCCGCGCGCGAAACGTCGCAAAGACCCGCCCGACACGGGGGGGTAGCGCCGGGCCATGCCGGGCGGCTGTGCGATCCATGTGGCGTGTATGCGCCGCCGCCCGCGCTGCGCGCTCGCCGGGCATGGCCCGGCGCTACCGGAACGGCCGCCGCTTGATCTGGATCAGGGCGGGGGCAGTGGTCGCCGGTGCATCGTGGCCGCAGGCCACGACGAGATGCCGACCATGGCAAAGCCCATTCCGCTGCGTCCCAATCATCCCGAGCGCATCTGCTGGGGCTGCGACCGTTACTGCGCTGCCGACGCACTGGCCTGTGGCAACGGCTCGGGCCGCACCCAGCACCCGATCGAGACGCAGGGTGAGGACTGGTACGTGGCATGGGGCATTGAACCCAATCCGGACCGGCCATCGCATGCCAAGCGCTGAACGGCAGCTATCGGCGCGGGCTTGATCGCTTCGGCGGCTGTCCCCATGTCCCGTGAACAGCTATCGGAGGCCGCATGGACCCCAGTCAGAATCCCACCGTTTTCCACGCCACCACCATCGTCTGCGTTCGTCGCGGCGAGCACGTGGCCATTGCCGGCGACGGCCAGGTCACCCTCGGCCACACGGTGATGAAGGGCAACGCACGCAAGGTCCGCCGCCTTGGCCGCGATGGCCAGGTGCTGGCCGGCTTTGCCGGTGCCGCCGCCGATGCCTTCACCCTGTTCGAGCTGTTCGAAGCCAAGCTGGAAAAGCATGGCCAGCTGCAGCGTGCCGCGGTGGAACTGGCCAAGGATTGGCGCACCGAGCGCCGCCTCGGCAAGCTCGAAGCCCTGCTGGCGGTGGCCGACAAGGAAACCTCGTTGATCATCAGCGGCACCGGCGACGTGATCGAGCCGGAGGACGGCATCATCGCCATCGGTTCCGGTGGTTCGTATGCGCTGTCCGCTGCACGCGCGCTGATGGCGCACACCGAACTGGATGCACGCACCATCGCCAGCGAAGCGATCAACATCGCCGGTGACATCTGCATCTACACCAACCGCAACGTGGTGGTCGAGGAGTTGTGACGGGGAACCGTCACACGCATTCCTGATCCGCCGGGCATGGCCCGGCGCTACCGACAACGCATTCGTGAGCACACCCATGCCGCACAAGATCGAAGTTTCCTCCGCCACCATGACCCCGCGCGAGATCGTGCAGGAACTGGACCGGCACATCGTCGGCCAGCACGACGCCAAGCGCGCGGTCGCCATCGCCCTGCGCAACCGCTGGCGCCGCATGCAGCTGCAGCCCGAGCTGCGCAACGAGGTCATGCCCAAGAACATCCTGATGATCGGCCCGACCGGCGTCGGCAAGACCGAGATCGCGCGCCGCCTGGCCACGCTGGCCAACGCGCCGTTCGTCAAGGTCGAAGCGACCCGCTTCACCGAAGTCGGCTATGTCGGCAAGGATGTCGAGCAGATCATCCGTGACCTGGCCGATACCGCGGTCAAGCTGTACCGCGAGCAGGCCAAGGTGCGCGTGCGCACGCAGGCCGAAGAGCGCGCCGAAGACCGCATCCTCGATGCGCTGCTGCCGCGCCGCAGCGGTGGCATCGGCTTCGACCCGGAGGCTGCGCGCAACGAACCGTCGGCGCAGGACAACGAGACCCGCATCAAGTTCCGCAAGATGCTGCGCAACGGCGAGCTGGACGATCGCGAGATCGAGCTCGACCTGACCGCCAACGTCAGCATGGACATCATGACCCCGCCGGGCATGGAGGAAATGGGCCAGCAGCTGAAGTCGATGTTCGCCAACCTCGGTGGTGGCGCCAAGGCCCACAAGCGCACGCTGACCATCAAGGCCGCGCGCCCGCTGCTGCAGGAAGAAGAGGCCGGCAAGCTGGTCAACGAGGATGACATCCGCACCGCTGCGATCGAAGCCTGTGAACAGCACGGCATCGTGTTCATCGACGAGATCGACAAGGTCGCCAAGCGGGGTGACAACGTGGGCGGTGGCGATGTCTCGCGCGAAGGCGTGCAGCGCGATCTGCTGCCGCTGGTGGAAGGTTCCAACGTGTCCACCAAGTACGGCACGATCAAGACCGACCACATCCTGTTCATCGCATCGGGTGCGTTCCACCTGGCCAAGCCCAGCGACCTGATCCCGGAACTGCAGGGTCGCTTCCCGATCCGCGTGGAGCTGGGTGCGCTGAGCAAGGCTGATTTCGTGCGCATCCTGACCGAGCCGAAGGCTGCGCTGACCAAGCAGTACGAAGCGCTGCTGGCCACCGAAGGCGTCAAGGTCAGCTTCACCACCGATGCCATCGACCGCCTGGCCGAGATCGCCTTCCAGGTGAACGAGCGCCAGGAGAACATCGGTGCGCGCCGCCTGCATACCGTGCTGGAGCGCCTGCTGGATTCGCTCAGCTACGAAGCACCGGACCGCGATGGTGAAACCCTGGCCATCGACAGTGCCTATGTCGATGCGCACCTGGGTGAACTGGTGCAGGACCCGGACCTGAGCCGTTACATCCTGTAACCGGGAATGCGAAAAGGCCGCCGAAAGGCGGCCTTTTTCGTTATGCAGGGTCGGATCCCTCGCCATGGCGAGGGCTCCGACCCGTTTCGTACTCGCCGGGCATGGCCCGGCGCTGCCTTTGTGGCCGAATCTGCGGTAGCGCCGGGCCATGCCCGGCGGCGCCGTCACGCCTCCGGCAGCGGCTCGGGTACCGAACCCGGTACGAACACGCCTTCCTTCACGTAGGCGGCCAGGGTCATGTCCAGCGCCAGCATGCCGTCGCGCTTGAGGTCCATCAGGTCCGGTTCGACCATCGCCCCGTGCAGCACGCCGAGCACGGTGGCGTGCAGCATGCGCGCGGCGATCTTCGGGTCGGCGCCGTCGCGCAGCTGGCCCAGGTCCTGGGCACGGCGCAGGGCGCGTTCCATCCGGTCCAGGGCATCGCGGAAACCGCTCTGCTGCAGTTCGGTCAGCACCCTGGTGTCGGCCGAGGCATCGCTGCGCAGCATGATCTCCATGGTCTTGCGCAGGCGCTCGTCCTCGGACAGCTCGATGAACGAGTGGATCATCACCGCGCGCAGGTCATGCACCGGCGTGTCGCGCTGGTCGGTGGAGGTGCGCTCCAGCTCCTGCATGAAGGGCAGGTGCACCCGTTCGACGATCGCGGTCAGCACCTCGCCCTTGTTCTTGAAATGCCAGTACACGGCGCCGCGGGTGTAGCCGGCGCGGGCACCGATCATCTCCAGCGTGGTCCGGGCCACGCCGTGTTCGTGGAAACAGGCTTCGGCGGCATCCAGGATGCCTTCGCGGGTTGCCTGGGTGTCCTCTTTGGTTTTGCGGGCCATGAGCGGGTACGAGTGCGGGTGAAACGTGGCTGAATTGTACCGCTTTACAAACAAACACGCATGTATGTATATTTCCCTCCCATCATTCCCGTCGTGTGCGTGGCAGGCCTGTCCTGGCTCCCACTTCACGCGGGTGGGCGCTGTCCGCGCGGTCTTCACTCCTGCAAGGGGAGGGCCGTCGTATCAGCACCTGCTGAGATCCCTCCCTTCAAGAGCCATTCCCATCATGTTGCTGAGCCGAATCCGACCCTTCGCGTTGTCGCTGGCGATCGCTGCCACCGTCGCTGCCTGCGGCGGCCAACCCCAGGCACCCGAACAGGGACCGGGCCAGGTCAGCGTGGTCACGCTGAAGTCCGAGACCGTCGGGCTAACCCGTGAGCTGCCGGGCCGCACCAACGCCTTCCTGGTGGCCGAAGTGCGCCCGCAGGTCAACGGCATCGTCGCCAAGCGCCTGTTCACCGAGGGTGGGATGGTCAAGGCCGGCGAGCCGCTGTACCAGATCGAGGACGCCAGCTACCGCGCCCAGGCCAACAGTGCGCGTGCACAGCTGGCCCGCGCCGAAGCCACCGCCAATGCGGCGCGGCTGAGCGCCAAGCGCATCACCGAACTGGCCAAGGTCGACGCGGTCAGCCAGCAGGATCTGGAAAACGCCGTGGCCGCGCAGAAGCAGGCAGAGGCCGATGTCGGCGCCGCCAAGGCCTCACTGGATGCCGCCAACGTGACCCTCGGCTATGCGCGCATCACCGCGCCGATCAGCGGCCGTATCGGCAAGTCCAGCGTCACCCAGGGCGCGCTGGTCAGCGCCGGCCAGGCCACGGCGCTGGCAACCGTGCAGCAGCTGGACCCGATCTACGTCGACCTGACCCAGTCCTCGGCCGAGCTGCTGCAGCTGCGCCGCGAACTGGCCGCCGGCCGCCTGCAGGACAACCAGCAGACGCCGGTCAGCATCCTGATGGAAGACGGCAGCACCTTCGAACACAAGGGAACGCTGGAGTTCTCCGAAGTCAGCGTCGATCCGGCCACCGGCAGCTTCGCGCTGCGGGTCAGGGTCGACAACCCCGATGGCCTGCTGATGCCGGGCATGTACGTGCGCGCGGTGATCGGCGGCGGTGTGCGCAGCGATGCGGTGCTGGTGCCGATGCAGGGCATCGCCCGCGATCCGAAGGGTGATACCAGTGCAATGGTGGTCGGCAAGGACAACAAGGTCGAAGTGCGCCCGGTCAAGGTCAGCCGCACCGTCGGCGACAAGTGGCTGGTCGAGGACGGCCTGAAGGCCGGCGACAAGGTCATCGTCGAAGGCCTGCAGAAGATCGGCCCGGGCATGCCCGTGAATGCCACCGAACAGGGCGCCGCCCCGGCCAAGCCGGCCGCCGCCCAACCTGCAGCTGCGGCCGCAGGCGCGAAGTAAGCGGAGAACTCCATGGCACGTTTCTTCATCGATCGACCCATCTTCGCGTGGGTCATCGCGATCATCATCATGCTCGCCGGCGGCCTGGCCCTGTTCAAGCTGCCGATCTCGATGTACCCCAACGTCGCACCGCCGGCGGTGGAAATCAGCGCCAGCTACCCGGGTGCTTCGGCCAAGGTGGTCGAAGACTCGGTGACGCAGATCATCGAGCAGAACATGAAGGGCCTTGATGGCCTGATCTATTTCTCCTCCAACAGTTCGTCCAATGGCCAGGCCACCATCACCCTGACCTTCGAGAGCGGGACCAACCCCGACATCGCCCAGGTGCAGGTGCAGAACAAGCTGCAGCTGGCGATGCCGCTGCTGCCGCAGGAAGTGCAGCGGCAGGGCATCAACGTGGCCAAGTCCAGCTCGGGCTTCCTGAACGTCATCGCGTTCGTGTCCGAAGACGGCAGCATGGATGCCAACGACATCGCCGACTACGTTGGTTCCAACGTCGTGGACCGTCTCAGCCGCGTTCCGGGCGTGGGCAACATCCAGGTGTTCGGTGGCAAGTACGCCATGCGCATCTGGCTGGACCCGAACAAGCTGCACACCTACGGCATGTCGGTGCCGGAAGTGGTCGCTGCGGTGAAGGCACAGAACGCGCAGGTGGCCATCGGCCAGCTGGGTGGTGCGCCGTCGGTGAAGGGCCAGCAGCTCAACGCCACCATCAACGCGCAGTCGCGCCTGCAGACCCCGGAACAGTTCCGCAACATCATCGTGCGCGGTGCGCAGGACGGTGCCGAACTGCGCCTGGGCGATGTAGCCCGCGTCGAGCTGGGCGCCGAGTCGTACGACTTCGTCACCCGCTACAACGGGCAGCCGGCCAGCGGCCTGGCGGTCACCCTGGCCACCGGCGCCAACGCGCTGGATACCGCTGCCGGTGTTGATGAAACGCTGAAGGAACTGGAAGGCTTCTTCCCGGCCGGCCTGAAGGCCGAGATCCCGTACGACACCACCCCGTTCGTGCGCGTGTCGATCAAGGGCGTGGTGCAGACCCTGCTCGAAGCGATCGTGCTGGTGTTCGTGGTGATGTACCTGTTCCTGCAGAACTTCCGCGCCACCCTGATCCCGACCATCGCCGTGCCGGTGGTGTTGCTGGGTACCTTCGGCGTGCTGTCGGTGCTGGGCTTCTCGGTGAACATGCTGACCATGTTCGCGATGGTGCTGGCCATCGGCCTGCTGGTGGACGATGCCATCGTGGTGGTGGAGAACGTCGAGCGCATCATGTCCGAAGAGGGCTTGTCGCCGCTGGAAGCCACCCGCAAGTCGATGAGCCAGATCACCGGCGCGCTGGTGGGCATCGGCCTGGTGCTGTCGGCGGTGTTCGTGCCGATGGCCTTCATGAGCGGCTCCACCGGCGTGATCTACCGGCAGTTCTCGGCGACGATCGTCTCGGCGATGGCGTTGTCGGTGCTGGTCGCGATCGTGCTGACCCCGGCGCTGTGCGCCACCATGCTCAAGCCGCTGAAGAAGGGTGAGCACCATGTCGCCCACCGCGGGTTCGCCGGTCGCTTCTTCAACGGCTTCAACCGTGGCTTCGACCGCACCAGCGAGAGCTACCAGCGCGGCGTGCGCGGCATCCTGCACCGTCCGTGGCGGTTCATGGGCATCGTGGCCGCGCTGTTCCTGCTGATGGGCGTGCTGTTCGTGCGCCTGCCCAGCTCGTTCCTGCCCAACGAAGACCAGGGCGTGCTGATGGCGCTGGTGCAGGCGCCGGTGGGCGCAACCCAGGAGCGCACGCTGGAATCGATCGCCGCGCTCGAAAAGCACTTCATGGAAAACGAGAAGGGTGCCGTCGAATCGGTGTTCTCGGTGCAGGGCTTCAGCTTCGCCGGCATGGGCCAGAACGCGGGCATGGCCTTCGTCAAGCTGAAGGACTGGAAGGATCGTGACGCCGACAACGGTGTGATGCCGATCACCGGACGTGCGATGGCCGCGCTGGGGCAGATCAAGGATGCCTTCATCTTTGCCTTCCCGCCGCCGGCCATTCCGGAACTGGGTACGGCTTCCGGCTACACCTTCTTCCTGAAGGACAACAGCGGCCAGGGTCACGAGGCATTGCTGGCGGCCCGCAACCAGCTGCTGGGCCTGGCGGCCGGCAGCAAGAAGCTGGCCAACGTGCGACCGAACGGCCAGGAAGACACGCCGCAGTTCCGCATCGATATCGATGTGGCCAAGGCCAGCTCGCTGGGCCTGTCGATCGACCAGGTCAACACCACCCTGGCCACCGCGTGGGGCAGCTCGTACATCGATGACTTCATCGATCGCGGCCGCGTCAAGCGCGTGTTCGTGCAGGCTGACCAGCCGTTCCGCATGGTGCCGGAGGACTTCGATCTCTGGTCGGTGAAGAACGACAAGGGCGAGATGGTTCCGTTCAGCGCCTTCGCCAGCAAGCATTGGGACTACGGCTCGCCGCGCCTGGAACGCTACAACGGCGTGTCGGCTACCGAAATCCAGGGCGAGCCGGCCCCGGGCGTGGCGTCCGGTGATGCCATGGCCGAGATCGAACAGCTGGCCAAGCAGTTGCCGGCGGGCTTCGGCGTCGAGTGGACGGCGATGTCCTACCAGGAGCGCCAGGCGGGCTCGCAGACGCCGCTGCTGTACACCCTGTCGCTGATGATCGTGTTCCTGTGCCTTGCCGCGTTGTATGAAAGCTGGAGCGTGCCGACCTCGGTGCTGCTGGTGGCGCCGCTGGGTATTCTCGGTGCGGTGCTGGCCAACACCTTCCGTGGCATGGAGCGCGACATCTATTTCCAGGTGGCGATGCTGACCACGGTGGGCCTGACCAGCAAGAACGCGATCCTGATCGTCGAGTTCGCCAAGGAGCATCTGGAGAAGGGCGCGGGGCTGATCGAAGCGACGATGCACGCGGTCCGCGACCGTCTGCGCCCGATCATCATGACCTCGCTGGCCTTCGGCATGGGCGTGCTGCCGCTGGCGATCTCCAGCGGTGCCGGCTCCGGCGCCAAGCAGGCGATCGGCACCGGCGTGCTCGGTGGCATGGTGGTCGGCACCGTACTCGGCGTGTTCTTCGTGCCGCTGTTCTTCGTCGTGGTGCAGCGCGTGTTCAAGAAGCGCAACGCCACCAGCTGATTCGAAACGGTAGTGCCGGCCGCTGGCCGGCAGCTGCTGCTCGCTTGATGTGAATCCAATGAGGTTGCCGGCCAGCGGCCGGCACTACCTCCTGCCATCCGGCAGTACCGATGGAAGTCATTCCAATGAAAAGTGCATCTCTGTTCCTCTCCATCGCTGCGGCACTGGCGCTTGCCGGCTGCGGCACCCTGGCGCCGAAGAACACCGCAGTGGCCCCGGCCATTCCGTCGCAGTGGCCGGCTGAAGCCGCGCAAGGCGAAGTGGCCGATGCGGCCGCGGTCGGCTGGCGTGACTTCTTCACCGACGAGCGCCTGCAGCAGGTGATCGGCCAGGCGCTGGACAACAACCGCGACCTGCGCGTGGCCGTGCTCAACGTCGAAAAGGCGCGTGGCCAGTATCGCGTGCAGCGCGCAGACCGGGTGCCGGCCGTGGCCGTGACCGGGCAGATGGACCGCCGCGGTGGCGACGTGCCGGTCACCGAGCAGTTCAGCGCGGGCGTCGGCGTGGCCGAGTTCGAACTGGACCTGTTCGGCCGCGTGCGCAACCTGAGCGAAGCCGCGCTGCAGCAGTACTTCGCTGTAGCCGCCAACCGCCGCAACGCGCAGCTGAGCCTGGTGGCCGAGACCGCCACCGCGTGGTTGACCTACGGTGCCGACGCGCAACAGTTGAAAATCGCCGAAGCCACGGTGAAGACCTATGAGGATTCGCTGCGCCTGGCCGAAGCGCGCCATGAGCGCGGTGGCAGTTCAGGGTTGGAACTGACCCAGACCCGCACCCTGGTGGAAACCGCGCGTACCGATGCCGCACGCCTGCGTGGACAGCTGGCCCAGGACCGCAACGCGCTGGCGCTGCTGGCCGGTGGCCAGCTGGATCCGGCGCTGTTGCCGGACAGCATCGCGCCGCAGGTGCTTGCGTTGGCACCACCGCCGGCTGGCCTGCCCAGCGACGTGCTGCTGCAGCGCCCGGACATCATGGCGGCGGAGCATCAGCTGTTGGCAGCCAATGCCAACATCGGTGCCGCACGCGCTGCCTTCTTCCCCAGCATCTCGCTGACCGGCAGCATCGGCAGTGGCTCGGGTGAATTGTCCGGCCTGTTCGACAGCGGTACGCGGGTGTGGAGCTTCCTGCCGAAGATTACCTTGCCGATCTTCCAGGGCGGCAAGCTGCGCGCGAACCTGGCCGTGGCCAACGCCGACCGCGATATCGCGCTGGCGCAGTACGAAAAGTCGATCCAGAGTGGTTTCCGCGAAACCGCCGATGCGCTGGCATTGAATGTCAGCCTGGATGAACAGGCGGCCTCGCAGCAGCGCCTGGTGGAAGCGGCCGAGCAGGCCAACCGCCTGTCGCAGGCGCGCTATGACGCGGGCCTGGACAGCTTCGTCACCCTGCTGGATGCACGTCGTACCGCCTACAACGCGCAGCAGAGCCAGCTGCAGACACAGCTGGCGCAGCAGGCCAACCGCATCACGCTGTACAAGGTGCTGGGCGGCGGCTGGCACGAGCGCGGGTAAGCCGCTCTGATTCCGGTAGCGCCGGGCCATGCCCGGCGGCTTTCCTGTTCGGTGTTCACAGTGTCTGATGCGTTCCGCACTTGCGGCTAAGCCGCTCCGATTCCGGTAGCGCCGGGCCATGCCCGGCAGCTTTCCTGTTCGGTGTTCACAGTGTCTGATGCGTTCCGCGCTTGCGGCTAAGCCGCTCTGATTCCGGTAGCGCCGGGCCATGCCCGGCGGCTTTCCCGTTCGGTGTTCACGGTGTCTGCTGTGTTCCGCGCTTCGCGCTCGCCGGGCATGGCCCGGCGCTACCGCATCGACCAGCGGCACCACGCAAAGGAATACTCATTCAATTGGCTGGTGAGTCCCGCCCGAATGGGATTGCCCAGGATGTAGAGAGCGTGACGCCTCAAGGCTTCCTCATGACGCACCGCATGGTCAAAGTAGCTGGGCTGCCAAAGCGGTGTATCCACTCCGAACTGTTGCCCCAAGTGTCTGCTGCTGCGTGACTTCACCGTTCCCATCAGTCGGGCAAGTGTTCCACTGCGCAGTTGCACCAGCCAATGGAGATGATCGGGCATGATGACCCAGGCAAACGAGTGGCTCATGCCTGCACGTTCCACGAACCGCAGCGCTTCCAGCAGGCATGCGGCATGGTCGGGGTCTTCGAAAACCCGACGCCGCTGGCGTACGACAGTGCTGAGCACATAGCAGCTATCGACCCGGGAATCGCGGCCACGAGCAAGATGACGACTGGACATGAAGCCAGTCTGTTGGAACAGCGTGTCTGCTGGCATCGGCAATCGCCACTGATTCTTGTGGGGATCCTCCAGTCTGCGCGCTGGTTGAGCGCCATCCGTATGTGCACACTGCGGTAGCGCCGGGCCATGCCCGGCGGCTTTCCCGTTGGGTGTTCACGGTGTCTGCTGCGTTCCGCGCTGCGCGCTCGCCGGGCATGGCCCGGCGCTACCAGAGGGGGAATTCCCGGTAGCGCCGGGCCGTGCCCGGCGGCTTTCCCGTTGGGTGTTCACGGTGTCTGCTGCGTTCCGCGCTGCGCACTCGCCGGGCATGGCCCGGCGCTACCAGAGGGTGGAAATTCCCGGTAGCGCCGGGTCATGCCCGGCGAGCGTTGCTGCCGTCACACCGCTTCGTCGTCGCGCCGCTCGGTGCGGCAGGCGCGTACCCGCGTCAGCGCGTCGCCGGCTTCGCGCGCCATCCTTTCGTACTCGGCGCGGATCTCTTCCAGGCGCTCTTCGTCCAGCTCTTCCAGGTCCAGCAGCTCGTTGTTGGCCTCGGCGGTGGCGCGGATCAGCTCGTCCAGCTTGATCTGCATCGCCGCGGTGTCCGAGTTCTGCGTGTGCTGGATCAGGAACACCATCAGGAAGGTGATGATGGTGGTGCCGGTGTTGATCACCAGCTGCCAGGTGTCGTTGAACTTGAATATGGGGCCACTGATGCCCCACAGCACGACGATCGATACTGCGGCCAGGAAGGTCCACGGCGAGCCGGTGGCGGCCGCGGCCTTCTTGGCGATCGTATTGAACAGGTTCCTTGCGCTCATCGTCATCGTTCCACGGGAATGGCGACGATCATCGGCACATGGCCGTGCAGGTGCCGTGCAGCAGGCGTGGACTCAGGCGCGCAGGCGCGGTGCTTCCTGGCTGCGTACCGGGCTGGCCAGGTAGACGTGCTGCCAGCAGCGTTCGACGAATTCGCGGGCCTGCGCTTCACTCAGGCGCGGCATGATCTGCAGGGCGTACTGGGTCTGGAACAGCTCATCGCGCTGGGCGTTGCTGGCGCGTGGCTGGGTGATCAGCGAATCACAGGCGAACTTGATCCACGGGACATAGGTGCCGAACGAGGTGTGCGCGAGTGCGCCATCGGCGTGCTGGCGGCGCCAGTAATCCAGCTCCGCATCGACATTGATGACAGGGGGAATGGCGGGAACTTCAGCGTGCATGACGATCCAATCGGTTGGAGGTGAAGGGAGTGGGGGCCCATTACAGTGTGGCCCGGGCGGCGGTGCATGCCGCGTCAGCGTGATGTGCAGCCAGCGTGGCGATGGCGCAGCAGCTGTGCGTGTTCAACCGCACCCAGGCGTTCGGCCATGGCGGCCATCGCATTGCACAGGCGCACCAGGTCGCGGGGATGGTCGTGCAGCAGATCCTGCTGCATGTCCTGGTAGGCGCTCCAGAACGGGGCACTGCGCTGGTGCAGTGCGTATTGCTGCTGCAGTCGGCTCCAGATCGCGGCCAGGGCCGGGTCACTGAGAGGACGTACGGCATGCGCTTGCATGGTCGGCTCCAATCCGGGGCGGGGGCCCGGTTGCATTCCACCCTAGACGTCGCTGCGCAGCAGGATGTTAGTGGCGCGTGTTGACCGCACGCAGCTGACTGCGCAGCAGTTCACGTTGAAGCGTGCAGACGCTGCCGGCACAAGGCTGTGCCGGCACTGAAGCGTTCATCAAGGCGGGCTCAACAGCCGTGGCGGATGCTCATTCGCCGATGTCTTCGTTCCAGATTTCCGGATGTTGCGCAATGAAACCGCCAAGCAGGTCCACGCATTCCTGGCTGTCCAGGTCGATCACGTTGACGCCGTTTTCCCGCAGCCAGTCGATGCCGCCCTGGAAAGTGCGCGATTCGCCGACCACCACCGTGCCGATGTTGAACTGCCGCACCAGGCCCGAGCAGTACCAGCACGGGGCCAGGGTCGTGACCATGATGGTGTCCTGGTAGCGGCGCTGGCGGCCGGCCTTGCGGAAGGCGTCGGTCTCGCCATGCACGGACGGGTCGCCTTCCTGCACGCGGCGGTTGTGGCCGCAGCCGAGCAGGCGGCCGTCGTTGTGGTACAGCGCCGCGCCGATCGGCACACCGCCTTCGGCCAGGCCCTGGCGGGCTTCGGCAATGGCGGTCTGCAGCAGGGCCTGGTAGTCGGGCGTGGTGATCATGCGGGGCTCCGGTAGGTCGTGGGGCGCCATGATACGGCCAGCGTTCCCCGCAGGGGCCCGGCGGTGCGATAATCGGGGGCATGAGCGAATCCCCCTACAAATCCGGTACCACCCATTTCGGGTTCCGCGACGTTGACGCCAAGGACAAGCAGAAGCTGGTCGGCCAGGTGTTCACGTCGGTCGCGCGCAACTACGACCTGATGAACGACCTGATGAGCATGGGCGTGCACCGGGCATGGAAGCGCTACTACGTCGCCACCGCGCAGGTGAAGCCGGGTGACCGCGTGCTCGATCTGGCCGGTGGCACCGGCGATATCGCCGCGCTGCTGAAGGAGCGCGTCGGTGCCGAGGGCTCGGTGGTGCTGGGCGACATCAACGCCGGCATGCTGTCGGTCGGCCGTGACCGCCTGACCAACCGCGGCCTGGTGCTGGGCCTGGACTACGTGCAGTGCAACGCCGAGGCCCTGCCGTTCCCGGACAACAGCTTCGACCTGGTGACCATCGCCTTTGGTCTGCGCAACGTGACCGACAAGGACGCCGGCCTGCGCGAGATGTACCGCGTGCTGAAGGTGGGTGGCCAGGCCCGCGTGCTGGAGTTCTCCGAAGTCACCGCCGACTGGTTCAAGCCGATCTACGACTTCCACTCGTTCAAGATCCTGCCGAAGCTGGGCAAGCTGTTCGCCAACGATTCGGACAGCTACCAGTACCTGGCCGAGAGCATCCGCAAGCATCCGCCGCAGGAAGAACTGAAGGCGATGATGGGGCAGGCCGGCTTCGAGCGCTGCCACTACAAGAACCTGACCGGCGGCATCGTCTCGATCCACTCCGGCTACAAGCTGTAAGCCTTGACGGTCGCCGGGCATGGCCCGGCGCTACCACGCAACGTCCCGGCACGGTCCTGGTAGGTGCCAACCTTGGTTGGCACACGCCCGCCCGCGAGCGCTGACCGGTCCGTGCCAACCAAGGTTGGCACCTGCCAGAAGCAGCAAGGTCGGCACGTGGCGCGAGCGATGATGGATCCGTGCCAACCAAGGTTGGCACCTGCCGGGCCATCGCGGGGTCGGCCATTACCCCGCACCGCGCAACGCTTCCCGGCCGGGGGAGAGGTACCATTGGGGTTTGTTCCCCGTAACGGTCCCGATTCATGCGCAATCCGCTGATGCTCCTTCCGCTGGCCGTGGCCCTGGCCGCCGGCTGCTCCCAGGAGGCGGCCGCACCCGCCGCCGCCCCGACTGCCCAGAAGGCTCCCGCCGCCCCCGTGAACGCCGAAAACCGCAGCCACGATGAAAGCTCGTACGCCGAGCCGGACAAGGTCGTCGTCAAGGACATCGCGCTGGACCTGAAGCTGGACTTCGACCAGAAGCAGATCGGCGGCACCGCCACCTACACCCTGGAATGGAAGCAGAAGGACGCCAGGCAGCTGGTGCTGGACACCCGCGAGCTGAGCATCGCCAAGGTCGAAGCGATCGCCGCCGACGGCGCGCGCAGCCCGCTGCAGTTCGTGCTGGCCCCGGCCGACAAGGTGTTCGGCAGCAAGCTGACCATCGAAACCCCGGAACAGCCGGCCAAGGTCGAGGTGACCTACCACACCGCACCGACGGCTTCGGGCCTGCAGTGGCTGGCGCCGTCGATGACCGAGGGCAAGAAGCTGCCCTTCATGTTTAGCCAGTCGCAGGCGATCCACGCCCGTTCCTGGGTACCGTTGCAGGACACCCCGAGCGTGCGCTTCACCTACAGCGCGCACGTGGTCTCGCGCCCGGACGTGATGGTGCTGATGAGCGCCGACAACGATCCCAAGGCCGCGCGTGACGGTGACTACACCTTCAAGATGCCGCAGCCGATTCCGTCCTACCTGCTGGCCATCGCCGCCGGCGACCTGGTGTTCGAGCCGATCTCCGGCCGCTCCGGCGTCTGGGCCGAGCCGACCATGGTCAACAAGGCCGCCAAGGAATTCGAAGACACCGAGAAGATGATCGGTGCCGCCGAGAAGCTGTACGGCGAATACCGCTGGGGCCGCTACGACATGCTGGTGCTGCCGCCGTCGTTCCCGTTCGGCGGCATGGAAAACCCGCGCCTGACCTTCGCCACGCCGACCGTGATCGTCGGCGACAAGTCGCTGGTCTCTTTGGTCGCCCATGAACTGGCGCACAGCTGGTCGGGCAACCTGGTGACCAACGCCAGCTGGAAGGACATCTGGCTCAACGAAGGCTTCACCACCTACGTCCAGGGCCGCATCACCGAAGCCCTGTATGGCAAGGAGATGGCCGAAATGGAAAAGCAGATCGACCAGACTGATCTGCTGGCCGAAGTGAAGGACATGAGCCCGGCCGACCAAGCGTTGGCGCTGCCGCCGCTGAACGAACGTGACCCGGACGAAGCCCTGAGCCAGGTGGCCTACGTCAAGGGTTCGTGGTTCCTGGAATTCCTGGAACAGCGCTTCGGCCGCGAAACCTTCGACCCGTTCCTGCGCGGCTGGTTCGATGACCACGCCTTCCAGAGCGCCAACACCGACCAGTTCGTCGAGTACCTGAAGAAGAACCTGCTGCCGAAGAATCCGTCGGCGGTGACCGAGGCCGAACTGAAGGCGTGGCTGGACGAGCCGGGCATTCCGGCGTTCGCAGCCAAGGCCCAGTCGCGCAATTTCAGCAGCGTCGATACCGCGCGCATCGCCTTCGCCAGCGCCGGCACCGTGCCGAGCAGCCAGGTGATTGCCGAGTGGAGCACCCAGGAGTGGGTCCGCTTCATCGACGGCCTGGGTGCTACCCAGCCGCTGGACAAGCTGGCCACGCTGGACAAGGCGTTCCACTTCACTGGCACCCCGAATGGCGAGATCGCCATGCGCTGGTACCCGCTGACCATCCGCAGCGGCTACGAGCAGGCCAATGAAGCGGCTGCTGCGTTCATCGAGCGTGTCGGCCGTCGCAAGCTGATCCTGCCGATCTACGCTGAACTGGTGAAGACCCCGAAGGGGCTGGAGCTGGCCAAGCAGGCGTTCGAGAAGGCCAAGCCGGGCTACCACCCGATCACCACCGCCTCGGTGCAGGACATGCTGGCCAAGGCTGAAGCCAAGTAAACGGTAGTGCCGGCCGCTGGCCGGCAACCTGATACTGCTTCACCAGCAACGGCGGGGAAACCCGCCGTTGCTGTATCCGCTTTTCGCTGCCGATAGAATCGGGATGCACCCGTAAAGGACTCCGCAATGAAACGACTGATCCTGCTCACCGCCTGTACGCTGGCACTGGCCGCCTGCAGCAACCCCGAGGAAGAGCGCAAGGCGCAGGAGGCCGCTGCGGCCGCCGTGCAGGCGCAGAAGGAAGCCAAGGCCGAGGACGTGGCCAAGCAGTACGACATGGCCGTGGCCGCGCAGGACTGGGAGCGCGCGCGCCTGCATGGTGCCTCGCTGCTGGACCAGTACAAGGACACTGCCGCCGCCGAGCGCATCGCCGCCGGCTTCGACGAGGTCAAGGCCAAGGGCGATGCCGCGCGCGACCTGCGCCGCATGCAGGCGCTGTGGCAGTACAACCAGATTCCGGTCGGCAGCAAGGGCAACCAGGTGTCGGCACAGATCTTCAGCAAGGAGCGGGTGGATGTGGATGGCAGCGGCGCCAAGCCGGTGCAGCTGGTGTTCCGCGACCACCCCGAATGGAAGCGTCATGCCTACCTGGTGCTGCAGGCCGGCGATTTCCGTTGCCCGCAGTGCACGGTGAAGGTCACCGTGGATGACGGCAAGCCGATCTCCATGGCGGCCTGGCGGCCGAAGACCGATGAAGCCATCGCGATGTTCATCACCGACCAGAAAGCGCTGTGGAAGCTGGCGGCCAAGGGCAAGTCGATCAGCATCGAATTCCCGGTCAAGGCCGGTGGCACGCGCACGGCCGTGTTCGAGACCGGTGGTGTGGATGCCAGCCGCATGCCGGCGTGGTGGCGTTGACCGTGCAGGCACCGGCGGCTGCGTCGTCGCTGTCGGCGATCCGCCACTGGGTGTTCGACATGGATGGCACGCTGACCGTGGCGGTGCATGATTTCGCGCGGATCAAGCGCGAACTGGCGATTCCGCAGGAGGATGACATCCTCACCCATCTGGCCGGGTTGCCGGCCGCAGAGGCCAGCGCCAAGCACGCCTGGCTGCTGGCGCACGAGCGTGCGCTGGCCGCTGCTTCCCAGCCGGCAACGGGAGCGGTGGCGCTGGTACGCGCGCTGCAGGGCGCCGGCTGCCGGCTGGGCATCCTGACCCGCAACGTGCGCAGCCTGGCGCAGGTCACCCTGCAGGCGATCGGGCTGGGCGACGTCTTTGCCGAAGACGACATCATCGGCCGCGACGAGGCCGAGCCGAAACCCTCACCGGCCGGCCTGCAGTACTTCCAGCAGCGCTGGCAGGTTGAGCCCGCGCAGGTGGTGATGGTGGGCGATTACCGTTTCGATCTCGAATGCGGCCGCGCGGCGGGCAGCCGCACGCTGCTGGTCAACGCTCCGGACAACCCGTGGCCGGGCATGGCCTGTTGGCACCTGGCCGATTGCGGGGCGGTGCTGGAGCGCTGGGGAGGCTAGCGCGGCGCTCTGCGCGCGCGCTGGCAGGTAGCCAGGGGCCGCACCTGCAGTCAACTGCCGACTGTCATCACAGTGTATTGTGCGCGGTCGGCGGGACGTTCTTCGAATGACCCGCCGGGGCTGAAACGGAGGCGGATGCGGAACCGCCGCCGCTCACTGCCGCAGCCCGATTGAAGCTGAGGTGGATGCTGAGGGTGCCGGCGGGAAGTTTCGCTGCGCTGGTGGTTGTGTCGGGTAACACGTTGTCCGGTGTGGCCCGCTGCCAGGGATGGGGCATGGGTGTCCTTTGCTCCATTTCTGGATTCCTTTCATGCTCCGAGCTGCGTGGGTGTCGCTGTACCGGCGTCTGTGTCCGATTGCCGCCTTCTTCCTGTTTGGCCTGGTCGCCCTGTCGTTGTCCCGGCTGGGGCTGTCGCTGTGGCATGCCGCGCGGGTGAGTGCTGCCGACGGCTGGTCCACGGTGTTGCTGCAGGGGCTGCGGGTGGATGTGTCGACCCTGTGCCTGCTGTACGGCATCCCTGCGGTGCTGGCGCTGCTGTTGCCGCTGGAGGGACGCGTGGGCCGCGCGTGGCGCCATCTGTTGCGGTGGTGGCTGATCCTCGCAAGCGTGCTGCTGGTGTTCATGGAACTGGCCACGCCGAGCTTCATGGCCGAGTACGGCCTGCGCCCCAATCGGCTGTTCCTGGAATACCTGATCTATCCCGAAGAAGTCGGGATGACGCTGCTGCGCGGCCATCTGCTGGCCGTGGTGATCGAAGTTGCCGCTGTGATCGTGCTGTTCTGGGCATTGCTTCGCGGGTCGCGGCGCTGGGTCGGCAACAGCCCGGCGCTCGCAGTCGAAGCCGGATGGCTGTGGCGGCTGCCATTGGCGTTGCTGGTGCTGCTGCTGGCGGCGCTGGGCGTGCGTTCCAGCCTGGGTCATCGGCCCTTGAATCCGGCGCTGGTGGCATTCTCCACCGACCCCACCATCAACGCCTTGCCGCTGAATTCGCTGTACACCGTCGGCTATGCCGCGCGGCAACTGGCGACCCGCAGCGAAACCTCTCGCGTCTACGGTGACCTGCCGCTTGCCGAGGTGGTCAGCGAAGTGCGCGCCAGCAGCGGCCTGCCGGCATCGGCGTACGTCTCCGATGCGTTGCCGAGCCTGGCGCTGCGTCCGCCGCAGTACCAGGGCAAGCCGCGCAATCTGGTGATCGTGCTGGAAGAAAGCCTGGGCGCGCAGTTCATCGGCAGTCTCGGCGGACGACCGTTGTCGCCCAACTACGACCGCCTGAGCAGGCAGGGCTGGGCGTTCGAGCGGCTGTATGCCACCGGTACGCGTTCGGTCCGCGGCATCGAGGCGGTCCTGACCGGGTTCCCGCCGACCCCGGCCGAATCGGTGGTGAAGCTGCCTGCCAGCCGCCAGCGCTTTTTCACCCTGGCCGATGTGCTGGGGCGGCATGGCTACGACACCGGCTTCTACTACGGCGGTGAAAGCCACTTCGACAACATGCGCGAGTTCTTCCTCGCCAATGGCTTCACCCGCATCGTGGACCGCAAGGATTACCGCAAGCCGGCCTTCGTCGGCTCCTGGGGCGCGTCGGACGAGGATCTGTTCGCTCGCGCCGACCAGCAGTTCCGGCAGCTGAAAGCGCAGGGCACGCCGTTCTTCGGCCTGGTGTTCACCTCCAGCAACCACGATCCCTTCGAGTTCCCCGACGGCCGAATCGACCTGTACGAGCAACCGAAGCAGACCCGCGACAACGCCGCCAAGTACGCCGACTACGCGCTGGGCGAGTTCTTCCGCAAGGCGATGGCCTCACCGTACTGGCAGGACACCGTGTTCCTGGTGGTGGCCGACCATGATTCGCGGGTGTTCGGCAAGAACATGGTGCCGATCGGCAACTTCCATATTCCCGGGTTGATCCTTGGCGGCGGCATCGAGGCGCGCCGCGATGCCCGCATCGTCAGCCAGATCGATCTGCCGCCGACGCTGTTGTCATTGCTGGGCATTGCCGATGCCACCCCCACCGTTGGCCAGGACCTGACCGACCTGCAGCGGCTGCAGCCCGGACGCGCGCTGATGCAGTACGACCGCAATCTGGCGTGGATGGAGGGCAACGACGTGGCCATCCTGCAGCCGGACAAGCCAGCGCAGGGCTTCCGCTACGACCCGGCCAGCGACCAGCTGCAGCCGCAGCCGCTGCGGCCGGAACTGGCACGGCGCGCACATGCCTACGCGATGTGGGGCACGCTGGCCTACGAGAAAGAGCTGTACCGCTTGCCGGAGAAGGCCAGGCCCTGAGCCGGAAGGGCGGGGCGGCGATGCGGTGCCGGCCGTTGGCCGGCAGTGCCGACCAAGGTCGACACCTACCAGAGGCATTCCCGCCAGAAGCATTCCCGATAGCGCCTCGGGTGGAGAGCCCCCTTGTTGTTCAAGGGGGCGCGCCGAAGGCGCGGGGATAAGGAGAAATGCGCGGGCAGTTCGTTTACGCGTTCAACGCGTAACCGAACTGCTGCTTGAACTGCTCGTTGAACTCATCGAAGGTGAAGCGCTGGTTCTGGGTGCCCGGGTGCTCGACCTTCAGCGCGCCCATCAGGTTGCCCATGCGGCCGATGGTCAGCCAGTCGAAGCCCTTCTGGATGCCGTAGATCAGGCCGGCGCGGAACGCGTCGCCACAGCCGGTCGGATCGACCACGCGGCGCTCGTGCGCCGGCGGGATGTCGTAGCTCTTTTCCGGGGTGTGGATCACTGCGCCCTTCGGGCCGCGGGTGGTGATGTAGGCCTTGACCCGGCTGACGATCTCCTTTTCGTTCCAGCCGGTGCGTTCCTGCAGCAGGTTCGACTCATAGTCGTTGACCACCACGTAATCGGCCTGCTCGATGAACTCGCGCAGTTCCGGGCCGTTGAACAGCGGCATGGCCTGGCCCGGGTCGAAGATGAACGGCACGCCGTCTTCGTGGAATTCCAGCGCGTTCTGGATCATGCCTTCGCGGCCGTCCGGGCCGACCAGGCCCAGGCTGACGCCCGGCACGTCGCGCACGTGGTTTTCGTAGGAACGCATCATCGCGCCCGGGTGGAAGGCGGTGATCTGGTTGTTGTCGTGGTCGGTGGTGATGAACGCCTGCGGGGTGAACAGCTCATCGATCACGCGCACGCGGGTGAGGTCGATGCCCAGGGCATCGAAGTGCTCGCGGTACGGGCCGAAGTCCGAACCCACCGTGCCCATCGGGATCGGATCGCCACCGAGCAGGTGCAGGTTGTAGGCGATGTTGCCGGCGCAGCCGCCGAACTCGCGGCGCATGCGCGGCACCAGGAAGGACACGTTCAGGATGTGCACCTTGTCCGGCAGGATGTGATTCTTGAACTGGTCCGGGAACACCATGATGGTGTCGAAGGCAAGAGAACCACAGATCAGAGCGGACATCGATGTAAGCCTATGCGGTGAATTTTGGGGGGGGCCTGCCCACTTCGGCAGGCAAGCAAACGGCGCCCTTGGGCGCCCGACGGCGCAAAGGTTACCCGCTGGTGCCGCTCAGGGCCAGAACCGGGTGATGCCCGATCAGGCCGAAAGCCTGTGAAGGCGCGGGTTCAGCTAGTTTTCTCCTTGCTCGGCGGCAGGCAGGTTGCTAGGCTTGTCGACCTCGATTTCTGCCCATTTTTTCGCCATCCCGCGTTGGGCGCGACACCCCTCAGGATCAACTCCCAGATGTTCAAGAAACTGCGCGGCATGTTCTCCAATGACCTGTCCATCGACCTGGGCACGGCCAACACCCTCATCTATGTGCGTGGGCAGGGAATCGTGCTGAACGAGCCGTCCGTGGTCGCTGTGCGCCAGGATCGCGCCATTGGTGGTACCCGGTCGGTGGCAGCCGTTGGCGCCGAGGCCAAGCAGATGCTTGGCCGTACCCCGGGCCACATCACCACCATCCGCCCGATGAAGGACGGTGTCATCGCCGACTTCACCTACACCGAGGCGATGCTCAAGCACTTCATCAAGAAGGTGCACAAGTCGCGCTTCCTGCGCCCGAGCCCGCGCGTGCTGGTCTGCGTGCCGGCCGGCTCGACCCAGGTCGAGCGCCGCGCCATCAAGGAATCGGCCGAGGAGGCCGGTGCCCGTGACGTGTTCCTGATCGAAGAGCCGATGGCGGCTGCGATCGGTGCCGGCATGCCGGTCACCGAGGCCCGTGGCTCGATGGTCATCGATATCGGCGGCGGCACCACTGAAGTGGCGGTGATCTCGCTCAACGGCATCGTCTATTCCGCCTCGGTGCGGATCGGCGGCGACCGCTTCGACGAATCGATCACCAACTACGTGCGCCGCAACCACGGCATGCTGATCGGTGAAGCCACCGCCGAGCGCATCAAGGTCGAACTGGGCTGTGCCTACCCGCAGGCGGAAGCGATCGAGATGGAAATCTCCGGCCGCAACCTCGCCGAGGGCGTGCCGAAGATGATCAAGATCAGCTCCAACGAAGTGCTTGAAGCGCTGCACGAGCCGCTGTCCGGCATTGTCAGCGCGGTCAAGCTGGCACTGGAACAGACCCCGCCGGAACTGTGCGCCGACGTCGCCGAGCGCGGCATCGTGCTGACCGGTGGTGGCGCCCTGCTGCGCGACATGGACCGCCTGATTTCCGAGGAAACCGGTCTGCACGTGCAGGTGGCTGACGACCCGCTGACCTGCGTGGCCCGCGGTGGCGGTCGTGCGCTGGAACTGGTCGACATGCACGGCAACGAGTTCTTTGCGCCGGAATAAGCCGTCCCGGCTGCCTGCGCCCGCAGCGCCCCTCCGGGGTGCGGCCCGCCACATCGGCGGGTCGGCACCGGCGGGGCGCCCGCGTGTTTCCCTTCCGCCTTCTGCCAGTTGAATCGCTGCCGTGCCGCCCTACGCCGGACCTCCCGTCGCTTCCCGATCCGGTGATGCCGCCAGCCCGCTGCGGCTGCTGGCCTATCTCGCACTGGCAATCACCTTGATCGTCCTCGACGACCAGGCTGGCTGGCTGGCGCGTCTGCGCGAGCAGGCCAACAGCCTGGTGCAGCCGGTGTGGGCCCTGGCCGGCCTGCCCGGCAAGCTCGGCGGCCAGGTGCGCGACACCGCCGCCAGCCACGGCCAGCTGGTGACCGAGAACCGCGAGCTGCGCAACCAGCTGCTGCTGGCCAACGCCCGCCTGACCCGCCTGCAGACCGCCGCACTGGACAACGCGCAGCTGCGCGAACTGCTGAACGTGGCCGAGCGCAGTGGCCTGGACGTGCAGCTGGCGCCGATCCTGGACATCGACCTGGACCCGGTCAAACAGCGCCTGGTGCTGGACGCTGGCAGCCGCGAAGGCGTGCACGTCGGCCAGGCGGTGATCGATTCCGGCGGCCTGATGGGCCAGGTGATCAGCGTGACCGCGGGCAGCTCCACCGTGCTGTTGCTGACCGACCCCGACCACGCGGTGCCGGTGACCGTGGCCCGCAATGGCGTGCGCCTGATCGTCTACGGCCGCGGCGACAAGCTGGAACTGCGCGACATCCCGCTCAGCGCCGGCGTGGAAGTGGGCGATGAGATCGTCACGTCCGGTCTAGGTGGCCGCTTCCCGGCCGGATTCCCGGTCGGCACCATCACCGGGCTGCGCCCGGACGATACCCATGCCTTCCTGGTGGGCGAACTGAAACCGGCCGCGCAGCTTGATCGCGGCCGCGACGTGCTGCTGCTGCGCCCTGGCGCTGCGATCCGCATTCCGCCGAACCTGCGCCTGCAGATGGAACAGGCCGCTCCCGGTGGCCCGGCCGATGCCCCGGCGCTGCCGACCGGCCCCGCGCCTGCAGCAACGCAGGCTACCCCGGTAGTGCCGGCCGCTGGCCGGCAGCCGTCCTCGTCTGCGACGAGCCCGTCCGGCCTCGCGCCTTCGACGACGCAGCCCTCCACGGTAGTGCCGGCCGCTGGCCGGCAACCGCAGCAAACTCAACCGCAGCCCACCCAACCGCAGCCGGAGGCGCAGCGATGAGCCGCCTTCGCGACAACCGCTGGGTGCTGCCGGCCAGCCTGGTGGTGGCCCTGCTGCTGGGCCTGCTGCCGTTGCCCGCGCTGCTGCAGCCGCTGCGTCCATATTGGCTCGCACTGGTGCTGGCCTACTGGGTCATCGAAGCGCCCGAGCGCGTCGGCCTCGGCATCGCCTTCGCCAGCGGCGTCGTCGCCGACCTGCTGTATGGCGGGGTGCTGGGCGAGCAGGCGCTGCGGCTGGTGATGCTGGCCTTCATCCTGCAGCGTTTCCGCGCGCGCATCCGCTTTTTCCCGATGTCGCAGCAGATGCTGGCCATCGGCGGCCTGCTGTTCAACGATCGCATCGTCAGCGCGCTGGTCCATATCCTGGTGGGCGAGCCGACCCTGCCGTGGTCGTACTGGTGGGCACCGTTGCTGGGCATGGGCCTGTGGCCGCTGGTGTTCGTACTGCTG
This sequence comes from Stenotrophomonas sp. 1278, assembly GCF_029892765.1. NCBI lineage: Bacteria > Pseudomonadati > Pseudomonadota > Gammaproteobacteria > Lysobacterales > Lysobacteraceae > Stenotrophomonas > Stenotrophomonas sp. 1278. Next base: position 33,461 of record NZ_JARXWD010000036.1, read on the forward strand.
GACGCGGTGCGCTTCGGCAAGCGCGGGCGCTGAGCCATGCTGCCGCGCCGCCAGGTCAAGAATCCGCACGCCGAAGCCGAACAGTTCCGGCGCCGTGCGGCGTTGGGCTTCTTCGGCGTGCTGGTCTGCCTGCTGGGCCTGGGCGGCTGGTACTTCAAGCTGCAGGTGCTGGACCACGACATCTACGCCACCCGATCCGAAGCCAACCGCATCAAGCCGCGGCCGGTGGTGCCCGGGCGCGGCATGATCTATGACCGCAATGGTCGGTTGCTGGCCGAGAACGTGCCGGCGTTCCGCCTGGATGTGACCCCGGACAAGGTCAAGGACATGGACGCCACCCTGGAAGGACTGGCGAAGATCATCCAGATCAGTCCGGAAGAGCTGGAAGCGTTCAACAAGTCGCGCAAGGCGCGCCGCAAGTTCCTGCCGGTCACGCTGAAGCTGCGCATGAGCGATGAGGAAATGGCGCGCTTCGCGGTGGACCGCTGGCGCTTTCCCGGCGTCGAGCTGGAACCGTACCTGACCCGTCGCTATCCCTATGGCGACCTGTTCGCGCACATCATCGGCTACGTCGGCCGGGTCGACGACAAGGACCTGGAGATCCTCGGCGAGGGCAATGCCGCGCTGACCCACATCGGCAAGTCCGGCCTGGAGCGTTATTACGAGCAGGAACTGCGCGGCAAGGTCGGCTACGAGCAGGTCGAGACCAACGTGCAGGGCCGCGCGATCCGCACCATCGGCCGTGTCGCTGCGCAATCCGGCGCCGACCTGCGGCTGTCGATCGACGCCGACCTGCAGCGGGCGATGGTGGCTGCCTTCGGTGATCAGGAAGGCTCGGCCGTGGCGATGGACCCGCGTACCGGTGAAGTGCTGGCGATGGTCAGCCTGCCGTCCTACGACCCGAACCTGTTCGTCAACGGCATCTCGCATGCCGATTTCAAGGCGCTGAACGACAACCCGTCGCGCCCGCAGTTCAATCGCCTGGTACTCGGCGGCGTTGCCCCCGGTTCGACCCTGAAGCCGCTGATCGGCCTGGCCGGCCTCGATTCGGGCGTTCGCCGTCCGGAGGACAAGGTGCTGTCAACCGGCATGTTCTACCTGCCGGGCACCTCGCGTGGCTGGGGTGATTCACATCGTGGTGGTCACGGCTGGACCGATCTGCGCAAGTCCATCGCGCAGTCGGTCAATACCTACTACTACCGGCTGGCATTGGACCTGGGCATCGAGCGGTTCGACCATTACATGGAGTACTACGGCTTCGGCCAGCCGACCGGCATCGATCTGACCGGCGAGATCTCCGGCATCCTGCCGTCGCCGGCCTACAAGCGGAAGAGCCGCAAGGAAGCCTGGTATCCCGGCGACACGGTGAACATCAGCATCGGCCAGGGCGACTGGAAGGTCACCCCGTTGCAGCTGGCCCGTGGTGTCAGCGGCCTGGCCAATGGCCAGCTGCGCACGCCGCATCTGGTGATGCAGCAGCGTGCTGGTTTCGACAGCGACTGGGTGGCGGCGGAGCCCGGCCCGAGCAAGCCGGTCAGCCCCAACCCGAACAATCTCCAGGCCGTGCGCGAAGGCATGATGGCCACCATGCTTCCCGGCGGCAGCGCCGCACGCATGGCGGCCGGCGCGCCGTACACGATGGCGGGCAAGACAGGCACGGCACAGGTCGTCAGCCGCAAGGGCACGGCCGCGGTCAATCCCAGAAGCCTGCCGATGCACCTGCGCCACCGTGCGCTGTTCGTCGGCTTCGCGCCGGCCGAGCAGCCGGTGATCGCGCTGGCCATCGCCGTGGAAGGCGGCGGTTACGGCGGCGCGGCGGCCGCACCGATCGCGCGCAAGATCTTCGATGCCTGGCTGCTGGGCAAGATGCCTGAAGGCATGCAGCCGCTGGACAGCGAACGCGGCACCACCGCCATCGGCATCACCGCCTTCGACAATGAGGACGTGAACGCGCGCCCGGCCGGCGACGCCGCCGCCGCCGAGCTGGGCGAGCACCCGGTGCTGATCGGCATGCCCGCACCGCCACCGGCGCCGGCACCGGTTCCGGGTTCGCCATCTGCTGCGGCGTTGCCCGTCGGTCCTCGCCCGACCGTCGCGGCGGAGGCCAGCCGATGAGCGCCTTCCTGCGCTGGGCCGGGGAAATGCTGCAGCGGTTCTTCAGCAGCCTCGACTGGCTGCTGTGCCTGGCCCTGGGCGCGCTGATGGTGATCGGCCTGGCGACGTTGAAGAGTGCTGGCGGCGATGGCCTGGTGATGGCGCAGGGCGTGCGTTTTGCCGTGGGTCTGGCGGCGATGTGGGGCATTTCGCGGGCGCCGATCCTGCGCATCCGCTCGGCCACGCCACTGATCTACGCCATCTCGATGATCCCGTTGCTGGCGGTGTTCGCGCTGGGAACGGGAAAATACGGCCGGCAGTGGCTGGACCTCAAGTTCTTCTACCTGCAGCCGGCCGAACTGCTCAAGGTCAGCCTGCCGATGATGGTGGCCTGGTACCTGCACAAGATGCCGCTGCCGCCGCGCTTCAACACGGTGCTGGTGGCGATGGTGATCATCGGTGTGCCGACCGGGCTGGTGATGCTGCAGCCGGACTTCGGCACCGGCGTGCTGATCGCCGCCAGTGGTGTGTTCGTGCTGCTGCTGGCGGGCCTGCCGTGGTGGTGGGTGGGGCTGGGCGTGGGCGGCGTGGCAGCGGTGGCGCCGGTCGCCTGGTTCTGGTTGCTGCGGCCGTACCAGAAGGACCGCATCATGATGTTCCTCGACCCGGAAATGGATGCGCTGGGCGCGGGCTGGAACATCATCCAGTCGAAGATCGCCATTGGTTCCGGCGGTTTCGACGGCAAGGGCTGGGGCGAAGGCTCGCAGTCGCACCTGAATTTCATTCCCGAGCAGACCACCGACTTCGCGTTTTCGGTGCTGAGCGAGGAGTTCGGCTGGATCGGCGTGGCGCTGGTGCTGACGTTGTACCTGGTGGTGATCGGGCGCTGCCTGTGGATCGCCAGCCAGTCGCGCGATTCGTACTCGCGCCTGCTGGCCGGTGCCACGGGTCTGGCGTTCTTCGTCTATGTACTGGTGAACGGCGGGATGATTTCCGGCCTGCTGCCGGTGGTGGGTGTGCCGATGCCGTTGATCAGTTACGGCGGTACGTCGGCGGTGTCGCTGCTGGCGGGGTTCGGGTTGGTGATGGCGGTGCGTCGTCACAATCCGGTGCATGGCGGTTACGGGTAGTTTCCAGCCATCGGCGCAGCCCCTCGTGGGTGGTTGCTGAAAGCAACAGCCGTGGTTGGCCGGGCGGGGTGGATTCGCGGGGGACGCCGTGAACCCATCCCTGGGGGCTTGGCCGCGGCATCCATGCCGCGGACACCCCCGCGAACCCACCCCGCCCGGCCTCTGACAGTTTCCTGCGGTGGCCACCCACGCAAAGAGAAATAAAGCAGAGCAGAAGCGGGTCGCTTCGCTCTTTGTAGTGCCGAGCCATGCTCGGCTCAGGGCCGGCATGCGCTGTACGAGAGGCAGGCGAGGGCACAGCGACGTGCGCATTACGCGGCCTGCAACTGCACATCCACGTATTCCGACAGGCCTCGGCAGGCCAGCAGCAGACCTTCGCGGGCGTCGTCACCCAGTTGCTGCGCGTCGTCACCGTCCACGCGCACGCGTTCGCTGGCGTGCAGCAGTTCCAGCAGGAAGGTCAGCCCGGCATTGGCGCGGTCGATGCGCGCCATCGCCATGCACTGCGCCTGCGTTCGCCCTTTGCTCGGCCACGGCTGGCCATCTGCCGCTTCCACCTGGCGGATGCGCTGCAGGCAGTCCAGCAGGGTAGGGCCGCCCGGCGCGTTGGCGGCCTGCGTTGCAGTGAGCGTGGTTTCCAGCGCGCGGGCGATGTCATGCGGCAGCTGGTGAGCAGCCTCGCCCAGCGTGGCGAACAGGTACGGGTAGGTGGAAGCGGACATGGCGGGGTCCTCGTGCGGTCGGCAAGGGCCACCCCGCGTGGAGGCGAGGGTGGCAGGCGATGCGTGGCTCCAATACCGGTGATAGACGCTGGAACGCCGGCGGGCACGAGGCCCTCCACGCACCGCCCGCCAAAGACGCACGGACGGATTGCCAGCCGACGCCGCTCAACAAGGAAGAAGCGACGCCGGCTGGCAAGCGTAAACAACGCATCTATCAAACGGGATTGGAGTCCCGTGCCACCCGTTGTCGGTGGCCGCACATGATGTGCACGGGGCCCTTGCGGCTCCAATCAGAATTGTTTGAAACCCGAAAAATCCGGGCGCCCAAGACAGTTGTCGCCGAAGGAGTCGATAGCGTCAAACAGCGCTGACAGCTTCGCGAAAGCGCCGGTTGCTACCGTGCCGCGGGTGAAATGGAAACGAATGCTTGGTGGCTGCCGTGAGGCGCTGCGCACGATCGATCTGCCGTTGCTGATCGCGTTGTTGATCCTCATGGGCGCAGGCCTGGCGGTGCTGCACAGCGTGAACGGGCCGGTGCACGGGCAGGCGATGCGCTTTGCCGGTGGCCTGGCAGCGATGTGGCTGCTGTCGCGGGCTTCGCTGCTGCGCCTGCGCGCGTGGACGCCGGCGATCTATGCACTGTCGATGCTGCCGTTGATGGCGGTGTACGTGATCGGCACCGGCAAATACGGGCAGCGCTGGCTCAACCTCGGCGTGTTCTACCTGCAGCCTTCGGAACTGCTCAAGCTCAGCCTGCCGTTGATGATGGCCTGGTATCTGCACCGCCAGCCGCTGCCGCCATCGCCGCGCACGGTGCTGACGGCCGCAGTACTGATCGGGGTGCCAGCGCTGCTGATCCTGATGCAACCCAATCTCGGTACCGCCACCCTGGTCACCGCCAGCGGCGTGTTCGCCCTGCTGCTGGCGGGCCTGCAGTGGCGCTGGGTGGTGGCCGGGCTGGGCGCGGTGTCGGTGGCTGCGCCGTTGGCCTGGTTCGGGCTGCTGCGGCAATACCAGAAGAATCGCGTGCTGACCTTCCTGGATCCGGCTGCCGATCCGTTGGGTACCGGCTGGAACATCCTGCAATCGCGCATCGCCATCGGCTCCGGTGGCATGCAGGGGCGCGGCTGGGGCCATGGCACACAGGCCACGCTGGATTTCCTGCCCGAGTACACCACCGATTTCGCGTTCTCGGTGCTTGCCGAGGAATTCGGCTGGATTGGCGTGGTGGTGGTGTTCGCGCTGTATCTGTTCGTGGTCGGGCGTTGCCTGTCGATCGCGGTGCAGGCACGCGACACGCACGCGCGGTTGTTGGCTGGGAGCCTCGGCCTGGCGTTCTTCGTGTACGTGCTGGTCAACGGCGGGATGATTTCCGGATTGCTGCCGGTGGTGGGCATTCCGATGCCGTTGATCAGTTATGGCGGCACCTCGGCGGTGTCGTTGCTGGCGGGGATCGGGCTGGTGATGGCGGTGCGGGGGCATCGGCCGGTGCACGCGTAGGTTTCCAGCCAACGCCGCAGCCCCTCGTGGGTGGGGGCGGGTGGGTCGTGGAAAGCTGGATTGCTGAGGGCTGGCCGGGCGGGTGGATAGTGCGGGGACGCCGTGAACCCATCCTTGGGGGCTTGGCCGCGGCATCCATGCCGCGGACACCCCGCACTACCCACCCGCCCGGCCCCAGTCAGGGTACAGCAGCGTCCCCCCACGCCACCATAA
>NZ_JARXWD010000037.1:0-36460 GCF_029892765.1 Stenotrophomonas sp. 1278
AAGGCAGCCAGGCATGGCCTGGCTCTACTGTAGATCCACGCCATGCGTGGATGAATCTCGCCGGCGCCAACCAAGGTTGGCGTCTACCAAAGGCAGCCAGGCATGGCCTGGCTCTACTGTAGATCCACGCCATGCGTGGATGAATCTCGCCGGCGCCAACCAAGGTTGGCGTCTACCAAAGGCAACCAGGCATGGCCTGGCTCTACGGTAGATCCACGCGATGCGTGGATGGATCTCGCCGGCGCCAACCAAGGTTGGCGTCTACCGAAGTCAGCCAGGCATGGCCTGGCTCTGCAGTAGATCCACGCCATGCGTGGATGAATCTCGCCGGCGTCAACCAAGGCTGGCGTCTACCGAAGGCAGCCGGGCATGGCCTGGCTCTACCGTAGACCCACGCCATGCGTGGATGGATCTCGCTGGCGCCAACCAAGGTTGGCATCTACCAAGGCAGCCAGGCATAGCCTGGCTCTACAGTAGATCCACGCCATGCGTGGATGGATCTCGGCGGCGCCAACCAAGGTTGGCGTCTACCAAAGGCAGCCAGGCATGGCCTGGCTCTACTGTAGATCCACGCCATGCGTGTCCGCCGTTATTTCCCCAGCGTCACCTCATCCAGCACCCACATCGCCGGGCGCGTGTCGCCGGTGAAGTTGATGCACAGATCGCCCGTGCCCGAGGTGCCCTTCGGCAAAGCCGCGCGCAGGGTCACGAAGCCGTCGGCATCGGTCTGCGCCGGCAGCGGCACCTGCGCCAGGACCTTGCCGGTGCAGTCACCGCGGCGGATCAGCATTTCGCCGTGCGCGCTCCGGGCCTTTTCGAAGCGACGCTTCGGCTCGTCGTGGGCCAGCTGGAAGTAGTACGGAATGCGGCCCGCGCGCACTTCCACGCTGCCGATGCCATCCAGCTGTGCCTGCGGCCAACGCCAGCACGGCTGGAAGATGTCGACGGTGAACACCGCACGCGCACCTTCGCGCGGACCATCATCTTCCAGGCGCAGGACAAGGCCCTTCTCGCCGACGCAGCTGCGCAGTGCTTCGCTGTGCCGCGACAGCAGCGACTGCGCGGTGTACGCCGCCACCGTCGGCTTCGCAGCCAGCGGCTGGCCCTGGTAGAAGGCGGCAGCCTGCACCGTCGCCGGCAGCGTGGACGTCAGTGGCTGCCGGTACAGCGGCGATTGCGCGGTCACCGGCTTGCCGTCGCTGCTGTAGCGCACTTCATAGCCCAGTGGATTGGCCAGCGACACGGTCACCGTATTCGCCGCGCGGTCATCGGTGTAGGCCACGCCCACTTCGAACGGCGTCTGCGCGTAGGCCAGGCCCCAGGCCCGATAGCGCTGCAGCTGCGAGGGCAGGCGGGCCAGGAAGTCGCGGAAATCGCGATGCTCCGGCGTGCTCCAGCCGGTCTCGGCCACGGCGGCCAGGCGCGGGAACAGGTTGTGCTGCAGACGCGCGTAGGTGCGCGTGTGCTCGGTGAACATGTTCGCCTGCAGGCCGAGGATGTGCCCGCGCTTGTCGGCGGCCAGTTCGGCCGGCACCGGTTCGTAGTTGTAGAGCTTGGCCAGGTTCACCTGCGTCGGCCGGCCCGGCGGTTCGTTCGGCGAGGACGTCTGCAGGTAATCCAGGTACAGGTGGCTGACCGGCGACATCACCACATCGTGGCCGGCGCTGGCCGCAGCAAGGCCGCCTTCGGTGCCGCGCCAGGACATTACCGTGGCCTGCGGCGGCAGGCCGCCCTCAAGGATTTCGTCCCAGCCGATCAGGCGGCGGTCGTGTTGTTCCAGGAAAGTCTCCAGGCGCTTGATGATGTGGCTCTGCATGGCCATCTCATCCTTGATCCCCAGCGCGCGCATGCGCTGCTGCACCTGTTTTGATGCTTCCCACTGGTCCTTCACCGCCTCGTCGCCACCCACATGCACATACCTGGCCGGGAACAGCTGGATCACTTCTTCCAGCACGTTTTCCAGGAAGGTAACGGTGCCGTCCTCAACGTTGAACAGGTTCGGGAACACGCCCCATTCGCTCAACGGCTTCAACGGCGTGTCGATCGTACCCAGTTCCGGATAGGCGGCGATGGCAGCGGTGGCGTGGCCGGGTACATCGATCTCCGGAATGACCTGGATATGCAGCTTGGCGGCGTAGGTGATCACTTCGCGGATCTGGTCCTGCGTGTAGAAGCCGCAGTACGGATGCTCCTTGCCACTGACCGGATCGATGCCGCCATCACCGGCCGGAAGGCGGCAGCTGCCGACTTCGGTGAGCTTCGGGTAGCGCTTGATCTCCATGCGCCAGCCCTGGTCGTCGGTCAGGTGCCAATGGAAGGTGTTGAGCTTGTGCACGGCCATCGCATCGAGCACGCGCTTGATCTCGTCCAGGCTCTGGAAGTGCCGTGCCGAGTCGAGCATGAAGCCACGCCAGCTGAAGCGCGGCGCATCCTGGATCTGCACGGCCGGCAGCACGCCGTTGCTGCCGCCGGTGGCGAGCTGGGCCAGGGTGGTGGCGCCGTAGAACAGGCCGGTCTCGTTGCCGGCCTGCACCAGCACGCCCTGCGCGGTGCTTTCCAGCGTGTAGCTCTCGCCGCTGTCGCGGAAGGTCGGCACGATCTGGAAGCGGATGCTGTTGCCCTTGGCGGCGGCCTTGCCGTTGGCCACGGCCAGTCGCGGCCCACCACTGCGCGCCAGCAGGTCGGCGAACTGTGCGGCCACACGCTGTGCGGCTTCGCCATCGGCATGCAGCACGGTAGCGGCGCCCACGGTGATGCCCGCGCCGTTGCCGCGCTGCACGTTGGCCGGTGCGGGAATCAACATCAGGCTGCCGGCGCGCAGCTGCGGGCCAGGGCCGGTATCGAGTGCCGGGGCATCGGCGGCCAGTGCCGGCAGCACAGGCAGGGCGGCCAGCAGGCTGCCCAGCAACAGAAGGCTGCGCATCCTGGCGCGGGTGGGCTTCGTCATCGGAAGGACTCCTTGGATCGGGTGCGATGTTCGCTATACATGAAAAACGCCGGGCCCGGAATGACCCAGGCCCGGCGTGCGTGCACGACTCGGCGATGAGGCTGCCGCTGGATCAGTACTTGAAGCGGAAGTTCAGGTAGTACTGGCGACCGTTGCTGTAGAACGAGGTCGGAATGGCCGCGGTCTGGTAGTACTTGTAGGTCGGGTTGTTGAGGTTCAGGCCATCCAGGCTGATGCTCAGCCAGTCGGTGGCCTTGAAGCTCAGCGACGCCGACAGCGTGCCGAAGTCATCCTGGTAGTACGGGTTGGTGCCCGACAGGCTGATCAGGAACGAGGAACGGTGGGTATAGCTGACCCGTGCGCCGAAGCGCTCGTTCTCGAAGTACGCGCCCACGTTGTAGGTGTTCTTCGAGGTGCCCAGCAGGTTGTGCGAACCATCGGACCAGGTATGCGCGGTCGTGCCGTTGGCGTAGGTGTAGTTGGCGTTGACGCCGAAGTATTCGCCGATCGGCTGCTCGTAGGCCACTTCCACGCCGGTGACCTTGCCGTCGGCATTGATCGGGGTGGAGATCTGGTAGGTCTCAAGCTGGTTGGTCAGTTCGCTGTACAGCTGGCGCGAGACGACGTCGAAGGCGATGTAGTCCTTCAGGTCCATGTGGTAGGCGCCGATCGACAACAGGCCGCGCGGCATGAAGTACCACTCCAGGTTGGCATCCAGGTTGGTGGACAGGGTCGGCTTGAGGTTCGGGTTGCCGCCGCCGCCGGTCCGGTTCAGGTCGGAACCGTACGAGGACGCGCCCAGTGCCGAGTAGTCCGGCAGGGTCTGGGTCTGCGACGCGGCCACGCGCAGCACGAGGTTGTCGTCCAGGTCGAACTTGATGTTGGCGCTGGGCAGCACGCGGTTGCGCTTGTTCTGGAAGGCCATGCGTTCCCACATGCCGAACAGGCTGCTGACATCCGCATCGGCAGCATTGCTGACGGCGTTGTAGGTATCGATGTCCTGCTTGATGTTGACGTAGCGCAGGCCCAGGTTGCCGCTCCACCAGTCACCGCGGAAATTGGCCTGCACGTAGCCGGCGAAGTTCTTTTCCTTCACCCGCCACTCGGCACCGTAGTTGTGGCGACCGGTCGGACCGTCGTTGCCCGCCAGCCAGGTGGAGTTGTTGGTCACCGCCTCCTTCAGCGCACCGGGGGTGAAGTACCAGATGTTGCGCGGGAAGGTGCCGCCGATATCGCCGGCAAAACCGTTCGGGTAGTTGGAGGTGGCGCCGTTCTTCAGTGCACTCCAGATGTCACCCGGGGTCGCGCCTTCCGGCGACAGTGCTTCGCGCTTGTGATCGGCAAAGCGCACACCGAAATCGAGCGAGCTCAGCACGCCGCCGTCGTTGAAGTACTGGTTGAAGTCGAGCGTGGCCCACTTCTCCTTGTCTTCAGCGGTGACCTGCTGGTTGCCCCAGGTGCCGAAGCTGGTGACGCCGTTGGGCGAGAGGTCGCCGCCGACGTTCCAGTCGATCGGCGAGCCGCTGCCGTGCGTGGCCCAGCTGGCGCCACCGCCGCCGGCCAGGGTGACCTCGGCGATGTACTGGCGCGGGGTCTCACCGGTGCCCTTGGTGCTGCCGGCCTGGAACTTGGCGGTCAGGCTGTCGCTGATCTGCCAGTCGGCATCGAAGGTGACGTAGCTCGACTTGGCCTTCGACTCGCGGTAGATCATGTCGTACACCGCGTAGTTGGTGCCCGGCACGCCTGCGTAGGTGGCGTTGGTCAGCACGCCATCCTTGACCACATAGCCCGGGTTCGGCGCCTGCACCTTGGCGAAGCTGTTGCCGAACATCATGAAGTTGCGGTTGTAGTTGTTCGCCTTCAGCTCGGAGCTGAAACCATTCAGGCCCAGGGTGAGGGTGTCGGTCGGCTTGAACTGCAGCGAGACCAGGCCGCCCTTGCGCTCGCGGGTCTGTTCGAACAGGGTCGAACCCAGCAGGCCGGGAACGTTGACGCCGATCAGGTCCGGATTGGTCAGGGCCACCGGATCCTTGGGACCGATCTGGAAGAAGCCACCCGGAATTTCCTGCGCTTCACGGCGCAGTTCGCGCTTCTGGCTGAAGCCCTGCACCATCACGCCGAAGGTGTTTTCTTCGTTCTTGTAGTTGAACAATGCCGAGTACTGCGGGTCGTTGGACTTGGCCTGGTCCGAACGCACCATGCCGATCGAGCCTTCAGCGGTGAACTGCTTGGAGAACTCCAGCGGCTTGCGGGTGATGATGTTGACGGTACCGGTGGTGCCACCGTCCTGCAGCTTGGCCTGCGAGGACTTGTTCACTTCCACCGAGCTGACCAGTTCCGACGGCAGCAGCGAGTAGCTGACGCTGCGGCCGACGTTGTTGCCCTGGCTGAGCACGAACCAGTCGGCCGAACCGACGGTGTGGCCGTTGATCAGGGTCTGGGTGAGGCTGGGGCTGGTGCCGCGCAGGCTGACACGGTCGGCTTCGTCGAAGCCGCCCTCATCGGCGCTGGACGAGCTGATGTTGACGCCCGGCAGGCGCTGCAGGGTATCGGCGACGTTGTGCGCCGGCAGCTTGCCCACGTCTTCGGCGGTGACCACTTCCACGCGCGCATTGGCTTCGCGCTTGGTGTCCAGCGACTTCTCCATCGAACCGCGGATACCGGTAACGGTGACGGTGTCCAGATCGGTGGCGGTCGGGGCGGCCTGCTGCGCGTGCGCACTGAAGGCGATGCAGCTGACGATGGCGGCCGAAAGCAAGGTCTTGCGGGTATTCATGATGTCTCTCCTCATCACTCGATTGGATGCCGGCGGCGATATGGGATTGCGGTTGTGATGACGTGCGCGGGGCGGCGGCGATGTCCCGGCATTGGCGTGCCACGTACTGCGTGCTGCGATTGCGTTGAAGCCGATTGCAGGTTCAGGCGTCGGCGTGGAGCAGGTACCAGCTGGCAGCGCCGATCACGCCCAGCTGTCCGTGCTCGACCACCTTCACCGGGATGCGTGCCAGCGCCTCGCCCATCGGCCCCTTCTGCAGGTAGCGTTCGACGAAGGTGCTGGTACGCAGGTACTCGCGGATCTGCGGCAGGATCCCGCCGGCCAGGTAGACCCCGCCGTGGGCGCCATAGAACAGGGCCATGTCGCCGATGGTGCTGCCGAGCAGGCCGCAGAACACATCCAGCGCCTGACGCGCCAGCGGATCGGTGCCGGTCATCGCCGCAGCGGTGACCGCATCGGGGCTGGCCAGCGCCGGTGCCTGCCCCTGCAGCGCGCATATCGCGCGGTACAGGTTCATCAGGCCGGGACCGGAAAGGGCATGTTCGATCGACACGTGCGCGCGGTCGCGCTGCATGTGGCGGACAATCGCCATTTCCAGTTCGGTGCTGGCGGCCAGGGTCGGCTGCCCGGCTTCGGTGGCGAGCACCACCGGGCCGTTGGCGGTGGGAATCCACAGCGCCGCGCCCAGGCCCGTGCCGGGGCCGACCACCAGGGTCGGGCCGCGCGGCGCCGTTTCCGGGCCGCACAGGTGCAGCACGCCGCTGGCATCGACCTGCGCGGCTGCGTAGGCCACCGCTTCGAAGTCGTTGACGATGTGCACCCGCTGCAGGCCGACGTCGGCCTCGATCTGCCGCGCCGACAACGGCCACGGCACGTTGGCGGTGATCACCGTGCCGTCTTCGCGGGCGTAGCCGGCGGTGGCGACCACGCAATGCGACGGGCGTGGGCCTTCGGCCAGGAAGTCGGCGAGGATCGCGCTGAGCCCGGCGTGGTCGGCGTTGCGGTACTTGCGGTAATCGAGCACCTGCACCGGATGGGCATCGTCGCCGCTGGCCTGGACCCGGGCGACACGCACATGGGTGCCGCCAACGTCGGCAGCCAGGAACGAGGGCGCGACGCGGGACAGGACATGGGCCGGGGCGGGATGGCTGGCGGTCACGCGGGCTCCTGCTGCAGGTGGGGCCGGCCCCGGGAAGGGCAACGATGGAGCCGGCGATTGGGCGGAGTCTGTAACCGCGTTGACAACGATGTCAACGAGTTCGTGACACTTTCGTTGCTGCGCCGCAACGAATGCAGATCGCCGTAAACGTTTACATGGCGTGAGTACTGCATCCCGGGCGGAACCGTTGCAGCAAGGGGCTTCAAGGGCCAAGCGCATTCAGCGGATGGCCGTGCAGCGCGCTTGCGCAGTGCAACATGAGGTGTGGTGACCCGTGCAGGGAAGTTGACAAACGGTCGCTGTCCATCGAAAGAATGTGACAACGTTGTTCCCAGCCACTCTCCGACGCCGCGTTCTGCGGCCGTCGCCGCAGGAGCCTTCCTGATGTCAGCCGTCCCCGCTGCAAGCGCACGCCCGAACGTGGCCTCGTCCATCGCCATCGTCGGCGTGCTGTTCTTCCTGATCGGCTTCTTCACCTGGCTCAACGGCCCGTTGATCACCTTCGTCAAACTCGCCTTCGAGCTGAGCGAGGTCGGCGCCTTCCTGGTGCTGATGGTGTTCTACCTGTCCTACTTCTTCCTGGCCCTGCCGGCGTCGTGGATCCTGCGCCGCACCGGCATGAAAAAAGGCCTGAGCCTGAGCCTGCTGGTGATGGCCGGTGGTGCGGCGTTGTTCGGTGAATTCGCCACCCAGCGCTGGTATCCCGGTGCACTGGGCGGCCTGTTCGTGATCGGTAGCGGCCTTGCGCTGCTGCAGACCGCGATCAACCCGTACATCTCCATCCTCGGCCCGATCGAAACCGCCGCACGGCGCATCGCGATGATGGGCATCTGCAACAAGATCGCCGGCATCCTTGCGCCGATATTGATCGGCACCCTGGTGCTGCATGGCATCGGTGATCTCGACGCTCAGGTGCAGGCCGCCGATGCGGCCACCAAGGCCACGCTGCTCAACCAGTTCGCGGCCAAGATCCACGCGCCGTATCTGGCCATGGCCGGTTTGCTGGTGCTGCTGGCGGTGGCGGTATTGTTCTCGCCGCTGCCCGAAATCAAGGCCTCCGAGGCCAATGCCACACCGGCCGGCGTGCCAGGCAAGGCCGAGCGCAGCAGCATCTTCCAGTTCCCGCATCTGTGGCTGGGCGTGCTCTGCCTGTTCGTCTACGTGGGCGTGGAAGTGATGGCCGGAGATGCCATCGGTACCTACGGTCATGGCTTCGACCTGCCGCTGGACCAGACCAAGATGTTCACCGCGTTCACCCTGTTTGCGATGCTCATCGGCTACGTGGTCGGCCTGGTGTTGATCCCGCGAGTGGTCTCGCAGTCGCGCTACCTGACCGTCTCGGCGGTACTGGGCGTGCTGTTCTGCCTGGGCGCCTTCTTCACCCACGGCTATGTGTCGGTCGCCTTCGTGGCACTGCTGGGCTTTGCCAACGCGATGATGTGGCCGGCGATCTTCCCGCTGGCGATCCGTGGCCTGGGCCGCTTCACCGAAACCGGTTCGGCGCTGCTGGTCATGGGCATCGCCGGCGGCGCGATCATTCCGCAGCTGTTTGCCGTGCTCAAGCAGCACATCGACTTCCAGCTGGTGTTCCTGCTGCTGATGGTGCCCTGCTACCTGTACATCCTGTTCTACTCGGTGGTCGGCCATCGCGTCGGCCTGCCGCAGGACAAGGTCTGATCGGCGATGATGGACGGCAGCCAACCCCAGGAAAAGCCGATGCGCAGAGCGACCATCAAGGACGTTGCCGAAAAGGCCAAGGTCTCGCTGAAGACGGTGTCGCGGGTGATCAACAACGAGCCCTCGGTGATGCAGGCCACCCGTGCGCGGGTGCTGCGAGCCATTGCCGAGCTCGACTACGAACCCGATCCGTCGGCGCGCAACCTGCGCAGCGGCACCACCTTCGTGATCGGGCTGGTGTACGACAACCCCAACCCGTACCACATCATCGGCGTGCAGAACGGCGTGCTCGCGGCCTGCCGCGAAACCGGCTTCGGCCTGCAGATCCATCCGTGCGATTCCAGTTCGCCGCTGCTGGCCGATGAGCTGGCCGACTGGGTGCAGCGCTCGCGCCTGGCCGGGCTGGTGCTGACCGCACCGATGTCCGAACGTCGCGACCTGGTCCAGGCGCTCACCGCGCGCGGCATCAAGCTGGTGCGGATCATCGCCGCCACCGAAGATCCGGCCGATGGCGCCTGCGTGTTCGTCGACGACCGCGAAGCCGCCTATGAAATCACCGAGCACCTGATCCAGCTGGGCCACCAGCGTATCGGCTTCCTCTGGGGTGGCACCTCGCACCGTTCTTCGGGCGAACGCTACGCCGGTTACGAGGCCGCGCTGAAGGACTACGGCATGACCGTGGACAAGCATCTGGTGGTGCAGGGCGACTATACCTTCGACGATGGTTTCCGCGGTGCACGGCGCCTGCTGGCACTGCGCGAACCGCCCACCGCCATCTTCGGTTCCAACGATGAAATCGCCGCCGGCGTGCTTGCCGCAGCGAAGTCGGCCGGCATGAACGTGCCCTACGACCTGTCCATTGCCGGCTTCGAGGACAGTCCGTTCTCGCGCCAGTCGTGGCCGCCGCTGACCACCGCCAAGCAAGCCACCGAAGACATCGCCCGCCATGCCGCGCGCCTGCTGATCGCACAGCTGCGCAGCGATGCCTACGACGATGCGCCGGCGCCGCTGCACAACCAGGGCTTCGTGCCGCAACTGGTGGTGCGCGGCTCGACCGCACCGATGCGTCCTGCCGCCGCGCGCCCCCTTCCTTCCGATCCTTCCTGAGCCTGCCATGTCGCTGTCCGATCCCACCGCCACCCTGATGTTCGCCGAGGCCGCCGAAGCGGCCGAGGTCGTTGCCCGCCAGTTCGCCCGCAACCACGCCGTGATGGAGACGCTGGCAGCCAGCCTGCGCGCTGCGCCGCCGCCGTTCGTGGTGACCTGCGCACGTGGCAGCTCCGACCATGCCGCGACCTACGGCAAGTACCTGCTGGAAACCCAGCTGGGCCTGGTCGTCGCCTCGGCCTCGCCATCGGTGGGTTCGGTCTACGCGGCACCGCTGCAGCTGCGCGGTGCGTTGTTCATTGTCATCTCGCAGTCCGGCAAGAGCCCGGACCTGCTGCGCAATGCCGAAGCGGCCAAGGCCGCTGGCGCGCGCGTGGTGGCGCTGGTCAACGTCGAGGATTCTCCGCTGGCACAACTGGCCGACACGGTCATTCCGCTGCATGCCGGCGTGGAGAAGAGCGTGGCGGCGACCAAGAGCTACCTCGCTTCGTTGTCCGCGCTGCTGCAGCTGGCCGCGTACTGGAAGCAGGACAGCGCGCTGCGCAACGCTCTGGACCTGCTGCCCGATGCCATGCGCGAGGCCTGGCAATGCGACTGGAGCGCGGTGACCGATGGCCTGGTGGAGGCCAACAACCTGTTCGTGCTCGGCCGTGGCCTCGGCCTGGGCGCGGCGCAGGAAGCGGCGCTGAAGTTCAAGGAAACCTGCAGCCTGCATGCCGAGGCCTACAGCTCGGCCGAGGTCAAGCATGGTCCGATGGCGCTGGTCGATCGCGGCTTTCCGGTGCTGGCCTTTGCACAGCCCGATGAGACCGGCGCCGGTACCCGTGCCGTGGCTGAAGAGTTCACCGCACGTGGCGCCAAGGTGTGGCTGGCCGGTGCCGGCGGCAACCTGCCGGTCGCTGCCGCGCCGCATCCGCTGTGCGCGCCGCTGCTGACGGTGCAGAGCTTCTATCGCGCGATCAATGCACTGGCGCTGCGCCGCGGCTTCAACCCGGATCTGCCGCCGCATCTGAACAAGGTGACGGAGACGGTGTGATGGCAACCGTCCTGCGCAATGCCCGCATTCTTGCCGGCGATGAGTTCCGCGATGATCTTGCGGTGGTGATCGAAGACGGCCACATCAGCGCGCTGCTGCCCGACGCGGCGCCGCAGCTGGGTACGGCCGACGAGCAGGTGGATCTGGGCGGTGGCTGGCTGCTGCCCGGCTTCATCGATGTACAGGTCAATGGCGGTGGCGGCGCGCTGTTCAACAACACGCCCGACGTCGAGTCGCTGCACACGATTGCCCGTGCGCATCGCCGCTTCGGCACCACGGCGATGCTGCCGACCCTGATCAGTGACGACCTGGTCGTGATGCGCGAGGCGATCGGCGCGATGCGCCAGGCGATCGCACAGGGCGTGCCCGGCGTGATCGGCATCCACCTGGAAGGCCCGTACATCGCACCGGCGCGCAAGGGCACGCACGATGCCAGCAAGTTCCGCGTGCCGGACGAGCAGGAAATCGAACTGGCGTCGTCGCTGGACAACGGCGTGACCCTGCTGACCCTGGCGCCCGAGCGCGTGCCGCTGGAGACCATCCGCGCGCTGGTCGAGCGCGGTGTGATCGTCGCCGCTGGCCACACGGCCGGCACCTATGAAGAGATCCGTGCCGGCCTCGATGCCGGCGTGCGTGGCTTCACCCATCTGTACAACGCGATGTCGCCGCTGCAGGGCCGCGAACCCGGCGCAGTCGGCGCGGCGCTGGAAGATCGCGACAGCTGGATCGGCATCATCGTCGATGGCGTGCACGTGCATCCGGCCAGCCTGCGGGTGGCGCTGGCGGCCAAGCCGCGTGGCCGCCTGCTGCTGGTGACCGATGCGATGCCGCCGGTCGGTGCCGACGATCCGAGCTACGTGCTGTATGGCGAAACCATCACTGCCGTCGACGGCGTGGTGCGCAACGCGGCCGGATCGCTGGCCGGTTCGGCGCTGGACATGGCCACCGCCGTGCGCAACACCGTGCAGTTGCTGCGCCAGCCGCTGGCCGAAGCCGCGCGCATGGCCTCGACCTATCCGGCGCAGTTCCTCAATGTCGATGATCGCCTGGGTTACATCGCCGAGGGCTACCAGGCCGACCTGGTGCTGCTGGACGACGCGCTGCAGGTGCGTGGTACGTGGATCGCCGGCCAGTACGAGGCGGCCTGACGATGAGCAGCGCGCCGCCACGCCGGTTGGGTTCGATCGACGCCCTGCGCGGCATGACCGTGGCGGCGATGCTGCTGGTCAACAACCCCGGTGACTGGAGCGCGGTGTTCGCACCGCTGCGCCATTCCGACTGGCACGGCTGTACGCCGACCGACCTGGTGTTCCCGTTCTTCCTGTTCCTTGTTGGCGTGTCGATGGCCTTCAGCGTCGCACCGCGCGCGCTGGATCCGGCCGCACGGCCTGCGCTTGCACGTGGCGTGCTGGAACGCGCGCTGCGCATCGCCGTTGCCGGTGTGCTGCTGCACCTGCTGGTGTGGTGGGCACTGCACACTCACCATTTCCGCATCTGGGGCGTGCTGCAGCGCATTGCGCTGTGCGCGGCCGTGGTGGGCGTGCTGGCGGTGTATGCGCGCCCGCGCGTGCAGGCGGCCGCGCTGGTGGCGCTGCTGGTGGGCTACGCCGCGCTGCTGCTGGGCGTGGGTGACCTGGCGCCGTGGACCAACCCGGCCAGTCGCCTGGATACCACCTTGTTCGCGCCATGGATCTACCAATGGCAGGCCGATACCGGTCTGGGCCATGACCCGGAAGGATTGCTGAGCAGTCTCGGCGCATTGGCCAGCACCGTGCTGGGCCTGCTGGCCGGTGGCCTGCTGCGCAGTGGCCGCGCCGGTGCATTGGCCGCGCTGGGTGCGGTCACCGCCGTGCTTGGCCTGCTGCTGGCAACCGTACTGCCGCTCAACAAGCAGCTGTGGACGCCCAGCTACGTGCTGTGGACCGGTGGCCTGGCCGCGCTGGCGTTGTGGATGGGCCACCTGCTGATCGACCGCAAGGGATGGCCGGCACTGGGCCGGCGCTTCGGCGTCAACGCCATCACCGCCTATCTGGGTGCCTCGGTGATGTCGGTGATCCTGTTGGCCACCGGCGCCTGGGGTTGGGTCTGGCAACAGTTGGCCGCAGCAATGCCACAGGCGCTGGAGCTGGCCTCGATGCTGCAGGCGCTGGCGTTCGTCGCGCTGTGGTGGGGCGTGGCGTGGTGGTTGGACCGACGTCGCATTTATCTGAAGATCTGAGCGCGGCAAACATCGTGGAGAAAGGCCCATCCACGCATGGCGTGGATCTACTGGGCATGGCCCATCCGTGTGTGGTGTGGCGCCACGGTTCATCCACGCGTGGCGCGGATCCATGGCCCATCCACACATGGCATGCCCGCTGTAGATCCACGCCATGCGTGGATGTTCCATCCGGGCGATGGGAAATGAATCGGTTCATCGACATGCGGGCTGCGTGACTACTTCCCGGTTTCACAACGAAAGCGTGACCGACTGCCGATAAGTTCACCTATCGAAACCATTCATGGCAGGGCAGACTGCATCAGCAGTGTCGTACAGAGCATCCGCAGTTCCTGATCCCCCGACCCAGGAGTGCTGTATGTACCATGTCGTCCCGCGCGGGTTCCGCCAGCGACACTTGACCGTTTCCCTGCTGCAGATTCTGGCGATGCCCTCGCTGCTTGCCCTGTCCGCCCCTGCCGCCTGGGCCGGGTGCGATACGACGGCTCCCGTGGCCGGGCAGACCGTCACCTGCAGCAGCACCGCCCCCAATCCCGAGACAGCAGCCATCAGCGCCAGTGGCGCGGCAGGCATCACCGTGAATGTTGGCAATGGCGCGCAGCTGCAGCAGGCCGGCGCGGGCAGCGCCGTCTCCCTGCTCGGCGCGGGCGGGCACGTGCTCACCAATCTCGGCACCATCAGCTCGGCGAGCGGTACCGCGGTACAGCTTGGCGGCGGCAGCCGCGTCGACAACACCGGCAGCATCAGTTCCGGCAGCGGTATCGCACTGCAGTTCAGCGGTGCCGGCGACAGCGAGCTGGTCAACCGCGGCACCATCAGTGGCAGCAGCGGCGTGCAGTTCGGTGCCGGCAACGATCGTCTGCAGATGCTGGGCGGCAGCATCAGCGGTGGCGTGCAGCAGGGCGATGGCAACGACGTGCTCCTGCTCAGCGGCGGCACCATCGACAGCCTCGACCAGGGCAATGGCGATGACCAGCTGACCGTCAACGCCGGCACCATCACCGGGCTGGTGACGCAGGGCAGTGGCCGGGATGATTTCGTCATGACCGGCGGCACCATCGGCGCCCTGCAGCAGGGCGACAACATCGACACCTTCCGCATGAGCGGTGGCCGCATCGTCGGCGCGTTCGAAGATGGCGACCAGGCGTGGATGACCGGCGGCCGCATCGGCCGCGTCAACATGAAACTGGACAAGAACCTGTGGGACATGTCCGGCGGCACCGTCGACGGCAACGTGGTCACCGGCTTCGACACCGACACCATCATCATCTCCAACGACGCCTACATCGGCGGCAACATCAGCGTCAGTGGCGGCGTCGACAGCGTCACCATCACCGGTGGCACGGTGCGTGGCCAGGTGCTGCTGAGTACCGGCAACGACACCTTCAACTGGAATGGCGGCGGCATTGTCTACGGCGCCATCGACATGGGTCCCGACGATGACGTCGCGACCCTGGGCAATCTCAACCAGGCCAACCTCGGCGCTGTACCGCTGTTCGATGGTGGCACCGGCAGCGATCGCCTCAGCTTCAACAACGTCAAGACCGCTGGTGTCGGGCGCTTCCAGAACTGGGAAGCGATCAGCCTGGCCAGCAGCACCGAGCTCACCTTCGATGGCGACCTGGTGCTGGGCGACAGTGCCACCGGCACCGGCAGCTTGAACGTGGACGAGACCAGCACGCTGTTCGGCGGTGGCGGCAACCATGCGATCCGTCCGTTCGCGGCAGCTGCGCTGGTGAACATGGTCAACGCCGGGCGCGTTGATCTGACCAACAACAGCGGCGCCGGCGATGCCTTCACCATCCGTGGCAACTATCGCGGCGACGGCGGTGGCGTGTACCTGCAGACCGTGCTGGGTGCGGACGACTCAGCCAGCGACCGCCTGGTCTTTGATGGCGGCACCGCCACCGGCAGCACCGGCCTTGGCATCATCAACACCGGTGGCGGAGGAGCGGCCACGCTGGTCGACGGTATCCTGGTGGTGCAGGCGCTGAACGGCGCAACCACCGCGCCAAGCGCGTTCTCGTTGTTCGCACCGGTCTCGGCCGGTGCCTACGAGTATTTCCTGTTCAAGGGCGGCGTCAGCGCCGGCACCGGCGAGAACTGGTACCTGCGTTCGACATTGGCGGCAGGGCCGACGCCCGCGCCGAACGGCGGCGGCGAAGTACTGCCACCGCCACCGCCGACGCCCCCGGTGGCGCCACCGCCGCCGATTCCCCCGGCACCCCCACCGCCGCCAGAGGGCGCCACCGATCCGGACCTGACCGCAGGCGAGACGGCACCGCCGCCACCGCCGCCGGAACCTGCGCCGGTAGCGCCGCCCAGTGATCCACCCGTACCGGACGTGCCGGTGGCCGGTGGCAGCCTGCCCGGCACCGGTTCGCCGCCGCCCAGTGCGGGGGCAAGGCCCGCCGCGCCGAACGAGAACGGCCTGGTGCCGCTCTACCGCCTGGAGACCGCGGCCTACGCCGTGGTGCCACCGCTGCTGCGCGAGACCTCGCTGGCCAGCCTGGGGACCTTCCATGAGCGCCAGGGCGAACAGCGCCTGCTGTACAACCAGGGCGCCTTCCGCACGGCATGGGGACGGCTGGTCGGGCAGAGCAGCGAGATCCACTGGAAAGGCGATGCACGGCCCGGCTTCGATGGTGACGTGATGGGTGTGCAGGCAGGCCTGGATGTGTGGGCTGCCAGCGGTGACAGCCACCGCAACCAGATCGGCGTGTTCGTCGGCCGCACTCGCGCCGATGGCAGGATCACCGGCCTGGCCGTGGGCTGGGACAATGTTCTGGTGGGCCAGAGCCGATTGGACGACAAGCACGTGGGCCTGTACTGGACGTTGACCGACAGCAGCGGCGGCTACATCGACGCGGTGGCGATGCAGAGCCGCTATGACGGCCGCACGCGCTCCTCGCGCGGGCTGGGCATCGACCTCAAGGGCGATGGCACCACGCTGTCGCTGGAAGCGGGCAAGCCACTGCTGCAGTTCGGGCAGTCAACGTGGTGGCTGGAACCGCAGCTGCAGGTGATCTGGCAGCGCAGTTCACTGGATGACCAGCGTGATCTGGTGTCCACCGTTTCCTTCGACAACGACAACGCCTGGACCGGCCGCGTCGGCCTGCGCCTGGCGGGCGATTACCAGTTGGCCGACAACGGCTGGCAGCCGTACTTCAAGTTGAACTACTGGCATGGCCGTTCGGGCGAGGACCGCATCCTGTTCGACAGCGACGCGATCATCAATTCGCAACGCTCGCGTGCTGTGGAGGCCGGTGTCGGCGTGGTCGGGCGCTTCAACCGCACGATCAGCGCATATGCCGTGGCCGACTACACCCGCGAGGTGGGTGGCAGCGACAACGGCAAGCGCCGCATCATCGAAGGCAACATCGGCCTGCGCGCTGACTGGTGAGGACCTCCGCTTGGGTGGGTGTCGACCTTGGTCGACACGAATCCAACCGACGCCATGACCCGCTCTGGTGGGTGCCGACCCAGGTCGGCACGAATCCCCCCGGCGCCATGATCCGCTCTGGTGGGTGTCGACCTCGGTCGACACGAATCCCTCCAGCGCCATGACCTGCTCTGGTAGGTGTCGACCTCGGTCGACACGAATCCCTCCAGCGCCATGACCCGCTCTGGTAGGTGTCGACCTCGGTCGACACGAATCCCTCCAGCGCCATGACCCGCTCTGGTAGGTGTCGACCTCGGTCGACACGCCCTGGCTACCAATCAAGCAATCCCAACGCCGCTGTATCACAACGGCGAACGCCCCAGCAACGCACCCGCGTGTTCGGCCAGCAGCTGTACCGCATGCAGCAGCCCTTCCTCGGTCTGTGGCGGGCACTGCGCCTCCGCGTCGTCCAGTTCACGCGCCGCCTGCGTCGCCAGCAGCACACCTCCCAGCGCCGACAACGCCAGCAGGCAGCGCGTGGTGCAGGCCAGATCGCGCGCCCGTGCCGGCGTGATGCGCAGCTCCGTCCACGGCTCGCCGTCAGCGGCGTGGCAGCGCGTGACGTCGCGCAGCCGCTTGAAGAAGGCGGGCGTGGGAGCAGCTTCATCGGCTTCGGTCAGCGCGTCTTCCAACGCTTCGGCAGTGGCATTGGGCAGCTGCAGGTCGGGCAGGGCATCGCCCAGCAATGTGTGCAGGCGCGGATAGGTGGGGTAGAGCGTGGTCATGGCAACAACCTCACAGGGCTGGGCCACCTGCGGAATGCAAGGTGGCGGGCGGTGCGGGTTGGCGTGCCGGTGAAGCTTTCCAGAGGAAATGAAGCCGGCGGATCCGGAAGATCCCCTCGCACCGCCCGCCGCAGAACGACGGACGGTGCATTGTTCGGTCCTGCAACGTCGTTGCAAGCCCGCCTCTGAAAAGCTTCATTCGGGACGCCAATCCCGGCCAACACAGAACGCGCTGGCATAAGGAATTTCACACGCTGGCCGGCCTGTTGGAATGAGTGAAGTTGCAGATTTCCGGAGGGTGCATGTCGTGCCAGAAACGACGCGTTGCGTGATAGCGCCAGGCCATTGGACACAGTTATCCTTCCCGTTCACTACATGACACGGAGTCGTCAATGCTGAAGTACAGGGATGCGCGCGTAGCCATGCTCGGCATGCTTCTGATTCCATCCGCTGCCGGAGCGGCGGAAGCTGCGGTCGAACTGCCTACGCCTGAAGCACGTGACCAGATGTTGGAACTGCTGGAAACGCAGTCGCTGTATCGCGACCGCGTGGATTGGAGCGAGGTGCGCATGCAGCTGGCCGCCGCTGGCAGTGACCGCGTTCTGCAACGCCGTTTGCTGGATGAGGCGGCTGCACGCAGCAGCGGAGGGCATGGGCGATGGATCTCGCCCGGCGAGCAGCACCAACGTTCCCAGCGCGCCCAGCGTTTGAACGGGGGCCAGAGCGCTGCCTTGTCCGCGCCTCGGCAGGCCAACCCACGCATCGGCATATTGCAGGTGAGCCCCTTCGTTGAGGATCTGCGAAAGAGCGAGCAGGAGCGCTATACGGCGCGCAAGGCGTACGCGCTGGCGCTGCAACAGCGCATCGCCACCTTGGATGATGGTGCACGGTGCGGTTGGGTGGTGGATGTAAGCAGCAATGGCGGCGGCAATATGTGGCCCATGCTGTTGGGACTGTTGCCGTTGCTGCATGGAACCACGGATCCCGAGGGAGGTGTGATTGGTGGGTTCCGCAGTGCTGGCGGCCTGCAGCCCTGGCGGCAGGGGGAGGGAGCGGTGACGGCCGGCGGCAATGGCTCGCTGCGCTCGCGTCAGGCCACCTACACGTTGCGGGTGTCGCCCGCACCTGTCGCGGTCGTGATGGGTGCAGGCACGGCCAGTTCCGGCGAGGCCGTGGCGCTGGCGTTCCGCGGTCAGCCGGGCAGCCGCAGTTTCGGCCAGCCCAGCGCGGGCCTTTCCACCGGCAACCGCCCGGTTCCTCTGGTAGATGGCTCGATGCTTGTGCTGACAGGGAATGTGATGACCGACCGCAGTGGACAGGGCGATGGCGCCAAGCTGCAGCCCGACCAGATCACGCCCAGTGGCCCTTCCACACTGCTGGCCGCAGAAACATGGTTGCTCGCCCAGCCGGCCTGCAAGGACGGCTGAGCCATGCTGCTGATCGGCCAACACGAGCGGGTGCTGATTGTCGGCCCCACCGAATCCCACCACTGCCTGCGCTGCCAGACCGAAACCGAATTCGCCCCGCAGCTGCGTTACAGGATGGCGCGCATCGACCTGCTGTTCGGCTTCGTCTACCAGCGCCGCTACGAGCTGGCCTGCACCGGCTGCGAACATGGCTGGGTGTTGGATACCGAAAGCATGGACCAGCAGCTGGGCGGGGTACCGATCCCGTTCCGGCACCGCTTTGGCCTGCCGGTGATGCTGATGGTGGTGGCCGGGCTGGCGGTGGCGGGGTGGATGTGGCGGCATGGACACGTCGCTTGAAGACGCGGGCTGCTAAAGTTGCAGCCAGTAGCCACGCAGTCGGACCCCACCATGGACCACGAAACGCCGTTCGAACCCGCCAACGACCTGGAAGTGCGCCTGTTGCAGGCCCAGGACGGAACCCTCACGGCCTCGCAGTTCCTCGACGGCCTGCTGACCGCGCCGGTGTTCGTGCTGCTGGACAAGGCCATCGGTGAAGACGGCGCCTGGGACGAGAGCATTTCGCCGCTGGTGCTGACCAGCGAAAGCGGCGAGCCGATGTTTGCGGTGTTCACCGCGCCCGAGCGCGCGGAGATCTGGCACGAGCAGCTGCCGCAGTTTGCCCACGCCATGCCCATCGCGGTGCATGCACTGCTGTCGGGCATCGGCGAGGGCGTCGGCCTGGTGCTGAACCCCGGCCTGGACGTGGGCATGGAGATGATTCCCGATGCCGTGACGCAGCTGAAAGAGCGCGCTGCGGCGATCACCCGTGGGATGGCGCACTGATAGCGCTGTGGTTGCCGGCCAGCGGCCGGCACTACCAGGTGCTTCAGCGGGCGGCGGCGATCGCCCGTACACGCGCCTTGGCCAGCGCCTCACCAATGGCCGGGCCTTTCAGGTGTGTGGTGTCCAGGTCACGCGCCTGCACTGACAGCGCCGCCCGGTGCAGGCGCTTGAGTGTCTCGCCCTGCGGGTAGTCGCTGTCCTCGAAACCGAGCCGGCCGCGCTTGTCGGCCTCGCAGCACAGCGCGATGCGTGCCACCCGCTCCGGCCGGCGCAACGCATCGCAGCGGCCCAGCAGTTCCAGCACGGTGGCATCGCGCAGTTCGTCGATGCGATGCACGTTCAGATGCTCGCGGCAGACGGCCTCGGCCAACTGCTGGTGCTCGGTCGGAATCTTCAGGCGCGCGCACAGTGCTTTCAGCGGTTTGATGCCGCGCTGCTCGTGCATGATGTGGCGCGGCAATTCCTCGGCCGGGGTCAGGCCCTTGCCGAGGTCGTGGGTCAGTGCGGCGAAGCCGACCAGGTCATCACCGGGCGCCAGCTTTGCCGCCATGTCGCTGACCATTTCCTGGTGGATGCCGGTGTCGACTTCCGGATGGAATTCCGCGCGCTGCGGTACGCCGTACAGCGCTTCCAGTTCTGGCAGTATCGGGCCAAGCGCGTGCGCGTCGTGCAGGGTGCGCAGGAACGCCGATGGGCGCTCGCACACCAATGCCTTGCGCAGTTCCTGCCACACACGTTCCGGTACCAGCGCGTCGAGCTCGCCACTGGCGGCCACCTCGCGCATCAGCGCCATGGTTTCCGGCGCGACGGTGAAACCGAGCGAGGCGAAGCGGGCCATGAAGCGCGCCGCACGCAGCACGCGTAGCGGGTCTTCAACGAATGCGGGACCGACATGGCGCAGCACGCGCTGCTCGATGTCGCGCGCACCGCCATAGGGATCGACCAGCGTGCCGCTGTCTTCATCGCAGGCGATGGCATTGATGGTGAAGTCGCGGCGCTGCAGGTCTTCTTCCAGCGTCACCGCCGGATCGGCATCAACGACGAAGCCGCGGTAGCCACGGCCGGATTTGCGTTCGGTGCGGGCCAGCGCGTATTCCTCGCCGGTCTTCGGGTGCAGGAAGACGGGAAAATCACGGCCCACGGCGGTGAAGCCCTGCGCTTCCATCTGCGCGGGCGTGGCGCCGACGACGACCCAGTCACGGTCGCCGGCAGGGCGCTGCAACAGGCGGTCGCGCACGGCGCCGCCGACAAGATAGATCTTCATGGGGGGATGATGGCACGGTAGCGCCGGGCCGTGCCCGGCCGAACACATGGCGTTCGCCGGGCATGGCCCGGCGCTACCGATACAACGTGATCAATCGCCGCCCTGGTCGGCGTTGGCGGCGCAGGTGAAGGCCTTGCGCTTGTCCACCAGGCGGCCCATCAGGCGGTCGCTCAGCGGCAATGCGTCGCCATTGAGTCGCCAGTCGTAGATCACGCTGAAGGCCAGCACGCGGGCGACATACTCGCGCGTTTCCTTGTAGCTGATGGTCTCGATCCACAGGTCCGGATCGAAGCCCGGGCGCTGGGTCTGCCAGCGTGCGGTCGGCGTCGGGCCCGCGTTGTAGGCGGCGATGGTCACGTAGGGCAGGCCGTCGTACTTGTTCATCAACTGCCGCAGGTACGCGGTGCCGATGGCGATGTTGGTATCCGGGTCGTACAGGCTGTCAGCGCCGCCGTAGCCGGTCAGGCCGATGGACCTGGCCACGCCGGCGCCGGTCGCCGGCAGTACCTGCATCAGGCCCATGGCGTTGGCAGGCGAACGCGCGCGCGGGGTGAAAGTGCTTTCGGCGCGGATCTCGGCGGCCACCCAGGCCGGGTCGATGGCATTGCGTGCCGATTCACGGCGGATCGTGGCGTCGTGGTGCAGCGGGAAACGCAGGTCGTACAGGCGTTGCTCCTGCGGTTGCTTGCCGAGCGCGAACACCGCGCGGTCGAACCAACCGTTGTCCTGCGCTACGCGCACGGCGAGGCGACGCTGGGTGTCATCGAAGCGCGACAGCGCATTGTTCCATTCGGCCACCGCCCAGCCGGCGCGGTCGATCTGGTACAGCGCCATCGCCCGCTGGATGGCCGGATCGCGGGCCACCGCGGCCTGCGCCTGTGCGCTGTCGTTGGGCTTCCACGGGCACAGCGTGTAGGGCTGCTGCAGCTTGTCCGCAGCGAGGAAACCATGGAAGGTTGGTGCGCGCGCGGCTTCGCGGAACAGCGGCTGCGCCTGCTGCGCCTGGCCGGTCTTTTCCAGCATGCGGCCCTCGAAATAGCGCCAGCGCGAATCGTTGCGCTGGGTCGGGCCCATCTTGCGGATCGCTGCCAGCGTCGCCGGCCAATCGCCGCGCGACATCGCTTCGCGCGCGCGCCATTCGTGCAGGCGTTCGTCATAGGCCGCATCGGGCACGGCATTCAAACGGCGAGCCGAGTCGGGCAGGTACGACGCCACCGTCCACAGGGCGATCTGGTAACGCACCTGGCCCTGCTGTTCGGCGCTCAGGCCCAGCGCCTGCGCGTACTGCGGCAGCTGCTGTTCGGTAGCATCCGGGTCGGCCTTGGCCAGCTTGGCCAGGCCGTCGGTGGCGATGCGTCGGCTGCGCTCGTTGCGCGGCCAGTTCAGGGCACTGGCATTGGGCTTGTCGACGAAGGCGGCGTAGGTGTTGGCCAAGGCCAGATCACTGGCCGGCAGGCCGCGCGCAGCCGAACGCATCACCGCCGGCTGCTGTGCATCGGCAGCGGCATCGATGCGTTCCCAGCGCAGCGCGTCGCTCATGCCACCCTGCGCCTGCAGCACGGCGAACACGGCGTCGCAGGCATCGGGCAACGACTTGCCGTTCTTGCGCCACAGATCCTGGGCTTCACCGATCCACTGCGGGTCCAGCTTGCCGGTGGCCTGGCGCGCTGTCAGCTGCGCACAGCGCAGGCCGAGGTTGTCGGTGGGAGCCCAGTTGGCCAGCAGCGTCGGCCAGTCCTGGCGGCGCGCTACAGAGGGCAGCCAGGCGCTGCGGAAGCTGTTGGCCACGGCCTGGCCCTGGTAGCGCTTGAGGAAGGCCTGTGCCTGCGCCGTATCGACGGTGTCGATGTTGCGCCGCAGGTTGGCGAACTCCAGCCAGCCATACGCGGGATGGCGGCTGAGCGCGGCGGCCTGGCCGGGATCGAACTGGCCACGTTCGGCGGCGGCGATGGCGGCCTTCAGCTGGGCGTTCTGGGCATCGAGGGACTGGGCACTCGCGCAGCCGATCAGCAGCGTGGTGGCCAGCGGGAGCAGGGACAGGGCGGTCGAAGATCGTCGGGTCATGGCGACCAGCATAGCGGGCAGTGGCTGAATTCAGTTTCGCATCGTGTACACGGCCGAAGATGGCAACGACAGCTGAATGATGGCGGGATCCGCACTGCCGCGAAGGCGGTTGTCCGGCGTAGGTTTGGGCTGGGGCGACCGGCCCTGCTGCAGGGAGCGGCACATGGCATTCAGTAGCGCAGGAAGAAGCGGCCCGCTGGCGGACATCAACGTCACGCCACTGGTGGATGTAATGCTGGTGTTGTTGATCATCTTCATCGTGACCGCGCCGATGTTGTCGCGGCCGATCAACGTGCAGTTGCCGCAGGCCACCGATCGCGTGGTGGATCGCCCCGAACCGCCACCGCCGATCGAGCTGCGCCTCGATGCGTCCAGCCAGTTGAGCTGGGACGGGCAGCCGATGGCCATCGGTGATCTGCAGTCGCGCCTGCAGGCGCAGGCCAGCGAGCATGCCGGCAACCTGCCGGAGCTGCGCATCAGCACCGATCCGTCGGCCGAGTACGACGGCATGGCCAAGATCCTGGCCGCCGCCGAATCCACCGGCATGCAACGCATCGCGTTCGTGCAGTGAGCGATTCATCGGTGCGGCCTTCCCAAGGGAAGGCCGCACGTGTACCGGTAGCGCCGGGTCATACCCGGCGGCAGACCTGCGATGTGCGCCGGGCTTGGCAGAGACCTCTTCGACAATTCGCCGGGCATGGCCCGGCGCTACCGTGACCCCGGGGGGAATGACCCAGCGCTACGGCGATGTTGTCGTACGCGCATTCCGGTGAATACGTAAGCAAATGACGTTATCTGCTTTCAGAATCGTCAAATTCGCGTGAAAGAGTGTCGGGCATCACGCCGCGATGTTTAACGCTTGTTTACAAAGGAGACGCTGCCGCCATGCAGGGGGGAGCGCGGCAGTCCATGTCCCGACATTCCTTTGGAGAGAGAGCGAATGAATTACCTGCATCACCGCCCCTTGGCGGTTGCCGTCGCGCTGTGCGTGACCGCACTGGCCCCGTTGGGGGCTGCTGCCCAATCGGCCACCACCGACCTGGATCGCGTCGAAGTCACAGGTACCCGCATCAAGCGCGCTGAAGTGGAAGGCCAGGTGCCGGTCCAGACGCTCAACCGCGCCGACATCGAACGCACCGGTCTGACCTCGATCGGTGAAGTGCTGCAACAGCTCACCGGCTCGGGCTCGGCACTCAATGCCAAGTTCAATTCCTCGGGCAACTTCGGTTTCCCACCCGACGGCAGCGGCGTCGGCGCGGGTTCGGCGCAGGTGGACCTTCGCCATCTCGGGGCCAAGCGCGTACTGGTGCTGGTCGATGGCATCCGCTGGGTCAATGAATCCTCGGCCTCGGGCGTGGGCTCGGCCACCGACCTCAACACCATCCCGCTGGCGATCGTTGAGCGCATCGAAGTGCTGGAAGATGGCGCATCGTCGCTGTACGGCTCCGATGCCATCGCCGGTGTGGTCAACATCATCACCCGCCGCGATTTCGATGGCGGCCAGGTGACGATGAACTACGGCCAGTACGGCAAGGGCGATGGCACGCAGAAGGGCGTGGACCTGGCCTGGGGCAAGAGCGGCGACCGTTACAGCCTGTTCCTGGGCGCAAGCTGGACCAAGCAGGACCCGGTGTATGCGAAGGACCGCGAGCAGTCGCGCTTCCCGATCCCCGGCACCGGCCTGGCCTTCGGCAGCGGCGGCATTCCGCAGGGGCGCTTCGCCTTCGTCGATCCCAACACCGGTGCCGAACAGGACATCGTGCCCAACACCGGCGTGAGCAGCCCGCGTTACGACGGCAGCGCCGGCTGCAACCGCACCGACGACTACCACTGCTTCACCAGCGCCGACCGCTTCAACTTCGCCGAATACAACATGGTGCTGACACCGTCGGAGCGTAAGGGCCTGTTCGGCCAGTTCCGGTTCGACATCACCGACAACGTGCAGTGGTACGTCAAGGCACTGGGCAACCGCCGCGAGTCGACCAACCAGGCCGGCCCGGAGCCGCTGTTCTTCGGCCCTGATGGTGCCACCGGCAATCCGCTGGCCGACAACATCGTGGTCTCGGCACTGAACCCGTACAACCCGTTCGGCTTCGACCTGGTGTCGTCGGGCAACATGAGCCTGATCGGCCGCCGCCCGGTGGAAGGCGGCGCGCGCGTGTTCGAACAGCAGGTGGACACCACGTACTTCGCCACCGGCCTGGTCGGCAACTTCCAGGCCGCTGACCGCAGCTGGTACTGGGACGTCAACGGCATGTACAGCAAGAACAAGGCCGAGCAGACCAACTACGGCAGCTACAACATCTACAACGTCAACATGGCGCTGGGCGATCCTGCGGTGTGCGCGGCCACGCCGGGCTGCGTACCGCTGAACATCTTCGGTGGCGCCGGTTCGATCACCCCGGACATGCTGCGCTGGATCCAGCCGGTGGTGCGCGACCGCAGCCAGAACGAGCTGAGCCTGTTCACCGCCAACCTGTCCAGCGATCTGTTCACCCTGCCGGCCGGCCCGGTGTCCTTCGCCACCGGCCTCGAACACCGCAAGTACAAAGGTTCGTACCAGCCTGACCCGCTGACGGTGATCGGCCACTACAACGGCGTACCGTCGCAGCCGACGTCCGGTTCCTACGACGTCAACGAAGCGTACCTGGAGCTGAGCGTGCCGATCTTCGCCGACTCGGCACTGGGCAAGAAGCTGGACCTGAGCCTGGCTGGCCGCTACTCGGATTACTCGACCTTCGGTGGCGAATTCACTCCCAAGTACGGCCTGCGCTGGCAGGTGACCGATGACTTCGTGCTGCGTACCACCTATGCCGAAGGCTTCCGCGCACCGTCGATCGGCGAGCTGTACGGTTCGGCCGCGCGCGCGGATCTGCAGTTGTTCGATCCCTGCTCGGTGGGCCTGGGTGGCACACCGCCGCGTGGCAGTGCGGCCAACTGCGCGTCGCTGGGCGTGCCGACCGGCTTCCAGCAGGCCAACTCGCAGATCTCGGTGACCACCGGCGGCAACCGCGAGCTGGAGCCGGAGCGGTCGCGCAGCTTCAGTGCCGGTTTCGTGTGGAGCCCCTGGTTCGGCAACGATGCATCGTGGTCGGAGCGCTTCGACGTGGAAGTGACGTTCTACCGCCACAACATCGATGGCGCGATCCAGGCGATCAACGCGCAGACCCAGCTGGACCTGTGCGTGGATACCCTGGACCCGATCTACTGCGACGGCATCACCCGTGCCAGCACCGGTGCGGTCAGCAGCTTCAACAACCGCCTGACCAACCTGGGTTCGATCAAGACCGACGGCTGGGATGTGGACCTGTTCTGGACCCTGCCGCAGAGCTCGATCGGCCAGTTCAAGCTGGGCTGGAAGAACACGTTCGTCGGTCGCTACGAGGCCACCGGTGCGGCCGGCCAGCGGCAGCCACAGAAGCCCGGCGTGGAAGTGGCTGACAGTTCGATTCCGGAGTGGACCAGCAACGCCAGCATCGGCTGGACGCTGGACAACTGGAGCGCCAACTGGACGGTACGCCACATTTCCGAACTGACCGAAGACTGCGGTGACGCCGTGGCGTTCCCGGTGTGCAGCAACCAGGCCGCCGGCACCAACACACTGTCGGCCACCACCTTCCATGACA
Source organism: Stenotrophomonas sp. 1278 (assembly GCF_029892765.1). Lineage (NCBI taxonomy): Bacteria > Pseudomonadati > Pseudomonadota > Gammaproteobacteria > Lysobacterales > Lysobacteraceae > Stenotrophomonas > Stenotrophomonas sp. 1278. The sequence goes on from NZ_JARXWD010000037.1 coordinate 26,294, forward strand.
TGCAGGTGGGCTACAAGATCGACTGGATGAAGGGCCTGCAGCTGACGGCGGGCCTGAACAACGTGTTCGACAAGGACCCGCCGATCTGCCTGTCGTGTTCGTTGAACGGCTATGACGCCTCGACCTACGACATCCCGCGTGGCCGTTACTGGTACCTGCGCGCGGACCTGCGGTTCTGATGTGGGTACAGCAGCGCCGGAGAGATCCCGGCGCTGCTGTTGCCGCGGTAGCGCCGGGCCATGCCCGGCAACGTTTCCTTCAGAACGACCAGGTAAACGTCAGCGAGCCGTTGCGACCATCGCCATACGCACCGTAGCCATTGATCTGCGAGAGGTACTTCTTGTCCAGCAGGTTGTTGAGGTTGGCCTGCACGCTGAACTCCGGCGAGATGCGGTAGCGCACGAAGGCGCTGACCAGTGCGTAGCCGCTCTGCTCGATGCGGCCATAGGCCGGCACCGGGTAGTAGATGCGGTTCTGCCAGTTGGCACCGCCACCGACAGTCAGTTCCTGCAGCGACTGCGGGGTGTAGCTGGTGAACAGCTTCAGCGCGGTCTGCGGCAGGTTGGTGTTGATGTCGGCGTCGTTGGCATCCTTGGCCACGTAACGGGAGGCGCCGAACGTGGCGTTCCAGCCCGGTGCCAGTTCGCCGTTGAGCTCGAACTCGAAGCCACGGCTCACCGTGCCGCGTGCGGCGCGATAGGCGAATTCGTTCTGGTTGCCAGGCACCGGCTCGCCAGTGATCTGGCCGACGTTGTCCTGTTCGATGCGGAACACCGCCAGCGAAGCATTCAGGCGGTTGTCGAACCAGGCGCCCTTGACGCCCACTTCGTAGCTTTTGCCATCCACCGGGTCCAGATAGCTGCCGTTGCGGTCCTTCAGCGTCTGCGGCTGGAAGATCTCGGTGTAGCTGGTGTACGCCGAGTAGGTGTCGTTGATGTCGAACACGAGGCCGGCATACGGCGTAGTCACCTTGTGCTGGCGATCTGCGCCTTCGCCCTCGCTCTTCCAGTCGGTGTAGCGCGCGCCGATGATCAGCTTCAACGGATCGGCCAGCGACAGGCGTGCGGCGGCATAGCCGGCCTTCTGGGTGATGGTGCCCTCGCTGGCCAGCGCCAGCGGGTTCCAGTTCGGCTCGCTGATGTTGCCCGTCCAGTTCAGGTAACTGGCGAACGGGTCCCAGCTCTGGCCGGCGCCGCCGACCTGGTAGTCGCCGTGGTTGGCGTAGTCGCGCTTGTTGTAGCTCAGCCCGGCCATGAACTGGTGCTCGCGGCCGAACAGCTGGAACGGACCATCAACGTAGCCATCGACACCGGTGACCTTGCGCTCGGTGTTGTAGAAGCCTGCGGACGGCGAAATGCCTGCACCGGTGGTCTTGTCGAAGTTCGAGGCGCCGGTGGTCCAATCGTTGTACGCAGGGTAGAACAGCTTGTCGTCGGCCTTGGTCTGGTCATGCGTTGCGCCGATCTTGAACTTCCAGCCGTTGCTGAAGGCGTGCTGCAGGGTGGCGAACGCGCGCTTGCTGGTGGTGTCCCAGTAGGTCCAGTTCGGGCTGGCGTTGAACGATTCGTCGTACGGGGTCGCGCTGCCGTCGGAGTACAGCATCGGGAAGCCACCCCAGGTCGCGCCGTTGGCGCGCTTCTGCTGGTAGTCGTAGCCCACGCTGAGCTGGGTATCCGGGGTCAGGTCGGCGTCGATCACCGCATAGCCCAGCGTCTTGCGCTGGTTGTAGCGGTCCATCTGCCCATCGGTGTCCAGGTAGCTGCCGATCACCCGGCCGCGCACGGTGCCGCTGGCGTTGAGTGCGCTGCCCACGTCCACGGTGGTGCGGGTGCGGCCCCAGCTGCCGACGTTGACCGACACGCTGCCGGTCAGTTCGGCGCTGTCGGCGTGCTTGCGGATCAGGTTCACCGAGGCGGAAGGATTGCCGGCGCCGCTGAGCAGGCCGGTGGCGCCGCGCACCACTTCCACGCGGTCATACAGGGCCAGGTCCAGGCCGGAGTCACCGTAGCTCCAGTTCTGCACCATCTGCGTGGGCAGGCCATCGAACTGGTACGCATCGATGTAGAAGCCGCGCGCATAGAATTCGGTGCGCTCGCTGTCGGACTGGGTGCTGGTGACGCCGGTGGTGTTGCCCAGCACGTCGATGATGTCGTCCAACTGCTGATCTTCGATGCGCTGGTGGCTGATGATGCTGACCGACTGCGGGATTTCGCGCGGCGCCAGGTCGAAACGGGTGCCGGCCGAGGTACGGCGCACCGAATAGCCTTCGGCGCGCTCGCCCTTCACTACGACCTTGTCGAGGGTGGTCGGGTCGGTGGCGGTTTCGGCGAAAGCGGTGGGTGCGACGGCGCAGAGCGCGACGAGCACGGCAACGGACAGCCGCTGCGGCTGCGGGGTACGGAGGGCGGAACGGATCATGCGGATTCCTGCAACGGGCACGCGCGTTCGGCCGTCATCCAGGAGTCGAGGCGCTACGGGTAGGGGAAGGGCGGGCAGGCCGTCCTGGCACCACCGGAAACGAAAGAAATGGTAATACGAACTATTCCTATTTACAAATCATGAACAAACGCGTGCGGCCTCGAGGCTCGGCTCGGTTGCCGTCAGCGGGTGCCCTGCGGTTGCAGCAGCGGCAGCGGGTCCCGCGCGCCATCGGCGCCATAGATGCCCCAATGCAGATGGGGCGGCGTGCCCTTGGCGTTGCCGGTGTCGCCAACATGGCCGAGCAGGTCGCCGGGTTGCACCACCTTGCCGCGCGCCAGGCCATCGGCCCAGTCTTCCAGGTGCGCGTAGTAATAGCGCTCGCGTCCCGGCCCGATCACCCAGACCTGGCGGCCACCGAGTCCGCTGTCGCGGATGTCGGCGACAACGCCGGGGGTAGCGCTGCGCACCGGCGTGCCGCGCTTGCCGAAGATGTCGATACCCGCGTGCGTGCGGTCGCGCCCGCGCGGTGCGCCGAAGGTATCGGCGATCTGCCGGGGCCGCACGCCGTCCACCGGCACCGGCAGTTGCGTGGCCGGTGGCATGCGCGAGAGTGTCCACAGCATCTTCGGTGCGGCAGCCCACGGGCTGTTCCAGAAGGCCATCGCCGCGATGACCAGGATCAGCAGGACGGCGCCACGCAGCAACCAGCGGCGCAGGCGTCTGGCGTTGGAGGGGGAAGCGGTGTTCATGCGTCACCAGTGTAGGAGCAGGACAGGCTCGACGGCATCTGCGTCATGTCAGCGGCACGTCGAACCCGCGCTTCAACGTGCCCAGCGCCACCGACGTGCGGAAGCGCTCGATGTTGTCATCACCACCGAACAATCGCTCGGTGATCGCCTCGTATTCCTCCATCGATGCCGCCGACAGCAGCAGCAGGAAATCGCCGTCGCCGGTGATCGAGTAACACTGCTGCACGGCAGGGTCGTCCTGCACGCGGTGGCGGAACGGGGCGACCTTCTCGCGCTGTTCGCTGACCACGCGCACCTCGACGATGATGGTCAGCGGCCGGCCGATCTTCGCGGCATCGATCACCGCCACATTGGCAGCGATCACGCCGCTGTCCTGCAGGCGCCTGATCCGCCGCTGCACCGCCGGCGTGGACAGGTGCACGGCTTCGGCGATCTGCCGCTGCGGCAGGGTGTTGTCCTGCTGCAGGAGGGCGAGGATGGCGCGGTCGAAGCTGTCCAGCACGGGGGCGGTGGCCATGGTGAGCAGAAGTTGCACGGACGGGCCGTCAATTGAGCCAAGTGCTCGCCGCCGACGCAATAGACTGGCGGCATGCAGACTTCTCGAATCGCGCCGATGTTGCCGGCGCTGGCGGTGCTCGGCTCGGTCACCGCACTGGCCATCGGTACCTCCTACGCCAAGCAGCTGTTTCCGTTGATCGGCGCGCAGGGCACCAGCGCGCTGCGCGTGGGCTTCTCGGCGCTGTTGCTGCTGCTGTTCTGGCGGCCATGGCGCTGGAAGACCAGCCGCGTGGATGCGGTCACCATCCTGCGCTATGGCCTCACTCTGGGCTTGATGAACCTGTTGTTCTACATGGCCTTGCGCACGATCCCGTTCGGCATCGCGGTGGCCATCGAATTCACCGGCCCGTTGACGGTGGCGATGCTGTCGTCGCGGCGGCCGATCGATTTCCTGTGGGTGGGTTGCGCGGCGGTCGGGCTGCTGTTGCTGCTGCCGATCGGCGGCGGCCCGGCACTGGACCCGGTGGGCGTGCTGTACGCCATGGGGGCGGCAGCGTGCTGGGGCCTGTACATCGTGTTCGGCAAGCGCGCCGGCCACCTGCACGCCGGGCATTCGGTGTCGCTGGGGCTGCTGGCCGCGTCGCTGGTGGTGGTGCCGGTGGGCGTGGTGCATGCCGGTGCGGCGTTGCTGGAGCCGAAGATCCTGCTGGCCGGGCTGGTGGTGGCGCTGGTGTCCAGCGCGATCCCGATGTCACTGGAAATGATGGCGCTCAAGCGACTGCCGAAGGAGACCTTCGGCATCCTGATCAGCATGGAACCGGCGGTGGCCGCGCTGTGGGCGATGCTGCTGCTGCATGAGCACCTGCATGGCCTGCAGTGGCTGGCCATCGGCTGCACGGTACTGGCCTCGGTGGGCAGCACGATGACCGCACGGCGGTTGAAGGTGCCGGTGGCGCAGGCAGGGTAGCGCCGGGCCGCACCCACCAGGGCAGCGTGCCAACGGGGGCCGCACCCACCAGGGCAGCGTGCCAACGGGGGCCGCACCCACCAGGGCAGCCTGCCAACCAAGGTTGAGCCCCTACCAGGGGCGGTAGCGCCGGGCCATGCCCGGCGAGCGCAGCGGCAGCGCTCAGCGCAGGGCGTCGGCCGGGACGTCGATTGCCATCGCCAGGGCAAGATGGTCGGAGAACGCAGCGGGCACCGCTTCCACGGTGCGGGTCTGCAGGCCGCTGCTGACCAGGATGTGGTCGATGGCGCGGTCGGGGCGCCAGCTGGGGAAGGTCGGCACGATGCAGCCGGGCGGCTGCAGCCGGGTCTTCTGGTACAGCACCTGCATTTCCGGACGTTCGGCCAGGCAGTTGAAGTCGCCCATCAGCACCGCATTGGGATGGTCGGACAACAGCTCGGCAATGAAGCCGAGCTGGGCCATCCGCGAACCGGCGCCCAAGGACAGATGCGCTACCGCGACGGCCAGGCCATCGCGGCCATCGCCGAACTTGGCCAACAGCACGCCGCGCCCGCCGATACGGCCGGGCAGGGCATGGTCCTGCACTTCCACCGGTTCCAGCTTGCTCAGCAGGCCGTTGGCGCTGGAGGCGACGCCACCCATGCGCCGGTTCGGCTGGTGGCTCCAGTAATTGAAGCCGGCGCGTTGGGCCAGGTAATGGGTCTGGTTGGTGAAGCCCGAGCGCAGGCTGCCCGGGTCAGCCTCCTGCAGGCCGACGATGTCATGACCGCGCGCCAAAGTGGCAATCGCGTCAAGGCTGCTGCGCTTGCGACCCGCCGGCAGCGCATGTGACCAGCTGCGGGTCACATAGTCGCTGTAGCGGCGGGTACTTGAGCCGGCCTGGATGTTGGCCGTCAGCAAGCGCAGGGTCCGTGTTGTGGGGGAAGTCACGGCCGGGAAAACGTCTCTTTGATCAGTGAGCCTGGGCCGCACCGCGTTCGCGGGCGATCAGGTGGTCGGCAATGCGCAGCATGTCCGGGAAGCTCTTGCCCTTCACCAGGTACTTGCCGTTGACGATGATCGACGGGGTGCCGCTGATCTGGCTGCGCTGGGCGAACTGCTTGGCCGAGTTGGTCTTGGCATTGACCGCGAAGCTGCCCATGGTGGCGGCGAACTGCTTCGGATCCACGCCGTAGGCACCGTAGAACTTGGCGATGTCATCGACCGAATCAGCACCGCGCTCGCCCTTCAGGGTCTTCTGCGAGTGGATGGCCGAGTACAGCGCTTCGTGGGTCTTCTCCTGCACGCCCAGGGTCTGTGCGGCGTAGAAGGCACGGGCGTAGTTGTCCCAGGTGCCGCCGAACATGGCCGGCACGTAGACGAAGTTCACATCGCTGGGCAGGCCAGCCTTCCACGGGCCGACCAGCGGCTGGAACGCAGCGCAGGCCGGGCAGACGTAACCGAAGATCTCGACCACTTCGACCTTGCCGGCGGCCGGCTGGAACGGCTGGCCGTTCGGGATCAGCTGGTAGTCGGCGCCTTCCACCGGGGCCGGGCCGGTCAGCGCGGCGGTGGTCGGGGCCGGCGCGGCGCTGGCAGCGGTCTTGTCACCTTCGGCAGCCGGGGCAGCGGCTTCGCCGCCTGCGGCCGGCGCGGCCGGTTCGGTGCTGGCCGGGGTCGCGGCCGGTTCTGCCGGGGCGGAGGTGTTGGTGGTGCCATCGTCGGCCTTGCAGGCCGCCAGGATCGGCAGCAGCGCTGCGAGGGCGAGGGCGGCGAAACGGGTCTTCATGGAAGCGTCTCCAGCATCTGGAAAGGTGGGGCCGGCGTCAGGCGCCGGCCAGAGGGAAATGATGACATGCGGCGGCGACAGCGCCGTGTCGATGGTGTGTGTTGGTTCAGCGGCCGCGGGCCGCGCGGGCCTGGGCGATCAGCGCCGAGGCGATGCGCAGCTGGTCGTCGAAGCTCTTGCCACGGACCAGGTACTGGCCGTTGATGATGATGGCCGGGGTTCCCGGCACCTGGGTGCGCTGGGCGAAGGCACGGGCGGCATCGACCTTCTTCTGTACCGCCTCGCCGCGCAGGGCCTGCGTGTAGCGCTCCGGGGTCACGCCGTAGGCCTTGTAGAAGTTGGCGAGCTCATCGGCCGAGACGTTCTGCATCGGCAGCGTGCCGTCATCGTGCAGGGCCTTGAACACAGCGGCGTGGCTGCGCTTGGCCACGCCCACTTCGTCGGCGGCGTAGTAGGCCAGTGCCCAGGCATCCCAGGCACCGCCGAAGGCGGCCGGGACCGGGGTGAAGCGCACGTCGGCCGGCAGCTTGGCAGCCCAGGCGGCCAGCTGCGGTTCGAAATGGGCGCAGTGCGGGCAGGTGTAGCCGAACACCTCGACCACCTCGATCTTGCCGGCCAGCGGCTGGAACGGGCCAGGCTGGGCGATGCGCTCGTAGTCTTTGCCTTCGACCAGCGGGGCGTTGGCGGGGGTGGCGGCGCAGGCCGCCAACGGCAGCAGCACCAGCAGGGACAGCAGAAGGCGGGGAATCAACCTCATCGACACGCATCTCCGTTGAAAATGACAACGCCGGCGCAGCCGCCGGCGTGAAGGAAACATACCGCAGCGACGGGCCGTCGTGGCGACCGGCGCCGACCAGTGGCGGTCAGGGGGCGGCAGCCGGTCGCGTCGAAGCGCCTTCGGCGGCGAGATCGTCGGCCTTGTTGTGCAGGCCCTGCAGGTAGCTGGAAAGGGCCTGCACCTCCTGCTCGGTCAGCTTCTGCGCCACCGTGGCCATGATCTGGAAGTGCGCCTTGTCGGTCTCGTTGGTCTGTCCGGCCTGGTACTCCTGCAGGCGCCGGGCGACATAGCTGGCGTGCTGGCCGCCGATGTGCGGGTAGGCCGGGCCGGGGTTGCCGGCGCCGCTGGGGCCGTGACAGGCCATGCAGGCCGGCAGCCCGCGCTGGGCGTCGCCGCCGCGGTAAAGCTGCTGGCCGATCTGGTAGAACTTCATGCCCTTGTACGGGCCTTCGGCCACCGGCGTGTCGTCGGCGATGCCGGCGTTGGCCTTCTGCGTGGCGAAGAACGCGCCGATATCGCGCATGTCCTGCGGGGTGAGGTTCTGCACGAAGGGCACCATCGCCACGGCGGCGCCGGAACTGCGCTGGCCATTGGCGATCAGGGCCATCTGCTGGGCGACGTAGCGCTCGCTCTGGCCGGCGATGCTGGGATACATCTCCACCGTGGAATTGCCATCGGCACCATGGCAGGCGGCACACGCGGTGGCCTTGGTCTGGCCGGCCTTGGCGTCGCCCCAGGTGGTCTTGCTGAAATCCACCTCGAGCGAGGCGGTCTTGATCGGGCCGTTGTCGGGCAGCGGGGTCAGCGTGGTCTGCGCAAAGGCAGCAGCGGCAACAACGGCAGTAGCAAGGGCGGATACGGCAAGAACGCGAGCGTGGCGCATGCTGAAGCTCCGTATGGACCGGCCGGGCGGCGGCGGCCGGCATCGCCCGGATTATCAACGCCGTTTCCTTGCACGGTCAACGCAGCAGTGCAGCATTTTCCCGCTGGAAGGCCCCGGGCCGGGCGCGCGGCGCCGCAACATGCGATCCTATGCGCATGTCATTGCTCATCGAACGCGCCCAATACCACCTCTCTGCCCACAACATGGGGCAGCTGCCGCCCGATGAAGGTTCTGAAGTGGCCTTTGCAGGTCGCTCCAACGCCGGCAAGTCCAGCGCGCTCAATGCGCTGACCCGCCAGAACAGCCTGGCCCGGGTCTCCAAGACGCCTGGCCGGACCCAGCAGCTGGTGTTCTTCCAGGTTACCCCGGACGCCCATCTGGTCGATCTGCCCGGTTACGGCTACGCCAAGGTGCCGCTGGACCTGCAGGCGCACTGGCAGGCCTTCATCGACCGCTACTTCCGCACCCGCGAGGCCTTGAAGGGGCTGGTGGTGGTGATGGACATCCGTCATCCGCTGAAGGACTACGACCGGCAGATGCTGGCCTATGCCGTGCAGCGTGGCCTGCCGGCGCATGCGCTGCTGACCAAGGCCGACAAGCTCAGCCGCAGCCAGCAGATGCAGACCCTGCAGAAGGTACGCAAGGAACTGCATTCGTCGTTCGGCGATACGGTGAGTGTGCAGGTGTTCTCCGGCTCGGCCCGTACCGGCGTGGATGAAGCCCGCGGCATCATCGGCGGCTGGCTGGGGCTGGAATAAGGCGCTCCGCTGCGCTCGCCGGGCATGGCCCGGCGCTACCCTGATGTTTCCGTCACCGCGATCCGGTAGCGCCGGGCCATGCCCGGCGGCACATCATTTCAGTGGCGAATATTCCGCCGGTACCCACGCATAGGCCTGGCCTTCGCTGCGCACGTGCCCCAGGCCGGGGAAGGGCAGGTGCGCGCCGGCAACCCACCAGCCCTTGGCGGTGGCTTCCTGCAACAGGCTGCGACGGCTGGCCGTAGCCGCCGTGCGATCCGAATCGGCCTCGAATGCTGCTTCCGGGTGTGCGAACTGCACCGCATGGAAATGCAGCACATCGCCCCACACCAGCAGTGACTGGCCCTGGCTGTCGAAGCGGTAGGACACATGCCCCGGCGTGTGGCCGTGGGTATCCATCGCCACCGCGTGGCCCGGCAGGGCATCGCCGGGCTGGAAGGTGTGCAGGCGACCGGCGGCCTGGTACGGCGCGATCGCGTTGCGTGCCAGCGCGAAGGCAAAGCGCACGCCCTGCGGTGCCGTGGCTTCGCTGGCCGGGTCGAGCCAGTAGCGGGCATCGGCCTTGGACAGCCACACCGTCGCATTCGGATAGGCCGGCTTGCCCTGTGCATCGAGGATCCCGCACAGATGATCGGGATGGGCATGGGTCAGCAGCACCTCATCGATCTCGGCCGGGTCTACGCCGGCCGCACGCAGGTTGCCCAGCACCTGGCCCTGGTCAGGGCCGAAGCACTGCGCGGTGCCGGCATCGACCAGGGTCAGGTGCTTGCCCTGGCGCACCAGGAAGGCGTTGATCGCGGTCTGCAGGCCCTTCTTGTCTTCGGGCACATAGCGGCCTTCGAGCAGGCGGCTGACCAGCGTTGGCGGCACGTCGACCACTTCCTGCCGGCCGAGCGCAACCACGCCGTCGAACAGGGCCGTGACCTGCAGCGCACCGATGCGCTGGTGTTGCACGCCCGGCACCTGCTGGGTGGGGGCGGGCGAGGTGGCTTCGGCCAGCGCGGCCAGCGGCAGGGAGGACAGGGCCAGCAGCAGGGCGGCGTGCAATGGCAGATGACGCAGGGTCATGGCGGTTCTTCTCGGTGAGTGATGGGCAGGCCCGTTGCGCACAGCGTGCCGTGTTGCGCGTGCGTGCGGCGCTCAAAGCACTGCGCGGAATGCTCAATGGGGGTATCGGCAGGGCTGCGCCCTGCACCCGCAGAGGCAACAGCAACGGCAACGGCCGAAGCAACAGCAGAAGCTGGTTTCCTGTGGGATGGCGGGGTGGGTCCGGTTGCGGGGGACGCCGTAAACCCATCCATGGGGGCTTGGCCGCGGCATCCATGCCGCGGACACCCCCGCAACC
>NZ_JARXWD010000038.1:0-36013 GCF_029892765.1 Stenotrophomonas sp. 1278
GGGGGGGGGGGGGGGCCGGGGGCGGGCGGCCCCCCCCCCCCCCGCCCCCCGCCCGCCCCCCCCCCCCCCCCCCCCCCCCCCCCCCCCCCCCCCAACCCAGCATCTGCTTTCAGCGACAACCCACGAGGGGCTGCGCCGTTGGCTGGAAACCCTAGGCGACCGCCTCGACCACCAGCGCACTGCCCTGCACCGCCACCACCCGCACCAGCGTGCCGGCCGGCAGCTCCGGCCCACTCACCTGCCACGACGCGTCGTCGATGCTGACCCTGCCCTGCCCGGCAACGATGGCCTGCTGCAAGGGCACCACCCGCCCGACCAGTTGTTCAGCGCGGCGGTTCAGCAGCGGCGCGTCGCTCTGCCGCGCACGCGGCTTGCCCCAGTGCCGGTAGCACTGGATGGACAGCACGCTCAGCACCACGAAAGCGACCACCTGCCACAGCACCGGGATATCGGCGAACACCGCTACCAGCGCGAACACCGCCGCCGCACCGATGCCGATCCACAGCATGAACGCGCCGGGCGCCAGCGCTTCGGCGGCGAACAGCAGCAAGGCCAACGCACCCCAGGCAACGACTTCCCAGCGCATGTCAGCCTCCGATCGGTGGCGGCCGCTTTGCCGGCGGCCGGGTTTCCTGGTTGGACAGGGCCTGCTTGGCCAGCTCGGCCACGCCGGCGATCGAACCAATCACTCCGCTGGCCTCCATCGGCATCAGCACCAGCTTCTGGTTCGGCGACGTGGCCAGTTCCTTGAACGCTTCCACATACTTCTGGGCGATGAAGTAGTTGATGGCCTGGACGTCGCCGTCGGCGATCGCCGCCGACACCACCTGGGTCGCCTTGGCTTCGGCTTCGGCCAGGCGCTCGCGCGCTTCGGCGTCGCGGAATGCGGCCTCGCGCCGCCCCTCCGCTTCCAGCACCGTGGCCTGCTTCTCGCCTTCGGCACGCAGGATCTCGGACTGCCGCGAACCTTCCGCCTCGAGGATCTGCGCGCGCTTCTCGCGCTCGGCCTTCATCTGCCGTGCCATCGCATCGAGCAGGTCGCGCGGCGGCTGGATGTCGCGGATCTCGATGCGGTTGACCTTCACGCCCCACGGGTTGGTCGCATGATCGACCACGCTGAGCAGCTTGGCGTTGATCACCTCGCGCTGGCTGAGCGATTCATCCAGGTCCATCGAGCCGATCACGGTACGGATGTTGGTCTGCACCAGGGCGATCATCGCCACTTCCAGCACCGATACCTCGTAGGCGGCCTTGGCCGCGTCCAGTACCTGGAAGAACACCACGCCATCGACGCGCACGGCGGCGTTGTCCTTGGTGATCACTTCCTGGCCGGGCACGTCCAGCACCTGTTCCATCATGTTCACCTTGCGCCCCACCCCGTAGACGATCGGGATCAGGAAATGCAGGCCGGGCGACATGGTGTGGGTGTAACGGCCGAACCGCTCGACGGTCCATTCATAGCCCTGTGGCACCATCCGCACTGCCTTGAACAGGATGACCACGGCCACGAAGGCCAGCACCGCGCTGAAGAACATGGTCGGGAACATCGCGCTTTCCTTATGGGAGACGTCCGGAGCCCAGCATAGCGCGTGGATGCAGGCGATGCGGGTACCGCACGTTCCAGCCGAAAGCAGCCGGGCGTGGCCCGGCGCTGCAGGATAAACCCGGTCAGATCCGGGTCGTGGCCAGGAAGCGCTCGCGGTCCTGCTGGGTCTGCCGGCGGATCTCGGCCAGCGCCTGGCTTTCGGTCGCCTCCAGCATCGCCTCGAACAGGCGCTGGAAGTGATGGCGCATCGCATTGCGTGCAGCGACGGGATCGCGCGCGCGCAGCCCCTCGAAGATCGCCATGTGCTCGTCGGCGCGGCTGGCACCATCGTCATGGCACACCCGTGCGTAGACCTCGGTCACCCGCGGCAGCTCGCTGCGCATGCGCCAGATCTGCTGCACGAAATACTCGACCACCGGGTTGCCCGACAGGCGGGCGATGGCCAGGTGGAAGCGGCGGTCGTAGTCGCCGGCCTCTTCATCGGTAAGGTCACGACGGCACAGCGCTTCAGCCAGCACCTGCAGCTCGGCGATGCCGGCCTCATCGATATTGCTTGCCGCCAGCGCTGCAGCTTCCGCTTCGAACACGGCACGCGCCGCGGTCAGGTCGAAGGCGCTGATATCGGGCAGCCCGCCGGCAGCCTGGGCCGGGCGCGGCTTCACATAGACGCCCGAACCGATACGGATCGCGATCCAGCCCTGCGCTTCCAGGGCGATTTCCGCCTCACGGATGGTGACCCGGCTGACGCCGAAGCGTTCGGCAAGTTCACGTTCGCCCGGCAGGCGCGAACCCGACGGATATTCGCCATCCTCGATCAGCTTGCGGAGCTTGGCGGCGATGGTCTGGTAGAGACGGTTGGCGGACATGCGGCTGACCCTTGGCGGTTCCCTCCGGGCCCGTCCCCGGCCACCGGGCACGGTGCGGGTCCGGTTGGAGCGACGGCGCGACCATTGGCCGCGCCGCCCTGTTCAGAACTTGTATCGTACACCGAAATACGCGCGCCGCCCGTAGCTCACCACCTCGCGGAAATTCCCGTAAAGCGGCTGGTACGCCACGCGTGGCTCGTCGGTCAGGTTCATCAGTTCCAGCGACAGCGACAGCTGCTTGTTCACCCGGTAACGCAAGCGCAGGTCGACGCTGGTGTTGTCATCGTAGTAGCGGTTCTGCTGCGCCGTGTTGCCGGTGAAGTCCTGGTAATAGTGCGAACGGAACTTGCCGATGGCCTGGATGTTGAAGCGGCCCACATCCCAGTAGAGGGAACCGGACAGCACATGCCGCGAGAAGCCGCTCAGGCCGGCCGGCGGAACGATGGCCGGAATGATCGATCCATCGGCGGCCAACTGCTCGCCCAACCGCGAATCCTGCGTCTGGTAGTCGGCGTCGGCATAGTTGTAGCTGACCTTGAAGCCGAGGCCATCGAACGGCTTGGGCAGGTACGAGAACCGGTGGGTGGCACTGAGCTCGATACCGGTCAGGGTGCTGTCTTCATCGGTGGTCACCTGCTGGCGCACCGGCACGGTCACCGTCTGTCCGTTGAGGGTGTAGGTCTCCGGCACCAGCGCGGTGGCGGTGCCGCCGTTGAACTGCTTCCAGTACACCGCACCGGCCAGCAGCGTGTCCGGGTTCGCATACCACTCAAGCGAGACATCGCCGTTCCAGGACATCAGCGGCTGCGCAGCCGGATTGCCGCTGGCACTGATGTCGTCCAGCGCGTCGGCCAGGCCGGTATAGGTGGCATCGCTGCTGACATTGATGGTTCGCCCGGCACCGAGTGCGGCGATATCCGGGCGTGACATCGCCCGGTACGCGCCCACCCGCAGCAACAGGTCCGGCTTCAGCTCGAACGCGGCATTCAGGCTTGGCAGCAGCTTGTCGTTGCCCGCCTTGAACACCTGGGTGGTGAAATCACCAGTGGGTTGCAGGCGGATCGTGCCGTCGCCGTTGTCGATGACCGCCAGGTCGGTGCGCACGCCTTCCGAACGCACGTCGGTCTTGACCCAGCGCAGGCCGACATTGCCGGTGACCGGCAGGCCGAACAGCGTGCTGCTGAATTCACCCATCAGGTACAGCGCGCGGGTTTTCTCGGTCACATCGACGTTGTTCGGGTCCTGGAAGTCCGGGTCCAGGCCACTGTCGCTGGTGCCGCGGAAGGATGCGTAGAGGCAGCTCGGATCGAAGTACGCCCACGAGGAGATCGTATTGCCGCTGGCCGCATCCATGAAATCGTCCTGCGGGAACGGTGCACGGCAGGCACGGTTGGCGGCAATGATCTTCGCCTTGTCGGCCGCTACGCGCTGGTCGTAGTCGGTCACCAGGGTGTTGTCGCGCAGGCGGTAGTCGGCCTGGCTGGCGCGCACGCCGCCCTTGATGCGGGTGAAGAAACCGGACTCGGGCATGAAGCTGGCATCGAAGCGGCCGGCCTTGATCTTGTGGTCGTTCTCGGTCGCGCTGGAGGTCACCCGCGCCGCGCCGGTGTAGGCATCCCAGTTGTTCGGGTCGAAGTTCGGCGCCAGCGCGACGCTCGGCACCTCGCCATGCCAGTCCCAGTCGTAGTCGACATAGCCGGTGGCGCCGCTGCTGATGCCCGGCACGATGGCGTTGTTGACGTCGCGCTGGTTGGCGCGCAGCCGGGTCATGCGCTCGCTGTCCAGGCGGTTGGTATGCGAATAGGAAAGATCGGTGGACAGCTCCCAGGCCGGGCTGGGGCGCAGGATCAGATTGAGGCCACCACCGGTGTATTCCTCGCCGCGCCAGTAGCGGTTGGAGGTCGAATCGATGGAAGTGCTGCCATGCAGGTGGCGGACGATGCCATCCTCGTCCACCTCGCGCTGGGTGATGCCGCGTCGTGCATTGGACAGGCTCAGGTCGCTGCGGTCTTCGTCCCAGTTGCGCTCGGTATGTTCGAAATCGAGGTTGACCTCGACCACGTCGTTGGGCCGCCATTGGATCGCCGCGAATTCGCTCTGGCGGTCATTGCGTTCCTGCTTCAGGCGATAGATGCGGCTGCTCGGCACCAGGTAGTACGGCGCGCCGTTGGCGATGGCCTGGGCGCTGACTTCATTGCAGTTGGCATTGGCCACGTTCTGCCTGCCATCGCAGGCATACCAGGTGGAGCCGCTGGTGATGCTCTCCTCCGGATCGGTGCCCTCCAGCCGCTGGATGCCCAGCGAGATGCCGAGCTTCTGGCCGTTGCCGAATTCGAACTGGTCGATGTAGCTGGCGGTACCGCGATAGCCGATGCCATCGTCGTCGCGGTACTTCTTGTCATACTCGGCCCAGCTGCCGCGCAGATCGATCTGCGCCGAGCGCTTGCCGTACTCCAGCGGCTTGACCGTTTCCAGCCCGATGGTGCCGGCGACACCGCCTTCGATGATGTCGGCACGCTGGGTCTTGTAGATCGCCACCGTATTGATCAGCTCGGCCGGGAACATGTTGAAGTTCACCGAGCGGTCGCCGCTGCCGTTGGTGATCTCGCGGCCGTTGAAATTGGTGCTGCTGAGGAAGGCGCCGAGACCACGGATCGAGATTTCCGATGCGCCGGTCTTGTCGCGGGTCGAGGCGGCACCGGTCAGCGTTTCGATCGCATCGGCCAGTGATGGCGCGGGCAGGTCGCCGATGTCGTCGGCCGACAACACATCGGCGATCACCGTGTCGTCGCGCTTCTTGTTGATCGAGCTCTGCATCGATTCGCGGATACCGGTGACCTGGACCTGGTCCAGGGTGGTGGCGTCCTGCCCGGAACCGCTGCCGGCAGACTGCGCCTGCACGGCCGGTGAAGCCGCCAGCGCAGCGAGCAGTGCCACGATCAGCGGTGTGGGTGACAACGGTGTACGACGTACAACTCCGGCTGGTTGCCGCATGGTTTTCCTCCTCCCAAAGGATCGCCCGGACGGTAGGCGTGGGACGCAGCTTCGACACGCCGACACAGAAATGTCAACCAACTGGACTGGATTTTTCGTAATACCTTTGATTCAGACCGGTTGCCCGGCATTTCATGTGCTGATGCAGCATGACTTTGCGCGCAACGTGGCTTACAACACACCTACCAAGTGGTATGCACACCCACTCTGAAACCGCGGCATCGCCGTCTCTGGAAGGACTTCATGCGCATTCAACCGACTTCGCACCGCCTTTCGAAACCCGCCCTTGGATATTGCCTGGCAATTGGACTGGCATCCTGCCTGACCAGTTTGCCGGCGAACGCTGCGAGTTGGCTGGTCCATGATGCCGCCGAGTTCGCCACCGCCGCTGCCGCACTGCAACCCGGCGATGAAATCGTGCTGGCCGATGGCACCTGGACCGATGCGCGACTGCTGCTGAAGGGCCAGGGCACCGCCGCCGCACCGATCGTGCTGCGCGCGCAGACGCCGGGCAAGGTGATCCTCAGCGGGGGGTCGGACCTGCGTCTGGCCGGCAGCTACCTGCAGGTCTCCAACCTGGTATTCCGCAACGGCTACACCCCGGGCGACGCCGTGGTGGCGTTCCGCGAGTCGAGCAAGGCAGTGGCCAGCCACAGCCGCGTCACCGGCCTGGTCATCGATGACTACAGCAACCCCGATGGCAGCGACCAGGACTACTGGGTGTCGCTGTACGGCAGCAACAACCGCCTCGACCACAGCCAGCTGCGCGGCAAGACCAACGCTGGCCCGACGGTGGTGGTGGTGCGCGATGCAACCCAGGGCCTGGACAACCAGCACCGCATCGACCACAACTGGTTCGGCCCGCGGCCAGCGCTGGGCGTCAATGGCGGAGAGACGATCCGTGTAGGCACCAGCGACACCTCGCTGAGCGATTCCAACAGCACGGTGGAGAACAACTGGTTCGAGGGCTGCGATGGCGAGACCGAGATCGTCTCCAACAAGTCCGGCGGCAATACCTTCCGCGGCAACGTGTTCTATCGTTCGGCCGGCGCGCTGACTCTGCGCCATGGCAACGGCAACCGGGTGGTCGACAACCTCTTCCTCGGCGACGACAAGGCCGGCACCGGCGGCGTGCGCATCATCAATGCCGACCAGACCGTCAGCAACAACTACTTCGAACGGCTGGCCGGCTCCAGCAACCGCTCGGCACTGGCGGTGATGGATGCACAGGCCAATCCGCCGTTGTCCGGCTACGCGCCGGTGGTCAACGCGACCATCAGCCGCAACACCTTCGTCGACGTGGCGAAGATCAGCTTCGGTGTGGGCCATGACGAAACCAAGGACATCGTGGTCGCTGCCAGCAACAGCCACTTCAGCGGCAACCTGATCGTCAACCGCACCAGCAAAAATCCACCGAATGCGGCCAGTTCGCTGGCCGGTATCGCCTTCAGCAACAACGTGCAGTCGCCGCAGGCCAGCAGCGTATTCCCGGGCGGGGTGAGCAGCGCCAGCATCACCCTGCAGCAGGCCGCCAGCGGCCTGTGGGTGCCGGCAACGCCCCTGCCCACCATCGGCGCCGATCCGGCGCTGGCAATGACCCCGCGCGAACAGACGGGGGTGGACTGGTATCCCAAGGTGGGCGAGGTTGCCCTGTCACGCACCAGCACCGGAGTTGATCGATGAGGTTGCAGCCGCTGTCCCTTTGTTCCCACCGTCTGGCGCTCGCCCTCGCCCTGGCCGCTCCCTTCGCCCTGTTGCCGACGGCACCGCTGCATGCGGCACCTGCCGCAGCCGCGCGACAAGGCGATACCGCGCCGGTACTGGTGACCGCCGCGCAGTGGCAGCAGATGGCCAGCGAAGGCAGCCGCTATCCGTGGTTCGCCAAGGAACAGGCGCGTACGCAGAAATCGCTGCAGAAGATGATGAAGGCCGGCATCGACGTGCCGGTGCCGAAGGACAAGGGCGGCGGTCGCACCCATGAGCAGCACAAGCGCAACTACCAGGCCCTGCTGGCCGCCGGCACCCTGTACCGGCTGACCGGCGACAAGGCCTATGTCGCCTATTCGCGCGACATGCTGCTGCAGTACGCCAAGCTCTACCCGACCCTCGGCCCGCATCCGGAAGGACGCGGGCAGATTCCCGGCCGGGTGTTCTGGCAGGTGCTCAACGATTCGGTCTGGCTGGTCAATGCCATCCAGGGCTACGACGCGATCCGCGATGCGCTGTCGCCGCAGGATCGGCAGACCATCGAATCGCAGGTGTTCCGGCCGATGGCCGAGTTCCTGGCCAGCGAGCCGAAGAACTACGACCAGATCCACAACCACGCGACCTGGGCGGTGGCTGCCACCGGCATGACCGGCTACGTGCTGCGTGATCGCGAACTGGTGGAGAAATCGCTGCGCGGCAGCCGCAAGGATGACCAGTTCGGTTTCCTGCGGCAGATCGACCTGCTGTTCTCGCCCGATGGCTATTACGAGGAAGGCCCCTACTACCAGCGCTATGCGCTGGCGCCGTTCCTGCTGTTTGCCAACGCGATCGAACGCAACGAGCCGCAGCGGAAGATCTTCGCGCGCCGCGACGGCGTGCTGCTGAAGGCGGTGGACGTGCTGGTGCAGACCAGCTACGACGGCCTGTTCTTCCCGATCAACGATGCGATCCTGGACAAGGGCATCGATACCGAAGAGCTGGTGGCTGGCATCGGCATCGCCTATGCGCAGGCCGGCGATGACCGTCTGCTGTCGGTCGCCCAGCAGCAGAAACGCCTGCTGCTGTCGCCGGAAGGGCTGCAGGTGGCGCAGGCGTTGGCAGCCAACAAAGCCAAACCGTTCGACTACCGGCCGATGCTGCTGCGCGACGGCCCGGACGGTGAACGCGGCGGCCTGGCGATCCTGCGCATGGGCGGCGAACGCGGCCAGGCGCTGGTGCAGAAGGACACCATGCAGGGCATGGGCCACGGCCACTTCGACAAGCTCAACTGGCTGTTCTACGACAATGGCAACGCCGTGGTGACCGACTACGGCGCGGCGCGCTTCCTCAACGTGGAAGCCAAGCGCGGTGGCATCTATCTGGCCGAGAACCGCAGCTGGGCCAAGCAGACCGTGGCCCACAACACGCTGGTGGTGAACGAGCAGAGCCACTTCAAGGGCGACTGGAAGCGCGGTGAGGAACTCGCCCCGCAGGTGCGCTTCTTCCAGGCCGACGCAGATACCCAGATCGCCTCGGCGACGATGCGCGATGCCTATCCGGGCGTGGTGTTCACCCGCACCCAGGCACTGCTGCGCCACCCCGAACTGGGCCTGCCGGTGGTGCTGGACCTGCTGCAGGTGCACGGCGACAAGGCTGCACGCTACGACCTGCCGCTGCACTTCAACGGCCATATCGTCACCACCGGTTTCGAGGCCGAGCATTTCCCCGCCCAGCGCCCGGTGCTCGGCAGCGACAACGGCTACCAGCACCTGTGGCTGGACGCACGCAGCAAGGCCGGCAGTGAGCCGCGCACGCTGGCGTGGCTGCTCGACGGACGCTTCTACACCTACCGCTTCGGCAGCAGCGCGCCGGCGCAGGCGTTGCTGGTGGAGAGCGGTGCCAATGATCCCGAGTTCAACCTGCGCCGCGAACCGGCGCTGCTGCAGCGCGTGGAAGGACAGAAGGATGTGACCTTCTTCAGCGTTCTGGAGCCGCATGGCGAGTACAACGGCACCGCCGAGTACGTGCACGGTGCCGACAGCCGCATCAAGCAGATCATCCGCACCCGCGGCAATGATGCCGAGGTGCTCGAGCTGCGCCTGGCCAGCGGCGCCCGCATCGCACTCGGCGTGGCCGACGACAGCGACGCGAAGGGCGAACACAGCGTGACGGTGGATGGCCATGCCTACCGCTGGAGCGGCAGCCATGCGCGCATGGACCGCAGCAAGGGTGAGGCACGATGAACGGCCCCTCGGCCGTGGCCACGCTGCGCAAGGTGCCGGTGCGCTCGGCCGTGCGCTGGCTGATCGTCGGCCTGATCGCGGTGGCCACGGTGATCAACTACATCGACCGCAATGCACTGGCGGTGATGTGGCCGGAGATCGCCAGGGAAGTCGGCGCGACCAAGGACGATTACGCACTGCTGGTGACCGTGTTCATGCTGTTCTATGCCGCCGGCCAGTTCCTGTTCGGGCGCCTGTTCGACATGATCGGGACGCGGCTGGGGTTCGCGTTGTCGATCAGTGTGTGGTCGATCTCGATCGCGCTGCATTCGGTCACCCACTCCATGCTCTCCTTCAGCGTGGTGCGGGCGATGCTGGGCATCAGCGAAGCCGGTGCCTGGCCCGGCGCGGTGAAAGCCAATGCCGAGTGGTTCCCCGCGCGTGAGCGTGCCCTCGCACAGGGCATCTTCAACGCGGGCGCGTCCATCGGTGCCATCGTTTCGGCACCGGCCATCGCCGGCCTGTACCTGTGGCTTGGCTGGCGCGGCACCTTCGTGCTGGTCGGTGCACTTGGCTTCCTGTGGCTGCTGCCATGGCTGTTCGTCTATCGCGCCGGCCCGGACAAGCATCCGTGGGTGAGTGACGCCGAGCGGCGCCTGATCATGGAAGACCAGGCTGGCCAGCAACGCGTGGATGCACCGAAGGTCAGCGTGCGTTCGCTGCTGGCCCACCGGCAGAGCTGGGGCATGCTCGCCTGCCGTTTCCTGCTGGATCCGATCTGGTGGCTGTTCGTGTCGTGGCTGCCGATCTATCTGGCCGAGACCTTCGGCTTCGACATCAAGCAGATCGGCCTGTTCGCCTGGGTGCCCTTCGTCGGCGCCATGCTCGGCAGCCTGAGCGGCGGCTGGCTGTCGGGGCGCCTGATCAATGCCGGCCAGAGCGTGGACCGTGCGCGCAAGCTGTCGATTTCGCTGGGCTGCGTGATCATGGCACCGGCCCTGCTGGGCGCGGTACTGGCCAACCAGCCGCTGTTTGCGGTGCTGGCGATTGCAGCAGTGCTGTTCGGTTTCCAGATCGCCATCGGCAACATCCAGACCCTGCCCGGCGATCTGTTCGACGGCCGCTCGGTGGGCACGCTCGCCGGTCTCGGCGGCCTGGCCGCGGTGGCCGGAACGTTGATCACCACCTGGCTGGTGCCGGTGCTGACCCGCCATTCCTATGCACCGATCTTCATCCTCGTCGCCGCACTGGTGCCGCTGTCGCTGGCCGCACTGTGGTGGTGGACCGGACCGATCCACAAGCTCGACCGCACCGACGGTTGAGCCCCCATTCCCTCGCATTCCCCCGCAAACCAAGGAGTTTCCCGCATGTCGTTCCAGGACAAGGTGGCCATCGTCACCGGTGGTGGCCGTGATATCGGCCGTGCCGTCTCGATCAAGCTGGCTGCGGCCGGTGCACGCGTCTGCCTCAACTACGCCAACGACGAAGCCAGCGCGCAGGAGACGCTGGCGCTGATCAAGGCGGCCGGCGGCCAGGCCATCGCCCACCGCGCCGACGTCACCGATCCCGCCGCCGTGGCCGGCCTGGTCGCAGCAACGCAGGCTGCATTCGGCCAGCGCATCGACGTGCTGGTGAACGTGGCCGGCGGCATGGTCGAGCGTCGTCCGCTGGCCGACATCGACCCGGCGTTCTTCCACAAGGTCATCGACCTCAACCTGACCTCCACCTACCTGACCACGCACGCCGTGGTACCGCACATGGGCGAAGGCGCGGCGATCGTGAACTTCGCCTCGCAGGCCGGTCGTGATGGCGGAGGCCCTGGTGCGGCGATCTATGCCACTGCCAAGGCGGCTGTGATGACCTTCACCCGGGCCATGGCCAAGGAGCTGGGGCCGAAGGGTATCCGCGTCAACGCACTGTGCTGCGGCATGATCGCCACCCGCTTCCATGACGAATTCACCAAACCGGAAGTGCGTACGGCGGTGGCCGGCGCGACGCCGCTGCGTCGCCAGGGCCTGCCGGACGAAGCCGCCGATGCGGCGGTCTACCTGGCGTCGGCAGCGGCAGCGTTCATCACCGGTGCCAATCTGGACGTCAACGGCGGCACCTACTTCTCCTGACCGGACCGAAGCCCATGCAGCGCTGGATCACCCTGCTTTCCCTGGCCATCGGCACCGCCGTGGCCGCCCCCGTGGCGCTGGCCGCACCGGTCTGGGTCACCGCCTGGACCGCTTCGCCCGCGCCTGACCGCAAGGATGGCAGCGCTGACGCGCCCGTGCAGTTCGCAGCGCAGACCGTGCGCCAGGACATGCGCCTGGGTAGCAGGGGCGATGCGCTGCGGCTGCGCATCAGCAACGAACTGGGCACCACGCCGCTGCATGTGGAAGACGTACGGGTGCGCCTGAAGGATGGCAAGGCCGCAGCGCTGCCGGTCACCGTCGATGGACGCACGTCCATCGACGTACCGGTGGGCGCAGCGCTGCTCAGTGATGCACTGCCCTTGCGGGTTGCCGCCCTGCAGGAGATCAGCGTGACCGCGTACTTCCCGCAGCCCACCCGCCCCGCAGTGCGCCGTACGGTGGTGCGGGTGGCCGACGGAAAGCAGGACGCGGTGGCCGACAGCGTGCGCGTGGGCTACCAGCAGAACGTGTTCTCTGCGGTACTGGTGCAGCGCGCGGACCGGCCGCAGGTGATCGTGGCCCTGGGTGATTCCATCACCGAGGGCGCAACGGCGTCACGTGGCTCGTTCAACCAATGGCCCGAGCGCTTGGGCCAGCGCCTGCAGCAGGCGTGCCCTGACCGCTTCGTGGTGCTCAACCAGGGCATCAGCGGCAACAAGCTGCTGGACCACGGCCGCAGCCACAGCGCGCTGTCGCGGCTGGATCGCGACGTGATCGCAGTGGCCGACGCCGACCAGGTGATCCTGTTCGAAGGCATCAATGACATCCGCCACGGTGGCGGTGCACAGCCTCTGCCGGGACGCAGCGCGACGGACATGCTGCTGGGGTACCGTCAGGTGGCCGCGCGGCTGCATGCGCATGGCATCCGCGCTCATCTCGGCACATTGACGCCTTTCGGCGATTCGGAGCGCTACGAGCCGGTATCGGCCACCACCCGCACCGCGATCAACCAGTGGGCGCGTGGCCAGGACACCGGCTTCGATGGCGTGGTGGATTTCGATGCGGCCCTGCGTGATCCGAAACAGCCGGAATCATTGCCGGCGGACATCACCCGCGATCATCTGCACCCGAACGACGAGGGCTACCGGCGCATGGCCGACGCGATCAACCTGGCGGCGCTGGGCTGCAACGCGCGTTGAGGCGTACGGCGAGATCACCACTTCACCCTGCCACGCAGGATGTCGGCGAACATCACCCAGTCACCGATGAACGAATACAGTGGATGACGAAATGTTGCAGGGCGGTTCTTCTCGAAGAAGAAGTGACCGACCCAGGCAAAGCCGTAGCCGCAGGCCAATGCCGCCAACAGCAGCAGCGGCTGTCCGCGCAGTGCGGCGATGGCGACCAGCAGCAGTACGCCGCAGCTGCCGATGAAGTGCAGGCGTCGTGATGTCGTGTTGCGGTGCTCGCTGAGGTAGAACGGATAGAACTCGCGGAAGCTGGCGAAGCGGGACATGCGCGTGCTCCGTTCGTTGAAGGTGCCGGGCCATGCCCGGCTGTTGTTGCCACAACAACGGTCGAGCATTGCTCGACTCTACACCTGCCCGGCTTACCCCGGTTGCCGCGGCCCGAACATGATCACCGCCATGCCGGCCAGGCAAAGCGCAGCCCCCAGCATGTCCCAACGGCTGGGACGGATGCCGTCGACCAGCCACAGCCAGAACAGCGCCGTGCCGATGTACACGCCACCGTACGCTGCGTACACGCGTCCGCTGGCGGTCGGGTGCAGGGTCAGCAGCCAAGCGAACAACGCCAGGCTGGCCGCCGCCGGCAACAGCAGCCAGATACTGCCACCCTTGCGCAGCCACAGCCACGGCAGGTAGCAGCCGATGATCTCGGCCAGCGCGGTCAGCAGGAACAGACCGAGCGTTTTCACGCTTTTTCGGTGGCCTTGGCGTGCTGCCAGAGCGCTTCCTGCGCATCCAGATCGAGTGCGGCCAGCGAATCGCCTTGTGCCTCGGCCTGCGCCTCCATCGAACGGAAGCGACGTTCGAACTTGTGGTTGGCCCCACGCAGCGCGGCACCCAGATCGATGTCCGCATGGCGCGCCAGGTTGGCGCACACGAACAGCAGGTCACCCAGTTCCTCCTGCAGGCGCGCCTTGTTGCCCACGATGTCACCGCGTTCGAACTCTTCGCGCAGTTCCTGCAGTTCCTCGGCCGCCTTGTCCAGTACCGGCAGCGGACCGGGCCAGTCGAACCCCACCTTGGCCGCGCGCGACTGCAGCTTCACCGCCCGCTGCCATTCCGGCAGGCCACGGGAGATCCCGGCCAGCGCCGAGGTGTCCTGATCGCCCTTTGCCGCGCGCTCGGCACGCTTGATCGCGTCCCAGTTGCGCATCACGCCGTCGGCATCGTCGACGCTGACATCGGCAAACACATGCGGGTGCCGCCGCTGCATCTTGTCGCTGATCGCGCGCGCGACCTCGGCGAAGGCAAACGCACCCTGTTCTTCAGCCATGCGCGCATGGAACACGACCTGCAGCAGCAGGTCACCCAGTTCATCGCAGAGGTCGTCGAGGTCGCCCCGATCGATCGCGTCGGCCACTTCGTAGGCTTCTTCAATCGTATAGGGGGCGATGGTGGCGAAGTTCTGTTCCAGGTCCCAGGGACAGCCACCTTTCGGGTCGCGCAGGCGCGCCATGATGGCCAGCAGGCGCTCCAGCTCCGCGCTGGCGTTGCCGGTGGCAGGGGTTTCGTGCGTGCTCATGCGTTTCTCCTGGATCAATCGGACAACCAGTCCCGCCACGGCAGGCTGGTATCGCCCAGCGCCATGAAATCACCGTTCAACAGCGTCGGCCGGCGGTTGTAGCGGAACGGCTTGCCGGTCCCGACCGAGAGCACCGCGCCACCGGCCGCGTGCAGCACGCACTGGCCAGCAGCGGTATCCCATTCGGAGGTCGGGCCCAGCCGCGGATAGACATCCAGTCCGCCTTCGGCGATCCGGCAGAATTTCAGCGAAGAGCCCTGCACCACGGTCTCGATGTCGCCCATGCGGGCCAGCAGGGCATTCGTCTCCGCTGAACGATGCGAGCGGCTGGCGGCGACGCGAAGGGGCGCAGTCGCGGGTGTACGGGTACGCAGCACGGTGTCATGCACACCCTGCCGGCGATACGCCAGCTCGCCTCGCATCGCGTGCCAGACAATGCCGGTGACCGGCGACTGGACCACGCCGAAGGCCGGCGCGCCCTGGTAGATCAGCGCGATGTTGACGCTGAACTCGCCATTGCGCTTGACGAAATCGCGGGTGCCATCAAGCGGGTCGACCAGCCAGTACGCGCCCCAGTGCTGACGCTGCTCCCAGGGCACCAGCGGCGACTCCTCCGACAGGATCGGCAGGTCCGGTGTCAGCTGGCGCAGCCCCTGCTGGATCACCCGGTCGGCGGCAAGGTCGGCAGCGGTGACCGGGCTGTCGTCGTCCTTGAGTGTCACATCGAAACCGTTGCTGTAGACCTGCATGATCGCCTGCCCGGCTTCCTGGGCGATGGCGATCGCGGTTTCGCGCAGTTCCGTGGTCAGCTTGATCATCGTGCTCCCTGCAGCCACTGGCGGGCAATGAACAGCGCCGCCAGCGAACGCCCTTCGGAAAAGTCCTCGCGCAGCATCAACTGGTCCAGATCGGCCAGCTTCCACGGCACCACTTCCAGTTCCTCCGGCTCGTCGCCGGCCAGCTTCTCCGGATACAGGTCGCGCGCGACCACCAGCCAGGACTGATGGCTCATGTAGGTCGGCGCCAGGGTCATCGCGCGCAGCACGTCGACCCGTCGAGCGCCATAGCCGGCCTCTTCCTTCAGCTCACGGTCGGCGGCCTGCTCCGGCGTTTCGCCGGCATCGATCCGGCCCTTCACCAGGCCAAGCTCGTAGCGGTGCATGCCGGCCGCGTATTCACGTACCAGCAGCACGGTTTCTTCATCCAGCATCGGCACCACCACCACCGCGCCATGGCCACGGCTGACCAGGCGTTCGAAGCGGCGGCGTTCGCCATTGGAGAACTCCAGGTCCAAGTGCTGGCGCTGGAAGGGCCCGTTCTCCTCGTCGGTGATCCGATGGATGATCGGCAGAGGACGCCTTGCGCGGTCATCGTTCACGCGGAATCTCCGGGGCAGACGGCGCGTGCGCCGAGGCCGATAGAATGTGCAGGCAGCAACATGTTCATGAGCCCGAAATGCTAGCAGACCCAACCCCCTCTCCGCTGGTCCAGCACTGGCGGCAACGCGACCTCAAGGTCCTGTGGCACCCGTGCACGCAGATGCGCGAGCATCCGGACACGTTGCCGCTGGTGCCGATCGCCCGCGGCGAAGGCGCCTGGCTGATCGATCACGACGGCAACCGCTACCTGGATGCGGTCAGCAGCTGGTGGACCAACCTGTTCGGCCATGCCGAGCCGCGCATCGGCGGTGCCATCGCCGCCCAGGCTGGACAGCTGGAACAGGTGATGCTGGCCGGGTTCGGCCACGAGCCCGCGATCACCCTGGCTGAGCGCCTGCTGGCCCTCGCGCCGCGCCAGCCCGGCCGCGCGCCACTGGCCAAGGTGTTCTACGCCGACAACGGTTCGGCCGGCGTCGAAGTGGCGCTGAAGATGGCCTTCCAGCATTTCCAGAACCGCGGTGAGACCCGGCGCACGCGCTTCGTCTCGCTGGAAAACGGCTACCACGGCGAGACGCTGGGCGCCCTCGCACTGGCCGACATTCCGCTGTACCGCCGGGTCTATGCGCCGCTGCTGGCCGAGGGCCTGTTTGCGCCCTCGCCCGACGCCTACCTTGCCGAACCCGGGCAGAGTGCGGCCGACCGCGCACGCCAGGCCGCCGATGGCCTGGCCACGCTGTTCGACCAGCATCCGGGCGAGATCTGCGCGGTGATCCTGGAGCCACGGCTGCAGTGTGCCGGTGGCATGCGCATGCACGATCCGGCCTATCTGCAGCGCGTGCGTGAACTGTGTGATGCCCATGGAGCGTTCCTGATCGCCGACGAAATCGCCACCGGCTTCGGCCGCACCGGCACGATGTTCGCCTGCGAGCAGGCCGGGGTGATGCCGGACCTGCTGTGCCTGTCCAAGGGCCTGACCGGTGGTTTCCTGCCCTTGGCTGCGGTGCTGGCCACGCAGGCGCTGTACGACGCCTTCCTTGATGATTCGCGCGAACGTGCCTTCCTGCATTCGCACAGCTATACCGGCAACCCGCTGGCCTGTGCGGCGGCGCTGGCCACGCTGGACATCTTCGGCGAGGACGATGTGATCGCGCGCAATCGCGGCATTGCCTCGGTGATGGGCACCTTGGCTGCGCCGTTTGCCGACCATCCGCACGTGGCCGATGTGCGCCAGGCCGGGATGGTGGTGGCCTTCGAACTGACCCGCAACGGCGACAAGCGCACGCCCTTCGATCCGGCCCTGCGGCTGGGGCTGCACGCCTACAAGGCGGCGCTGAAGCGCGGCGTGGTGCTGCGCCCGCTGGGCAACGTGCTGTACTGGATGCCACCGTACTGCGTGGACGATGAACAACTGGAGCTGCTGGCGCATACCACGCTGGCGGCCATCGACGAGGCGATTGCATGCGCGTGACCCGCTGCCCCATCGACCTGGCGCTGCACAGCGGCCAGACCGTGACCCTGCCGGAAGAGACGGCCAACCACCTGGTGCGGGTGATGCGCCTGCGCGAGGGTGATACCTGCGTGCTGTTCAACGGCGATGGCCATGACTACACCGCGACGCTGACCATGGCCGGCAAACGCGAGGTACAGGTACGCATCGACGCGGTGCAGGTGATCGCCAACGAGTCGCCGCTGACCATCACCCTGCTGCAGGGCATTGCACGCGGCGAGAAGATGGACCTGATCCTGCAGAAGGCCACCGAACTGGGGGTGAGCGCCATCGTGCCGGTGAATGCCGAGCGCACCGAAGTGAAGCTGGATGCAGCTCGCGCGGAAAAACGCGTGGCGCACTGGAACAACGTCGTGCAGTCGGCCTGCGGGCAGTCCGGTCGTGCGCGCATTCCGCAGGTAGGACCGCCGCAGTCGCTGGCACAGGCCAGCGCGGCACTGCCCGCCGATACGTTGCGGTTGACCCTGGACCCGCTGGGAGCGCACCGGCTGTCGACACTGCAGGCAGCGCCGGCCGGCGGCGTGGTGATCGCCATCGGCCCGGAAGGTGGCTGGTCGCCGCGTGACCGTGAGCAGCTCGCCGCCGCAGGCTTCCAGGGCCTGCAGTTGGGCCCTCGCATCCTGCGCACGGAAACCGCAGGCCTGGCCGCGATCGCAGCGTTGCAGGCACGGCTGGGCGATCTGGGGTAAGGCTCCGGTCCGGTGGCCGCTGCGCTCGCCGGGCATGGCCCGGCGCTACCGTTCCGGTGGCTGCTCTGCTCGCCGGGCATGGACCGGCGCTACCGGTCCGATGGCCGCTGCGCTCGCCGGGCATGGCCCGGCGCTACCGGTCCGGTGGCCGCTGCGCTCGCCGGGCATGGACCGGCGCTACCGGTCCGATGGCCGCTGCGCTCGCCGGGCATGGACCGGCGCTACCGGTCCGATGGCCGCTGTGCTCGCCGGGCATGGCCCGGCGCTACCGGTCCGGTGGCCGCTGCGCTCGCTGGGCATGGCTCGGCGTTACCGGTCCGGTGGCCGCTGCGCTCGCCGGGCATGGACCGGCGCTGCCGGTCCGATGGCCGCTGCGCTCGCCGGGCATGGCACGGCGCTACCGGTCCGATGGCCGCTGCGTTGGCCGGGCATGGCCCGGCGCTACCGGTCCGGAGGCCGCTGCGCCCGCCGGGCATGGCCCGGCGCTACCGGTCCGATGGCCGCTGCGCCCGTCGGGCATGGCCCGGCGCTACCGGTCCGATGGCCGCTGCGCTCGCCGGGCATGGCACGGCGCTACCGGTCCGATGGCCGCTGCGCTCGCCGGGCATGGCCCGGCGCCACCCGATATCCGGAACGCCTGCGGTAGCGCCGGGCCATGCCCGGCGGATTCCGGTCAGGCCGTCAGCGAATCCAGCGCAGCTTCCAGCGCGTCGAGATTCGGCAACAACGCGCTCTGTTCGCCCAGCAGCACGCGCATGTGCACGATGTCAGGCAGGTTTTCCTCGGACGCGTCGGCCAGCAGGCCATCGCGCGGTACCGAAATCAGCTGCGGGAAGCTCTGCGTCAACAGCGCGTAGTAGGGGCGCTGCGGGTTGCCGTTGAGGGTCTTGAGCACCACCACCTTGTTGTGGCCGGCGACTGTCTCTTCGCCCAACCCGGAGAGCCGTGCGAACGACACCAGGGGCACCTGCCAGCCGTGCCAGCCGATCTCACCCACCAGCCAGCGCGGCGCGTCGGCTACCGCCTGCACCGGCACCCGCGACATCATCTCGGCCACGGTGGCATTGGGCAGCAGAACCCGTTCGGCACCGGCCGAGATCAGGACGCCACGGATCTCATCATTGCTGGCGTAGCTCATGCGGCATCTCCGTCGTCATCCAGGCCCCAGCGCGCGGCGATCACCTGCGCCAGTTCCTGCGGTTCACCGGCCACCATGCCGGCGGCGACCACCGCCGTCGCCGCAGCCGGGTCGTAGCAGCCTTCGCCCACCTGCCCGGCCACCCAGGCACCGGCGGCGGCGAGGTCCAACGCCGGGCCCACATGGGCCAGATCGGCACCGCTGAGCAGCACCAGCGCGCTGTGCTCGGCCGACAACGCGGCAATCGAGATGCCCTGCGCTTCGCTCTGGAAATACAGGCCATCGGCAGCAGCGTGCACGCCGATGTCATCGGCCAGCACGTGCACTTCGCCAGCGGTGGCGCGCTGGCCGGCTTCGGCCAGCTGCACCGGCAGCGGCGATACGCGCGCCATCTGCTTGACCAGGTTGCCGTAGCGGCCGCCGTCCAGGCGCATGTGCACCAGCACCGGCACGGCCAGCCCGCTGGGCAGTGCAGCGAGCAGGCGACGCAACGCATCGGGACCGCCGATACCGGCCAGTACCAGCAGTGCGCCGGAGCGACTGCCTGCAGGCGCGGCAGCGTCCAGGTCGACCAGTGAAAGATGTCCGGTATCGAATGCAGGTTCCGCCGATTCGGTCGAGGTGGCAGCCGATGCAACTGCCGGCGCGTCGCTGGCCTCGTCAACCAGCGACCAGGCCGTGTGGTCGGTGAATACCGACGGCGCAGCTGCCGGTACCAGCGGCGGTTCCGGTGCTGCTTGCACAGGCGCTGCCGTTTCCGGCAGCACCGGCTGCAGCGCAGCCAGCGCCTGCTCCAGCGCGACGGGCTCGTGCAGGTGTGCCGGCGGCGAATAGAGGCCATCAGCCGGCACGTCGTCGGCCCACGAACGGGCCTGTTCCAGGTGCGTCTGCAGCGCGGTTTCCTTCGGCACCGGCGGCGTCGACGGCAGGCCCGGCTCCAGCTGCAATGCCGGTTCGTCCTCGGCGCCGGGCGGCAGCACCTGCTGGTGGCCGTGCAGCTTGGCGGCAAGATGACGGCCCCAGCGCTGCGCTTCCCAACCATCGCGACGCGCGGCCAGTTCAGCCTCGTCGAACACCAGGGTCAAGCCGGGTGCTGACAGCGCCGGTTCCAGGCGCTCCAGCGCGTCTTCAATGGCCGCTTCCAGCGCGATCACCACGAACTGCGGGCGCGCATCATGCAGCGCCTGCGGTTCCAGCGTCATGGGATCGTCTTCCAGCACGATCTGCACGTCGGCATGAGCCAACGCCTCGCGCAGGCGCTCACGCGCCGCACCCGGGCGGGCCAGCAGGGCTACGGCCGGAACCGGATCGAGGTCACTCACGGACACGGGCAATCCCCAGCAAGTCGTACACGTTACGCATCAGGTCCAGTTCCTGGTACGGCTTGCCCAGGTAGCGCTGCACACCGATTTCGAAGGCGCGCTGGCGGTGCTTGTCGCCGCTGCGCGAGGTGATCATCACGATCGGCACGTCCTTGTAGCGCGGGTCGGCACGCATCGCGGTGGCCAGCTCGTAACCGTCCATCCGCGGCATTTCGATGTCCAGCAGCATCAGGTCCGGCACGCGCTCTTCCAGCTGTTCCAGGGCTTCGACGCCATCGCGGGCGACGCTCACCTCGAAGTTGTGACGCTCCAGGATGCGGCCGGTGACCTTGCGCATGGTCAGCGAATCGTCCACCACCATCACCAACGGCACCTGCCGTTCCTGGCGGGGTGCGTTGACCAGCACCGGCGCGGTCGGGTTGGCCAGGAAACGACGCACCAGCGGGGCCACGTCCAGGATCACCACCACGCGGCCATCGCCGGTGATGGTGGCGCCGTAGATGCCCGGCACCGAGGCGATCTGCAGGCCCACCGGCTTGACCACGACTTCGCGGTTGCCCAGCACCTGATCGATCGCAACGGCGGCGCGCAGGTCGCCGGCGCGGACCAGCAGCAGCGGCACCTGGGCCTGGCCGTCGGCGCGTGCCGGGGCCTGGCCGACCAGACTGCCGAGGTCGTACAGCGGATAGTCTTCGCCACCGTACCGGTAGCTGCTGTCGGCTGCTTCGAAGCGCTCGTGCGACAGCCGGCCAATACCACTGACCGAGGCGACCGGCACCGCGAAGGTGGTTTCGCCGATCTGCACGAACACCGCCTGGGTGACCGCCAGCGTCTGCGGCAGGCGCAGGGTGAAACGCACGCCCTGGCCACGCACCGACTGGATGTCGACCGAGCCGCCGAGCTGGCGCACTTCGTTGCCGACCACGTCCATGCCGACGCCACGGCCCGCCAGCTGGCTGACCTGGTCGGCGGTGGAGAAGCCCGACGCGAAGATCAGGTTGTCCAGTTCCTGTTCGCTCGGCTGTGCATCGGCAGGCAGCAGGCCGCGGTCGATGGCGCGACGGCGGATCGCTTCACGATCCAGGCCAGCGCCATCATCGGCCACGTCCAGTACGATTTCCGAGCCCTCGCGGTGCAGGCGGATGGCGATTTCGCCTTCTTCCGGCTTGCCGGCGGCACGACGTTGTTCCGGCGCTTCCAGGCCATGGGCAACCGAGTTGCGCAGCATGTGCTCCAGCGGCGCGACCATGCGATCGAGCACGTTGCGGTCAAGCTCGCCGTGGGTGCCTTCCAGGGTCAGGTGAACCTGCTTGCCGGTATCCATGCCGGCCTGGCGGACCACACGGCGCAGGCGCGGCACCAGGCCGTCGAACGGCACCATGCGCGCGCGCATCAGGCCATCCTGCAGTTCCGAACTGACACGCGACTGCTGCTGCAGGAGCGAATCGTACCGGCGCGACAGATCATCCAGCACGCCCTGCAGGCCACCCAGATCGGCGGCCGACTCGTTCAGCGCGCGGCTGAGCTGTTGCAGGGTGGAGAAACGGTCCAGTTCCAGTGGATCGAACTTCTGGTCGGCCTGGTCCTGCTCGCGCTGGTAGCGGGCCACGATCTGCGCTTCGGTTTCCAGGTCCAGGCGACGCAGCTGGTCGCGCAGACGCGCATTGGTGCGTTCCAGTTCGCCCATCGCGCCACGGAAGGCGCCGAGCTGCTGTTCCAGGCGCGAACGATAGATCGCCACTTCACCGGCGTGGTTGACCAGGCGGTCGAGCAGATCGGCGCGCACACGCACCTGTTCCTGCTGCGGACGGGCCAGCGGGTCTTCCTCGCTGGAACCTTCCACCGGCAACGGTGCCGACAACGGGGCATCGACCACGGCCACGGCCGGAGCCGCCTGCGGGGCCTGCTCCGCCACGACGACAGCACTGGCTGCAGCTGCGCTGGCAGCGGCGGTGATGTCGGTGGTGGTGCGTGCTTCAAAGGCGTCGAGCAGATCCTGTGCCGGCTCGACGATGCGATGTTCGCCGGTACGGGTCAGCAGCTGGTGCAGACGGTCGAAACCGCGTTCCAGCAACTGCACATCACGACGTTCGATCTCGGTGCGCCCGCCAGCGACTGCCTCCAGCAGCGATTCGATGCTGTGGCCGAGATCACCGATGGCATTGATGCCCGCCATGCGCGCACCGCCCTTGAGCGTATGCAGATCGCGCTGCAGACCGGCCAGGGCTTCGCGGTCCTGCGGCGCTTCGCGCAGCTCGCTGATCAGCCCATCGCAATGATCCAGCAGGTCCTTGCCTTCCTCGACGAAGATGTCGACCAGCTCGCGATCATAGATGCTGAAGTCGAGCAGGTCGGCGCTGTCTTCGGCTTCGGAGTCGGTCTGGGCTTCTTCGGTCTGGGCTTCGGGCAGGGGCGCATCCGCCGGCACCGCCGCATCGACGCTGTCGAAGGCGACAGGTTCGACCTCAACCGCCGCAGCCTCTGCCGCAACCGGCACCACGATCATGCCGCTGTCCGCCGCGGCAGCCTGGCCCGGAGCATCTTCCAGCTCGAAGAAACGCGAGGGCGAAATGGCGTCCTGCGCCGTCTCCGCGGCCCCTACGTCTTCCACCGTCGCCGGGGACGGCTGGTCGGTGCTCTCTCCTTCACCGACCGCCGCCTCCCCGCCGACGTCCGCATCCTCGGCAAAGGCTTCCGCCTCGCCAGGCGCGAGTTCGCTGGCCTGCAGGCCGAGCACGGGCCATTGCCCGTCTTCGTCCTGGCCCTGCTCCTCGTCGATCACGTGCAGGCCGGCCTCGAGCGCGGCTTCCAGCGTGACCGGGTCTGCGAAGCCCGGCACAGCCATTTCATCCTGCAGGCTGGACAGCTCGCTGTCGAGCGGCAGCGCAGCAGCATCTTCATCCACCGCCGTTTCAGGTGTGGATGGCAGCGGCGTATTCAGGTCGTTTGCGACGTCCAGGACATCCGGATCGCGGTCGTCAACCGGCAGCGCACTGGCATCCAGATACGGCGACAGATCATCCGCCGCAGTCAGCGCGGTGTCTTCCAATGCGGTGTCTTCCGATGTCGCCACTGCCTGTCCGGCTTCAATTTCCGCGGCAACGAGCGTGGAAGCAGCCACTTCCAGCGTCGACTCCGGCGCCGGGCCGTCCGGCATCGACGGCCACCCTGCATCGAAGTAGCGCGACAGATCATCGCTGCCGGTCAATTCGGCGGACTCCAGGCCCGCATCGCTCAACGCGTCCTCACTGGCCTGCAGCGCCTCCAGCGCCTCGGCACCGGTGTCGCGTTCGACCTCCGGCTCGCTCTCCACCGCATGCACCGGCTCGACCATGTCGGCGTCGGCGGCATCCGCTTCTGCGACCAGCGGAAGCAGTTGGTCTTCGTCTTCATCCTCGACGTCCAGCCCGGCCATCGGCCAGCGTGCTTCCGGCAGCTCGCCGGCCAGCGCCTGCAGGCGCTGCGCCAGTTCGGCCTGCGGCGCAATCCGCGGCTGCTCGGCCTGCAGCGCGTCCATGGTCGCGTTGATCGCCTGCGCGGTTTCGTCCAGGGCCGCCACGGCGTCATCACCCGGCACCACTTCTGCAGCCAGTGCACGCTTGATGTACGACTCGGCACCGCCAGTGACGGCGGTGATTTCCGGCACCTCGGTCATCGCGAAGGCACCGTTCATGGTGTGCACCGCGCGCAGCAACGCATCGCTGACCGGCTGTGGCGCCTGCTGCGCCGAGCGCAACCAGCCCTGCAGCGTGGCCTGGTGGAGTTCCACCTCGGCCTCCAGGATCTCACGCAGCACGCTGTCGATGTTGGCCGGGGTACCCGGCGCTTCAACAGCGCTCTGTGCGGGGGCATCGCCATCCTGCACGGCGCTGTCCAGCGGCGCGGCAGCATCGGTTGGCGCCTCGGCCGTCGGCGCGGTGGCGCCCGGCAGCGCAACGTAGAACGTTTCTTCGCCTGCACCCACGCGATCGGCGATGGCCTGCATCGCCTGCAGGTCGACGCTGACCCGCTGGCCATCGCGCAGTGCCGCGTTCAACTGCGGCAGTGCCGTGTATGCGTGATCGACCATCGCCAGTACCGCCGGCGTGGGGGCACGGGTGCCATCGAGCACGCGGTTGAGCATGCCCTCGATCTTCCACGCGAACTCACCCAGGGTACGTGCGCCGACCAGGCGGCCACTGCCCTTCAGTGTGTGGAAAATGCGGCGGATCGGCCGCAGCCGGTCCATGTTGTCCGGTTGCATGCGCCATGCCGGCAGCAGCGTGCCGAGATTGCCCAGCTCGTCGTCGAATTCTTCCAGGAACACCTCGCGGATGTCCTGGTCGATGTTCTCGGCATCGTCGTCGAAACCCGCATCGAACCCGCCCTCGGCCACGACCGGCGGCACGGTTTCGGTCGGCACGACGGCGGCCGGCATGGCCTGGGGATTGAAGCCGGCGGCAGCGGCATTCAGCTCTGCGAAGAACTGCGCATCGGCTTCGCTGAAGTCGATCGGCGCGATGGTATCCACATCGACCAGTGCCACGGTCGGCGCAGAAGGCACTGCCGGCAGGTCTTCGGATGCGGGCAGATCAACGGCCGGTGCGACGTAGACTGCGGCATCGATCGCGGCGTCGCCGTCAACGGTGGAGTCGAGCCGTTCGGTGATGGCCAGGCCATCGGCGGCCTGCGCCACCGCACCTGCGTCAATGAACTCCAGCGTCGCAGGCGAGGCCTGCTCGTCGTCCAACGACAACGTTTCCATTGCCTCCAGCGACAACACGTCATCGGCGTTGTGCAGCAGGCTGCTGTCGAAACGGAACACCACATCGTCGCTCAGCGACGTGTGGCCGTCCTGCTCGGCGGCAACCGGATCGAAGGCCGGCGAAATGACCACGTCCAGCGACGCGGCAGACGACGCCTCGTCCAACGACGTCGCCAGGAAGGCGTCATCATTGCCGTCTACGGCGCTTGCCTGCGTGTCGCCCTCTTCCGGCACCGGCGCTTCGGACAACGTCCAGGCAACAGCGTCGGATTGTTCGGCGGAGACGGGATCGAAACTGACCGGATCGAAGCTGTCGAACGTCGGCGCACGCTCGTCGCTGCGTTCGGCAGCACTACCTGCCGGCGCGTCGAATCCACCCAGTTCCCACTGCGGCACTTCCGGCGCGGGGGCGCTGGAGGCAGCGAACAACAGGGGCGGCGGGGTGCCGTGCGGTTCGGCCGACAACGCTGGCGTACCCAGCGATCCGAACATCAGGCCGTTGTCGGCGGGCGTAGCCTCCGGCAGCGGGTCGAAGGTGAAATCGGGCAGCGGCGCCGGCACGTCACCCGGTGCCGGCGCGGAGGCCTGCACGTCGATATCCAGCGGTTCGATCTGCAGCGGCTCGGCTGGCACGACCACAGCTTCGCGCATGACCGGCTGCACGTCTTCGGCAGCGACCACGCCGCGCTCGGGCAGCGGCCAGTAGCGCAGCGCTTCCAGGCTGCTGCGGGTGATGTCGAGGATGTCCTCGCGACCCGGACGGCGGTCACGCAGGGCTTCCAGGTAGTACTCCAGGCTGGCCATGGCGTCGGCCAGGGTGTCCAGCTGGCGACCACTGGGCACCCGCTGACGACCGATCAGTTCGGCTTCGATGTACTGCTGCACGCCACGCAGATAGTCTGCCGCGGTGCCCAGGTCGAGCATGCGCAATGCGCCGGAGACATCGCCGAGCAGGCGTGGCACGTCCTGCAGTTCGGCGTGGTTCCAGCTGGTTTCGATGAAAGCGACGAAATGTTCGCGGGCGGCGGCGAAATTGGCGATCGCCTCGTGCGCCAGCACCTCCACCGTGCGCCGGTTCTCCACCGCGCTCGGATCATCCTGGCCACTGCCACTGGCACCGAGGTGTGCGACCTGGTCATCCAGCGATGCATCGACATAGAGCAGCGCACCGGCGATATCCAGCAGCATGTCTTCGTCGATCTGCTGGCGGCCCTCGACGACCCCGCGCAGCGCGTCGCGCTGCTGCACGACCACGCCCCTCGCAGCGCCCAGGCCGAGCATGCCCAGCGTATCGGCCACCGAACCCAGCTTGGTCACCTGCTCCTGCAGCTGCTGCGGCGAACCGTCGGTACGCAGGTGCAGGTCCAGCGCGTCCTTGACCTGCAGCAGTTCTTCCTTGACCGCGTTGCCAACGGTGTCCAGCAGCTCGCGGTTGCGGCCGCTGAGGCTGCCGCGTGCATGGTCCAGTTCCGCTTCGGTGGCGGTCACCGAATCGGGCGCGAACGCGAACAGCACGCTGTCGTTGATCAGCGCTTCGCCACGGGCGGCGCGGATCTCGTTGAGCAGCGGCTGCAGCACGATCGGGATGTCACGGTGTCCGTTCTGCAGGCGCTCCAGGTAATCGGGCAGCAGCACGCTGCCGCGCATCAGGGTGGCACAGGCCTCGTCGCGCTCGGCGACCTCGCCCTTGCCGACGGCGATGGCGAGCTGTTCCAGCTCCTCGGCCACCATCGCCGGTGCATACAGTTCGACCATGCGCAGCGTGCCCTGCACCTGGTGCAGGTAGCCGGCGCAGATGCGCATGCGGCTGCTGTCGGCCGGATCTTCGGCGAAGTACTCGACCTCGTTGCGCACCAGGCGCAGGGTCTCGTCCAGCTCGGGCTTGACCCAGCCCAGGGCTGCGTGGCTCATCGCATCGCGCAGGCTGCTCATGGATGCGCTCCGGTCGCCGCCGCGCGACGGTCGCGCGGATCCTGGCGTGGGGAATGGAAATGCTTCATCGACTGGTTCCTTGCTCGCCGCCCTGCCCGTGTCACGCCGGCAGCTTGAAGTCGGCGACCGAACGACGCAGGTCGGCCGCCAGCTGCGCCAGGTGACCGATCGACTCGGCGGTCTGCCCGGCACCCTGCGAGGTCTGGCCGGTGATCTGGCGGATCACGCCCATCGTGCGGGTGATGTCCGACGCCGCCGACGACTGCTGCTGGGCGGCGATGGAGATGTTCTTGATGAGGGTATTGAGTGCGTTGGACACGCGCTCGATTTCGGTCAGCGCGGTGCCGGCGTCCTCGGCCAGGCGTGCACCGGACACCACTTCGGCGGTGGTCTGTTCCATCGAGGTGACCGCTTCGTTGGTGTCGGCCTGGATGGCCTGCACCAGGTTCTCGATACGTCGGGTCGCACCGGAGGTGCGCTCTGCCAGGCGCTGCACTTCGTCGGCCACGACCGCGAAACCACGACCGGCTTCACCGGCCGAAGCCGCCTGCACGGCCGCGTTCAATGCCAGGATGTTGGTCTGCTCGGAAATGTCGTTGATCAGTTCCACGATCGAGCCGATCTCCTGCGAAGATTCGCCCAGGCGCTTGATGCGCTTGGAGGTCTCCTGGATCTGGTCGCGGATCTGGTCCATGCCCTGGATGGTCTCGCGGACCACGCCGGCACCTTCGGCGGCGATCACCACCGAACGCTGTGCCACGTCGGCCGACTCGGCCGAGTTGCGCGATACCTGTTCGATGCTGGCGGCGATTTCGCCGATCCGGTCCGACGCCGAGGTGATCTGGTTTGCCTGGTGGCCGGCCGCTTCGGCCAGCTGCATCGCGGTGGCCTGCGTTTCCTGGGTCGACAGCGCGACCTTGGCCGAGGTGTCGTTGATGGTGGTCACCAGGTGGCGCAGTTCATCCACCGCGTAGTTGATGGCGTCCGCGATCGCGCCGGTCATGTCCTCGGTCACCGAGGCCTTCACCGTCAGGTCGCCCTCACCGAGCGAGGAGATTTCATCCAGCAGCCGCATGATCGCCTGCTGGTTGCGGCTGTTGAACTCCACCTGGGTCTGGTAGCGCAGTTCCTGCTCGCGCGAGCGGCTGCGCACGTTGGTGGAGACGAAACCGATGATCGCGATCAGCGACAGCGCACCGGACACCACGCCGATCCAGAAATTCGGGAACAGGCGGGTGTCGGACACCGAACCGAACGAGGAGAAGGCTTCGAACAGCTTGCGGCTGTCGGTCAGCATCTTCGCCGAACCCTGGCCCAGTGCGGAGGCAGCGGACTGCGCGGCGAACAGCTGGCGCGAGCTGGCCAGGATCGCGTCGGCGTCCTGCTTCATC
Source organism: Stenotrophomonas sp. 1278 (assembly GCF_029892765.1). Lineage (NCBI taxonomy): Bacteria > Pseudomonadati > Pseudomonadota > Gammaproteobacteria > Lysobacterales > Lysobacteraceae > Stenotrophomonas > Stenotrophomonas sp. 1278. The sequence continues at coordinate 28,306 of NZ_JARXWD010000038.1, forward strand.
GCCTGCCACTTCTGCTGTGACTGCTCCAGCGCAGCGACGGCGGCAGCGCCGCGTACTGCGGTGATGCCCAGATCCTCGTTGCCATTGCGCAGCGCGTCGAGCACCTGCGAGAACACGGTGATGTCGCGGGCCAGCGCGTCACCGGCAGCGGCCGCAGCCGTGCCGCCGGCGCGGATTTCAGTCACGCGACGCGCCATCGAACCGGCCACCACCACCTGCTGCAGGGCGCTGTAGACCTGCGATGCCGGGGCGCCGGAGGCGGACATCGCACGCACCAGCTCGTTCAACTGGGCCTGCAGGCCCGGCACCGCACCGGAGAAGTTGTTGGCGTTGCCGGCCAGGGCCAGCACTGCCGGTTCGCTGGCCACCAGCTGGCCTGCCTGCTTGCCCAGCGGCGCCCAGGTGTCGGCCAGCGTCGAGATCGCCCCGGACACGCCGGGCTCGTTGCCGTAGCGGCCCTGCAGGGTCGACACGTTCTGCTCGATCGCGTTGCGGGTGGCCTTGAAGGCGGTGAAGGCCTGCGCGTTGCCGCCGACCGCGTCACGGCCCTGGTTGGCCAGCTGCTGCGACAGCACCTGCAGGTCCGCGGCCTTGGAACCGGCATCGGCCAGGCGGCTGCCCTGCCAGGTGGACACGCCGGTGTTCACACCGAACAGGATCATCGACAGGGCCAGCAGCGCCAGCCAGAGGTTGCTGCCGCCCAGCCGCAGCTTGCCGGACTTGGTGGCATCCGAAGCAGTACTCATCGTTCAACCTCGATTTTCAATGCAGGGGGCGATGCCCGGCCTCAGGCCGCGGCTTGCCGGAATTCAGGGGTACGCGACAGCAGCGAGAGCGAGAACACGCCCCAATCGTTGCCATCGGCATGGAAAGCGCGATCGACGAAGTGGCCGTAGCGTCCCTCGGCCAGTGAACCGGCCTCGATCTGCTGGGTCAGCTCGAAGCTGCGCTGGCCGAACAGTTCATCGATGGTCAGGGCGACGTCGCCACCGGCTTGGCGCATGATCAGCACGCGCTGGCCTTCCTGCTGGACGGTACGCGCTCCTTCCAGGAAGTACTTCAGGTCGACCACCGGGAACAGGTTGCCGCGCAGGTTGCCCACGCCCAGCAGCCACGGCTGCGCGCAGGGCACCGGGGTCACCGGCGGCATCGGCACGATCTCCACCACTTCGCGGAAATCGGACACCAGCCGACGCTGGCCAACACGGAAACCGACGCCACGCCACAGGTCCTGGGCGAACTGCCGCCCGGGCAGCTGCACCGCGTGGGCCAGGCTGCGCCGTTCGTAGGCTTCAAGAATGTCGAAGGGCGAGCGCATCAGGCCACCAGCTCGTTGATCCGGGCGATGAGTTCTTCCTCGCGCGGCGGCTTGACGATGTAGTCGGCGGCACCCTGGCGCAGCCCCCAGGCCTTGTCGGTTTCCATCGCCTTGGTGCTGACGATGATGACCGGGATGTGCTTGATCGCTGCGTCGCGGGCCATCGCCCGGGTCGCCTGGAATCCGCTCATGCCCGGCAGCACCACGTCCATCAGGACCAGCTGCGGCACCTGGTCGCGGACCAGCTGCAGGCCATCTTCGGCATTGTCCGCTTCCAGCACCTCATGGCCGGCACGGCGCAGCCATTGGGTGAACACCGCGCGGTCGGTCGGTGAATCCTCGATCAGGACGATACGAGCCATTGTGCCTTTCCCCCCTGGTCAGGCGTTGACGTATGTGCGGATGGCACCCAGCAGTTCTTCGCGCGTGAATGGCTTGGTCAGGTATTGCTCCGAGCCGACGATGCGCCCCCGCGCCTTGTCGAACAGACCATCCTTGGACGACAGCATGATCACCGGGGTCGCCTTGAACAGCTGGTTTCCCTTGATCAATGCGCAGGTCTGGTAGCCATCCAGGCGCGGCATCATGATGTCGACGAAGATGATCTGCGGCTGCTGGTCGGCAATCTTGGCCAGGGCCTCGAAACCGTCCGTCGCGGTCACTACTTCGCAGCCTTCGCGCTTCAGCAGTGTTTCCGCAGTCCTGCGGATGGTCTTCGAGTCATCGATGACCATCACCCGGAGTCCTGCGAGCTCCCCGCCCGCAGTCGTGTTTTCAGTCATTGCCATTCCCCAAGCGCACGGCCCAATCTTTGGCGGGAGCCGCTGCGAAAGCGTATCTATATCGCACTTCCCGCGCCCGCTTCAAGGGCGGTCCGTGGCGCGGGGCGTGGCGCCGGGCTGAACGTGACCGGATTGGCAATCACTGCGCAGCCCGGCAAGGGACGCTGCGTTGCACATCGCCGGGGAGGCGCACGGCCGGCGTTGCCGCTACCATCAACGCCTTGCCTGACAGGTGCACCCATGCCGTTGAACGTCATCGTGGTGATGGACCCCATCGCCCACATCAAGATCGCCAAGGACACCACCTTCGCCATGCTGCTGGAAGCCCAGCGCCGCGGCCATGCCCTGCACTACGTGCGCCCGGGCGGGCTGGCGCTGGAAGGCGGGGTGGCCGTGGCCTGGACCGCCCCCCTGCAGGTGCGCGACGACCCGGCCGGCTGGTACGAGCTGGGCGCATTCAGCCGGACCGAATTCGGTCCCGGCCAGATCGTGCTGATGCGCAAGGACCCGCCGGTCGACGCCGAGTATGTCTACGACACCCAGGTGCTGGATGTCGCTGCCGCCGCCGGTGCATGCGTGGTCAACAACCCGCAGGGCCTGCGCGACTACAACGAGAAGCTGGCCGCGCTGCTGTTCCCGCAGTGCTGCCCACCGACCCTGGTCAGCCGCGACGCCAAGGCACTGAAGGCCTTCGCGCTGGAACACGGCCAGGCGGTACTGAAGCCGCTGGATGGCATGGGCGGGCGCTCGATCTTCCGCAGCGGACAGGGCGACCCCAACCTGAACGTGATCCTGGAAACGCTGACCGACGGCGGCCGCAAGCTCGCCCTGGCCCAGAAGTTCATTCCCGACATCACTGCCGGTGACAAGCGCATCCTGCTGGTCGATGGCGAGCCGGTCGATTACTGCCTGGCGCGCATTCCGCAGGGCGATGAGTTCCGCGGCAACCTGGCCGCCGGTGGCCGCGGCGAAGGCCGTCCGCTGAGCGAACGCGACCGCTGGATCGCCACCCAGGTCGGCCCGGAAATGAAGCGTCGCGGCATGCGTTTCGTCGGCCTGGACGTCATCGGCGACTACCTGACCGAGGTCAACGTGACCAGTCCGACCTGCGTGCGCGAGCTGGACGCGCAGTACGGCCTGAACATCGCCGGCACCCTGTTCGACGCGATCGAGGCCGATCTGCGCTGATGGATGCCGCACCTGCCGTCCTCGCCCCACCGGCGCGTGAAGCGCAGCGGCTGGGCGCCACCATCGCCCTGTCGGTGCTGGTGCACGCCCTGCTGATCCTCGGGGTCGGCTTTGCCGTGAAAGGCGACGCGCCCCTGGTGCCGACCCTGGAAGTGATCTTCAGCCAGACCCGCACCGCGCTGACCCCGAAGCAGGCCGATTTCCTGGCTGCCGCCAGCCAGGAAGGCGGTGGCGAGCACGATCGTGCGCAGCGCCCCCGCGACAACCAGGCCGGCATCGTGCCGCAGGCCCAGGCCGGCATCAGTCCGGTACCCCAGCAGCAGCAGTCGGCAGCACCGGTGCCGCCGCCGCAGGCGCGGGTGGTCAGCAGCCGCAATGGCCAGGACACCGTGGCCGTGGCGCAGTCGCGCCCTACTCCGCTGCAACCAACACCGGATGCACCGATGACCGCGCGCGAACAGCGCGATGCTGAAATGGCGCGGCTGGCGGCGGAAGTGCACCTGCGTTCGGCGCAGTACGCCAAGCGCCCGAACCGGAAATTCGTTTCGGCCAGCACGCGCGAGTACGCCTACGCCAATTACCTGCGTGCGTGGGTGGACCGCGCCGAGCAGGTCGGCAACCTGAACTACCCCGACGAAGCGCGGCAGCGCCGGCTGGGTGGCCAGGTGGTGATCAGCGTGGGGGTACGCCGCGACGGCAGCGTGGAAAGCAGCCGGGTGTTGAAGTCCAGCGGCACGCCGCTGCTGGACGAGGCCGCGCTGCGGGTGATCCAGCTGGCGCAACCGTTCCCGCCGTTGCCCGACAGCGAAGACCAGATCGACATCCTGCAGGTCACGCGCACGTGGGTGTTCCTGCCCGGTGGCGAACTGCGCGACGACCGGTGAGGTTTTCTGCCCGGGCCTGCGGCCCGGGACCCGCTGGAAGCAACAGCAACAGCAACAGCAACAGCAACGGCAACGGCAACGGCAACTGCAACGTCAAGATCAAGAGCGGCGGTTGGGCTGTTCGGTTTGGCGGGGCGGGGGGGGGGGGGGGGGCGCCGCCCCCAACCCCCCCGCGGGGGGGGGGGGGGGCCCCCCCCCCCCCCCCCCGGGGCCCCCCCCCCCCCCCCCGCCCCACCCCTGACAGATCGCGGCGCATCTTTGCTGTTGGTAGCTGTCGACCTTGGTCGACACGATGCATCCACGCCATGCCTGCACGGTAGATCCACGCCATGCGTGGATGCGAGCGAAGCGACCGGCTTTTGAATTTGATTTTTTTTGATTTTCCGTGGCGAACGCGAACGGAAACTGTCCGTGGCCGGGCGGGTGGGCTGCGCAGGGGCGTAAGCGCCATGGATGGCGCGCCCGAGCCTACATGGACGTATTCACGGCGCCCCCTGCGCAGCCCACCCGCCCGGCCAACCCACGGCTTCTGCTGTCAGCGACCCACCACCCCGCCACGAGGGGCTCAGCCGTTGGCCTTCGCCTTGGCATCCCGCGCCGCCTGCTGCTCGACCAGCGTCAGCGCCACGTTGTCCCGCAGGTACGCCGGCTCGACCTTCTCCGGCGCAATGCCTTCGCCGCGCGCGAACGCCGGTACCGCCAGTGCCAGCACATCCGCTGCACGTGGCAGCGCCGTTGCATCGAAGCGGCGCAGGCCAGCCCCCAGCTGCGCGACCAGCGCGCCCTCGGCCGCGGCAAACCCGGTGCCGACGCCGTAGACGGACGCAGCATCCGGCAACGACACCGCCGCCGGCACGCACACGCGCTCGGCATCCCGCGCCACCGGCAGTCCATCCACGCGCTCGAAGCGTGCCACGTACAACTCGCCCATCCGCGCATCGATCGCCGACAGGATCTGCTTCTCTTCCACCGGCGCGCGCAGCGCCAGCACCTGCAGCGTCGACACCGGCAGCAACGGCCGATCCAGCGCCAGCGCGATGCCCTGCGCCAACGCGATCGCCAGGCGCACACCGGTGAACGCACCGGGACCACGGCTGAGCGCGATGCCGTCCAGCTGGCGGCGGCTGATGCCGGCCTCGGCCAGCAGCTCCTCCGCCCACGGCAGGCTCAGTTCGGCATGCCGGCGGGGGGCGATCTCGAAGCGTTCCCGTACCTGCCCATCGACATGCAGGGCTACGGAACAGGCTTCGGTGGCGGTTTCAAAGGCGAGCAGTTTCATCGGATCGGGTCAGAACAGGGGGAACGTGGCGCCGGGAGCCGGCTCCGGCCCCGCCACGGCGGCGGTCGGGGCAGCGGCATCCGCCACGGGCGCCCATTGTGGCGCAAAGAAGGCCTGCACATCGGCCAGGGCCCGGGTTCGCCGGAACGGCGGCAGCGACTGCAGGAAGACCTTGCCATAACCCCGGTTGAGCAGGCGCGGGTCGCACAGCACCAGCACGCCACGGTCGGTCTCGCTGCGGATCAGGCGGCCAACGCCCTGCTTCAGGGCAATCACCGCCTGCGGCAACTGCTCGTCGCGGAAGGGATTGCCGCCCTGGGTGCGTATGGCATCCAGCCGCGCTTCGTACACCGGATCATCGGGCGTGGCGAAGGGCAGCTTGTCGATCACCACCACGCTCAATGCCTCGCCGACCACATCCACGCCCTCGCGGAAGCTGGCCGAGCCCAGCAGCACGCCATTGCCGGATTCGCGGAAACGCTGCAGCAGGGTCGCGCGCGGCGCTTCGCCCTGCACGAACAGCGGCCAGGGCCCATCACGCAGCGCCTCGGCCGCCTCGCGCAGCGCACGATGCGAAGCAAACAACAGGAACGCCCTGCCCTGCGACGCCTGCAGCACCGGACGCAGGACCTGGATCAGTGCGGTTCCGAAACCGCGCGCAGCCGGATCCGGCAGGCCTTCAGGCAGGTAGCACAGTGCCTGCTCGGGCCAGTTGAACGGACTGGGCTGTACCAGCGTCTGCGGATCATCCAGGCCCAGGCGCGTGGCGATGTGCTCGAAGCCACCGCCAACGGTCAGCGTGGCGGAGGTGAAAATCCATGCGGCATGGCTGCGCTCGCGATGTTCGCGCAGCGGTGCGGACACATCCATCGGCGTGCGCTGGCAGCGGAAACCGCGCGCGGTCAATTCATACCAGAGCACGTCACCAGCGACGGCGGTCGCTTCTGCAGGATCGGCATCGAAGTCGAGCGCGGGTTCTTCATCCCCCAGCCAACGGCCCAGCCGCGAAATCGCCTCACGTGCGCGCGCATGGCAGGCATCGAGGCCAGCAGCGGCTTCGCGCAGCGGTTGCAATGCCAGCTCCAGCACCACCAGGCTGGACATCACCGCATCGAAACCCTCGCGTACCTGCGGCATTGCCAGCGCGCGCCATTGGGTGCCACGCGCGGGCAGCCCCTCCATCGCAGCACGCAGTGCAGACAATGCCTGCTGCAGATGATCGACCGGTTCCTGCAGTGCAGACTGTGCGCCACCCACGCCGCGCGCTTCAACCAGGCAGTCACGGCCCAGTTCCTGCCAGGGGCGCATGCCGAAGCCTTCGCCGAAGAACTGCGCGGCCAGTTCGGGCAGCTGATGGGCTTCGTCGATGACGAAGGCCTGCGCACCGGGCAGCAGTTCACCGAAGCCCTCCTGCTTCAGCGCCAGGTCGGCCAGCAGCAGGTGGTGGTTGACCACGACCAGGTCGGCGGCCTGGGCACGCTGGCGGGCCCGCACGACGAAGCAGTCATCCCAGAACGGACACTCGTTGCCCAGGCAGTTGTCGACGGTGGAGGTGACCATCGGCAGCAGCGGCGAGTCGTCGGCCAGGCCATCGAGTTCGGCGATATCGCCCGATTCCGAGCGACCGGACCAGGCCAGGATGCGCTGGAACTGTGCCGCCTGTTCCGGGCTGGAGAAGCGCGGCTCGCCGCGTGCCTGCTGCAGGCGGTAGCGGCACAGGTAGTTGCTGCGCCCCTTCAGCAGCGCGCTGCGCAGGCCGACGCCCAGCGCCTGGCGCACGCGCGGCAGGTCACGGTGGTAGAGCTGGTCCTGCAGCGCACGGGTACCGGTGGAAATGATGGTGCGCATTCCGGACAGCAGCACCGGCACCAGGTAGGCAAAGGTCTTGCCGGTGCCGGTACCGGCTTCGGCGAGCAGCAGGTCGCGCTGCTGCATCGACGCGGCAATGGCCTCGGTAAGGCGCAGCTGCGCAGGACGCGGAACGAACGCATCCAGATGGGAGGCGAGCGCGCCGCCTTCGCTGAGGGCTTCGCGGCTGGCATGGACAAGGTCGGACATCAGGTGGAAAGGATACCCGGCCGGGCGCTGCCCGGCACCCGTTTGAAGCCGGAGCAACGGCAACAACAACGGCAACAGCGTTTGTTCATGGCTCTGGGTTGTACTGAGGGCTGGCGGGGGGGGGGGGGGGTTGGGGGGGGGGGGGCCCCCAAAACCCCGGGGGGGGGGGCCGGGGCCACCCCGCCCGGCCCCCCCCCAC
>NZ_JARXWD010000039.1:0-34168 GCF_029892765.1 Stenotrophomonas sp. 1278
CGTGCGGGGATGGGCTGGCGGGACCGTTGGCGCCATGGATGGCGCCATCGAGCCCCCATGGATGGGTTTACGGCGTGTCCCGCCAGCCCATCCCCGCACGGCTCCCCCTCAACATTGCAGGGCCGACCATCCGCTGTTGCTGTTGCTGTTGCTGTTGCTCTCGCTCCAAAAGCCTGCCGCAGGCAGCGCCGCAGCCGCCGCTGCGAACAAACCTGAATACGTTCGAACAGCCCACCTCAATCCCCCGCCCCCGCGGCCGATAACGGTCATGTCACCGCTGCTCCCGATCAGCACCGGCGCCTCCACCCACCACCACCCGGGTACTGCTCGATGAATCTCCTGCATCGCTGGCAACACTACTTCAGCAATCTCTCCGTCCGACGCAAGCTCAATCTGCTCACGCTGCTGATCGCACTCGGCGTGATCGCGCTCTCGGTGATCGCTGCCCGCATGCAGTACCTGGACCTCAATGAAACCCGCAAGTCGTCGTTGAAGACCCAGGTTGAACTGACCTACGGCATCCTCGACCACTACCACGGGCTGGCCGCCAGCGGCGAACTCACCGAGCCCGCCGCCCGCCAGGCCGCGCTCGATGCGCTGGCGCGCATGCGCGCCGACAGCGATACGTATTACTACAGCGTCTACGACACGAACTACCGCGTGTTGATGCATCCGTTCCGCAAGGACCTGATCGGCAAGGACATGAAGGACTTCCGCTCCGAGGACGGCGTGCAGCTGTTCCACGACCTGGTGGAAGTGGCTCGCAAGGGCGGCGGGGTGGTCTCCTACAAGTGGGCCAAGGCCAACAGCGAAGGCCTGTACGACAAGGCGTCCTACGCCGGCCTGTTCAAGCCCTGGAACTGGGTGGTCAGCAGCGGCGTATACATGGATGACGTGCAGCAGCAGGCACTGGTCTTCACCGCCATCATGACCCTGGCCGGCGGCGTACTGGTGCTGATCGTGCTGGCATTGAGCTGGGTCATCGGCAACCGCATCGCACGCCCGCTGAAGCAGGCCACCGCCGTGGCCGAAGGCATTGCCGGCGGCAAGCTGGACAGCCACATCGGCCCGCAGCCGCATGACGAAACCGGTCGCCTGCTCGAAGCCATGTCGCGCATGCAGCAGCAGCTGCACGCGGTCATCAGCGGCCAGCGCGAGATGGCGCGCCGCCACGATGGCGGTGAACTCAGCTACCGCATCGACGCCAGCAGCTTCCCCGGCGAATACGGACTGATGGTGCAGGAAACCAACGTCCTGGTCGGCAGCCACGTGCAGACCCTGCACGATGTACTGAACGTCGTGCAGCAGTACGCCGTGGGCGACCTCAGCAGCGACATCGCGCGCTATCCGGGCGAAAAGGCGGCGATGACCACCACCGTCGACACGGTCAAGGCCAACCTCGGCCGCATCAACGCCGAGATCAAGCAGCTGGCCAGTGCCGCCGCTGCGGGCGACTTCAGCCAGCGCGGCGATGCACAGCGCTTCGATCACGATTTCCGCACCATGCTGGAAAACCTCAATGCCATGATGGCAGTCAGCGATGACAACCTCGGCAAGCTCTCGCAGCTGCTGTCGTCCATTGCCGACGGCGACCTGACGGCACGCATGCACGGTGACTACCAGGGCGTGTTCGCCCGCATGCGCGACGATGCAAACGCCACGGTCAGCCAGCTGACCCAGATCGTCGGCCAGATCCAGGCCAGTGCCTCCAGCATCACCCTGTCGGCCGGCGAAATCGCGTCGGGCAACAGCGATCTGTCGCGCCGTACCGAACAGCAGGCGGCCAACTTGGAAGAAACCGCCGCCTCGATGGAGGAACTGACCTCCACCGTGCGCCAGAACGCCGAACATGCGCGCCAGGCCAACCAGCTCGCCATCGGTGCGCACGGCGTGGCCTCGCAGGGCGGTGAAGTGGTCGGCCAGGTGGTCACCACCATGAGTGCCATCGAAGCGTCGTCGAAGAAGATCGCCGAGATCATCTCGGTCATCGATGGCATCGCCTTCCAGACCAACATCCTGGCGCTGAATGCCGCAGTGGAAGCGGCCCGTGCCGGCGAACAGGGCCGTGGCTTTGCCGTGGTCGCCAGCGAAGTGCGTACCCTCGCCCAGCGCTCGGCCGCCGCCGCCAAGGAGATCAAGGGCCTGATCGACGACTCGGTCGGCAAGGTCGCCGAGGGTTCCAGCCTGGTCCACCAGGCCGGCAGCACCATGGGCGAGATCGTCGCCTCGGTGCAGCGCGTGACCGACATCATGGCCGAGATCTCCGCCGCCTCGCAGGAGCAGTCGGCCGGCATCGAGCAGGTCAACCAGACCGTGGTGCAGATGGACGAAACCACCCAGCAGAACGCCGCGCTGGTGGAAGAAGCCACCGCCGCCGCGCGGGCGATGGAAGACCAGGCTGCACAGCTGGCCGACGCCGTGGCGATCTTCCGCCTCGACAACCAGGTCGCTGTCGCAGTGAAGGCGGTGACCGCCAAGGTCGCGCCGAAGGCTGCCAGCCCTGCGCCTTCGCGACCGTTGTCGACGCCGGCACCGATCCGCCGTACCCACTCCAGCACCGTCGTCTCCAACGACGGCGACTGGCAGGAATTCTGATCCTCGCGGCGGCTCCGGCCGCCGCCCCGCCGATGGACACGTCACCCGTGCAGAGCCCTACCCCCATCGTCAGCGGTACGCGCGAATTCGAATTCGCCGACCGTGATTTCCGCCGCGTCTGCGACCTGATCTACCAGCGTGTGGGCATCGCCCTCGCCCCGGCCAAGCGCGACATGGTGTACGGACGCCTGTCGCGCCGCCTGCGTACGCTGGGCATGCGCAGCTTTCAGCAGTACCTGGACCACCTGGAACAGGGTGATGGTGACGAGTGGCAGGCATTCACCAATGCGCTGACCACCAACCTCACCGCGTTCTTCCGCGAGCCGCACCATTTCGACAAGCTGCGCGAAGAGCTGCAGCAGCGCAACGGGCGCGGTCCGCTGCTGTTGTGGTCGTGCGCCGCCTCCACCGGCGAAGAGCCCTACTCGATGGCGATCACCGCCTGCGAAGCGTTCGGCACCCTGAAGCCGCCGGTACGCATCGTCGCCACCGACGTCGACACCCAGGTGCTGGCCACCGCCGGGCGCGGCGTCTACAACATCGACCGTGTCGCCGGCCTCGATCCGGACCTGCGTCGCCGCTATTTCCAGCGTGGCAGTGGTCCCAACGAAGGCCAGTGCCGCGTGCTGCCGGCGCTGCGCGAACTGATCGAATTCCGCCCGTTGAACCTGCTGGCACCGCGTTACGACGTCGGCGGCCCGTTCGATGCGCTGTTCTGCCGCAACGTGATGATCTACTTCGACAAGCCGACCCAGCGCGCGATTCTTGGCCGCCTGGTCAACCACCTGGCCGACGACGGCCTGCTCTATACCGGCCACTCGGAGAACTACCTGCACGCGGCCGATCTGATCCAGCCCTGCGGCCGTACCCTGTACCGTCGTGCGGCAAAGGCCGGCGCATGAACGCATCACTGCGTACCGACGATGTGATGCGCTACCAGGACGCACGCTTCAAGACCATCGCCGCCAAGCTGCTGCCAACCCAGTACCTGGTGGTGGATGACACCACCGCGCTGACCACTACGCTGGGCTCCTGCGTGGCGGCTTGCCTGCGCGACCCGGTACTGAAGATCGGCGGCATGAACCACTTCCTGCTGCCCGAAGGCAACGCCGGCGACGGCGCGCCCGCACGTTATGGCAGCTACGCGATGGAACTGCTGATCAACGACATGCTCAAGCGCGGCGCCCACCGCAAGCGCATCGAGGCGAAGGTGTTCGGCGGCGCCAACGTGCTGAAGGGCTTCACCAGCAATCCGGTAGGCACCCGCAACGCCGAATTCGTGCGCCAGTACCTGCAGGCCGAACACATCCCGATCCTCGCCGAGGACCTGTGCGGCATCCATCCGCGCAAGATCTGGTTCTTCGCCGATACCGGCCGCGTGGTGGTGCAGCGCCTGCCACACGCCCACGAAGCCGAAGTCGCCGCGACCGAATCGGCCGTGCGCGCACGCCTGTCCAAGGCCCCGGTCACCGGTGGCGTGGAGCTGTTCGAATGACCCTGACCGGCAACGCCCCCTGCCGGGTCCTGATCGTCGACGACTCCGCCGTCGTCCGGCAGATGCTTACCGAGATCCTGTCCAGCGATCCGGCCATCGACGTGGTCGGTACCGCCGCCGACCCGCTGCTGGCCCGCGAGAAGATCAAGCGCCTGGCCCCGGACGTGATCACCCTGGACGTGGAAATGCCACGCATGGATGGCCTGGCGTTCCTGGAAAACCTGATGCGCCTGCACCCGCTGCCGGTGGTGATGATCTCTTCGCTGACCGAACGCGGCGCCGATACCACCCTGCAGGCACTGGGCCTGGGCGCGGTGGACTTCGTGTCCAAGCCCAAGCTCGACGTGGCCCGCGGCCTGCAGGGCTATGCCGATGAAATCATCGCCAAGGTGAAGATGGCTGCGCGTTCCCGGGTGCGCCCGCTGGTACGCGTGGCCGCACCGAAACTCACGCTGGACGCCGCCCCTGCCGCGCGCCCGGCAGCAACGCAGTTCCGCACCACCGACCGCCTGATCGCCATCGGCTCGTCGGCTGGCGGTACCGAAGCATTGCGCGTGGTGCTGGAAGGCATGCCCGCAGACGGTCCGGCCGTGGTGATGACCCAACACCTGCCCGCCAGCTTCAGCACCGCCTTCGCCGAACGACTGGACCGTCACTCGGCAATGGCCGTGCGCGAAGCCAGCGACGGTGAAGCGGTGCTGCCCGGCCACGCCTACCTGCCTCCGGGCGGCAAGCACCTGCGGATCATCCGCGACGGTGCGCGCTGGCGCTGCCGTGTCGACGATGGTCCTGCGGTGAACCGGCACAAGCCGGCGGTGGACGTGCTGTTCCGCTCGGTGGCACAGAGCGCGGGCGGCAATGCCATCGGCGCGATCCTCACCGGCATGGGCGACGACGGTGCACGCGGCCTGCTGGAAATGCGCCAGGCCGGCGCGCCCACACTGGTGCAGGACGAGGCGACCAGCGTGGTCTGGGGCATGCCCGGTGCAGCCTTCAAGCTCGGCGCGGCCGAGGAACAGGTGCCGCTGGAGCGCATTGCCGAACGGTTGCTGGCGCTGGCCCGCGGCTGACCGACCACAGCGCCGCGGCGCTTCATCCCGTCTTTCAAACGCCGGCCCCGGAGGGGCCAGCTGTTTCGTTCTTCAAGGAGCTTCACCATGGCCCAGCGCCGCTTCCCCACCCGAACCTCGCTGCTGACTGCCGCGCTACTGGCCCCGCTGGCGGCCACGTCTGCCGCACAATCAGCACCGCCGCACACAACACCCGTCGCTGCCACCGCCACCGCTACCACCACCGACCACCCTGCCCCCTGGACTGATCGCGTACAGATCCAGAGCGGTCCGGCCGGCGCGCTGAAGCGTATGCACGCACCCGACGTGGCGCTGCGCATCGTCACTCCCGATGACAGCGAGGCGCTCACGCCTAAGGGGCTCGCGCTTCTCTTCAGCGGCAACGAGCCGGACTACTTCCAGCGTAACAACCTGCCCGGCAGCATCATCGAAGGACAAGCCAGTCCCGCCATCACGCTGATGCCAAACGTGGCCAAGGCGCTGGTGGGCGGCTACTTCCGCTATGCACCCGACGCGCTGCCCGCGCAGACCAGTACCCTGCGCTTCAGTGCAGACACGTGGGCACTGGTGCACCAGGGCAACACGCGCAAGGATCCCCTCTACCGCCTCAACCACTCCAGCACCATCGAGCAGCGGCGTGCCGACGGTACGCTGGCGGAAATCATCAGCTGCAATGACAGCGACAACCGCGCAACCCTGGAAGCATGGCAGGCCGATGATTACGCGCGGCTCAAGGGGGCCGCGCAGATGATCACGATGAAATGCATCGAGAAGCTGGTCAAGAGGATCCCCGCGATGTATCCGCGCCCGTTGGCCGCTGAAGATGTCAGCGCCTACGCTGACGGCGCCGCTCCCCCGGCACGGGTGCGCGTCTACGCAGCCCTGGGGCGCACCACCACCCTGTACACCGATGCCGCCTGCCGCGAGGATTACCGCGACAGGATCGACGTCAAGTACAACAACGCCGGCGACAAAGGCGTGCTCGGCATCCCCGTCACGGAAACCCTGCGCAGCAAAGAGAAGGAGCGGTTTTCCACGCTCAGCTACCAGGAATACGAAGTGCCCGGTGGCAAGCCGCTGATCTTCGAGGCACGCTTCGACGCAAGCAGTCGCGTGTACTGCGACGGCAAGCTGTCGGGTCAGTTCGTGGCCAGGCCCGGTCAGGATTACGAAGTGGAATTTGAAGTGGCCGACAAGATCTGTCGGCTGCATATCCGCCAGGTGCATGCCGACGGCAGCATGACACCGCAGCAGACGCGGCCAACCCCCACGATCTGCGAGGGCACCCGCGCGCCGGTGCGCATCGAACCGCGGCAGGAAATGCAGGTCCTGCTGTTCACCCCGGGCAGGCTGCAGATCCAGGACACCACGCAGAACAGTGCGCCGCAGCAGCTGAGCGACGACGCCAGCGCCAACGCCGCACTGCAGCAGGTGCTGCAGCAGGCCAGCAGCGCCCCCGGTACGCGGTTGTGCATCGTGACGCCCGGCAGCACCTACAGCAGCCCACTGCGCGACGCGCTCTGGAACCGGGTGCTGGAGTCGCCACAGGCGCTGCCCAGTCTGTGGCTGGAGGCTGCCGCAGTCACTCCGTCGCACAGCGCCGCAGCAGGCGCCCAGGTCGACCTCGCCACCGCCATGACCCACTGCAAGGCCATCCCGATCAAGGAATTCGCCGCGTACTGATGGCCGTGCAACACGGGCGGGATGGGTCATGTCATCCCGCCTGCGTGTCGGCCGTGGTGCCGGCATGGGCCGGATGTGCTTTCATTGCAGCAACGCATAACGGATGCTGCGCGTGTCGACACGGATGTGGTGGAAAGCCCACCTGCTGGCCCTACTGGTGTCGCTGCCCGTGGTTCCGGCCGTCGCCAGTGGCGACCTTTCTACTTCGAGGCCCAGCACGGCGAGATATTCTTCACGCTGATGATGCTCGGCCGTGAGGACCCCGGCGAAGTAAACGTCAGCTGGAAGGGCCCATCGATTGCGGAGGTACCGAATGTTCGCCGCCGGTACTACATCGAATTCAACCGCGCCAAGCGGCGGGCCTACGTCCGCCCGCTCACCCGCGACGGCCTGCCCTGGTTCGAGATGGACGTCTCCGGCGGGCGCGGCAACGTGCTGTTCGCCGGCCAGCGCCTGCAGGGCACGGCGGACTGGACCATCCAGTAACAAAAAGCCCCCGGCTTGCACCAGGGACTTTCATCTCAACAGTATTCTCACCCGCTCGGGTAGCGCCGGGCCATGCCCGGCGTGATCTTCAATCCGCGTCAACCTGCCCCGACTGTCATCTGGGGCTCGGTCGCAAGCTCGCCAGAACGGATCGGTCAGGCTTCATCAGCTCCAAGGTCCGGTCTGCCTTCAATATCTCAAATAGACCATCCGCGCGATGATGAATCGATAGGATTCCCTGCTCAAACAGCATTGTTCCTGTGTCTGGATCAAGAAGATTAACCGTAACATCACCGGCACTGTTTCGCTCACGCACGAAAACCAAGCCATTCGAAACACTCACGTAGCCGTAGCGTGGCGCCAGCCTCCACCGCCCCGACCCATCCAGAAGCCCCCAGCGACCATGCAGTGAGAGGGCGTAGGCCCTCGTTCCATCCGCCAAGAGCGCCGGTGAGGGATCATTCGGCGTGAAATCAGCTAGCGCATTACCGCGCAGATCGAGTATGTGATACCCCGGGTCATACCCCGGCTGTTCGAATGCCGCGATCAGATTCGCACCCAGCGGCTCGATCCGTGGGTAGCGAGGAGGAATCAGCCAAGCGCCCCTGGCATCTATTACACCCCATCCTCCATCGGCTTGGGCCAACAGCAGTTGGTCATCCAGTCCTGCCGCGGTTTGAAAAGGCGCAAGTCGGTAGTACAGGGAAGACGAGATGCTGCCATCATCCAGCATCATGAAACGCACCCCCGCTTCGCCGGGCTTTTGATACTGGACCATCCTGCGGTTCAACGGATACAGGCCTGCAGTGTGTTGCGCAGAGCGCAGCGATCCATCCAGGCCTACAACGTATTCATCATCTTCCGAACTGAAGATTACATAGCCCACGCGTTCGGCGAACTCATCGGTCTTCATACAGTTGCCTGCAGGCGTCGGAAATATCGAACCCGCGCGCGTGAAGTGCAGGCACTCGCCGTCCTCGGTGACCGCCGAAAGCAGGTACCCACCTATTCCAAACTTGAACCGATATCGCCCCATCGGCGCCACTTGCACCCCGTGGGGATCCAACACGGTGTCGTTCCCGGCTTGGGTGGCGAGCGCGAAACCCGACCTGTTGAAGGTCATCCGGTCGTAGTCCTGGCGGCCTACGCCTGCAAGTGATCGATCGACCAGGCCGAAGTGCACACCATCCCGCGAAGCGATGGCAACTTCCGCATCATCATCAATGGCGATAAAGTCATTGAAGACTGGACCGGACTTGCCCTTCGCATCAAGGAAACTGGTCCTGCAACGTCGCCTTTCCTCGCTGCAGATTTCGACAGCCGGACTTCCAGCCCAGGCCGTCGAGCGCAGAAGATCCTTTTCTACCACTACCGTAAAGCGCCGAACCAAGCGGCCCCGTCCATCAAAGAAATCTATGCGTTTACGTACATCGGGCTCGTTCTGCAGCAACACCTCAGCCTCAATCAGCCCGTTGCCATGCGTCTGTACATGATCGTAGTGTCCTTTCACGACGACGCGTCCTGCTGAATTGATGACTCCCCAGTTCGTGCCACTTTTGAAGACCGCTGCCCCATTCTCGAACCCACGGATGTACTCCATTCCCCGATGCTCGGCCAGTCGTCGGCCCGTGCCATCCAGCACCACGCAGCGACCCTCATGACAGAGGCCGTGGCGTGTAGTGCTATCGAAACGTGGCGGCGGTTCGATGGGCTGTGGCATTGCGGGCGCCGGCGTCGCGCCTGCCGATGGCGCAATGGTCAAAAGTACAGAAGCCAATAGAATGCCCAGAGCCTGGGTGGTGACGGTACGGCGATGCGTAGGGCAGGAAGTCAGCAGAAATGAGCGGCGCATCTCAGTCGAGACCGAAGAGGGGGCATCCACGGTAGGCGCCATGCATCTCCACAGAAATACAACTTCTACGAAAGTGCTCCGTCCACAAAAAACCCCCGGCTCTCACCGGGGGTTCTTCGTTTCAACGGGCTGCCGGCCAGCGGCCGGCACTACCCTCAGGCAGCGACCGTGTTGGCCACGTCCTGGTATTCCTCGATCTGGTCGAAGTTCATGTAACGGTAGATCTCGCTGCCGCTGGCGGCGATCACACCGATATCGGCCATGTACTCTTCCTTGGTGGGGATGCGGCCCAGGCGCGAGCAGATCGCCGCCAGTTCCGCCGAACCCAGGTACACGTTGGTGTTGCGGCCCAGGCGGTTCGGGAAGTTGCGGGTCGAGGTCGACATCGCGGTGGAGCCTTCGCGGATCTGCGCCTGGTTGCCCATGCACAGCGAGCAGCCCGGCATTTCCATGCGTGCGCCGGTCGCGCCGAAGGTGCCGTACACGCCTTCCTTGGTCAGCTCGGACGCATCCATCTTGGTCGGCGGGGCCACCCACAGGCGGGTCGGCAGGTCACGCTTGCCTTCCAGCAGCTTCGCAGCCGCACGGAAGTGACCGATGTTGGTCATGCACGAACCGATGAACACTTCGTCGATCTTGGCGCCAGCGACTTCGGACAGGGTCTTCACGTCGTCCGGGTCGTTCGGGCAGGCCACGATCGGCTCGTGGATGTCGGCCAGGTCGATCTCGATGACGGCGGCGTACTCGGCGTCGGCATCCGGCTCCAGCAGCTCCGGGTTGGCCAGCCACGCTTCCATCTTCTCGATACGGCGCTGCAGCGAGCGCGGATCCTGGTAACCCTCGGCAATCATCCACTTCAGCAGCGTGATGTTGCTGGTGAGGTACTCGATGATCGGCTCCTTGTTCAGGCGCACCGAGCAGCCGGCCGCCGAACGCTCGGCCGAGGCATCGGACAGTTCGAACGCCTGTTCGACCTTCAGCTCCGGCAGGCCTTCGATTTCCAGGATGCGGCCGGAGAAGATGTTCTTCTTGCCAGCCTTGGCCACGGTCAGCAGGCCCGACTTGATCGCGTACAGCGGAATCGCGTTGACCAGGTCACGCAGGGTCACGCCCGGCTGCATCTTGCCCTTGAAGCGCACCAGCACCGACTCCGGCATGTCCAGCGGCATCACGCCGGTGGCAGCGGCGAAGGCAACCAGGCCCGAACCGGCCGGAAACGAAATGCCCACCGGGAAACGGGTGTGCGAGTCGCCGCCGGTACCGACGGTGTCCGGCAGCAGCATGCGGTTGAGCCAGCTGTGGATCACGCCGTCGCCCGGACGCAGCGAAATGCCGCCGCGGGTGGAGATGAATTCCGGCAGGGTGTGGTGGGTCTTGACGTCCACCGGCTTCGGGTAGGCCGCGGTGTGGCAGAACGACTGCATCACCAGGTCGGCCGAGAAGCCCAGGCAGGCCAGGTCCTTCAGCTCGTCGCGGGTCATCGGGCCGGTGGTGTCCTGCGAGCCCACCGAGGTCATCTTCGGTTCGCAGTAGGTGCCCGGGCGCATGCCCTTGCCTTCCGGCAGGCCACAGGCGCGGCCGACCATCTTCTGTGCCAGCGAGAAGCCCTTGCCGGTGTCGGCCGGCTGCACCGGCAGGCGGAACAGGTCGGTCGGGGCCAGGCCCAGCGCTTCACGCGCCTTGCCGGTCAGGCCACGGCCGATGATCAGCGGAATGCGGCCACCGGCACGCACTTCGTCGAACAGCACTTCGGACTTGACCTGGAATTCTGCGATCACTTCGCCGTTCTTCAGCGCCTTGCCGTCGTACGGACGCAGCTCGACCACATCGCCGTGCTCCATCTTCGACACGTCCAGCTCGATCGGCAGCGCGCCGGCATCTTCCATGGTGTTGTAGAAGATCGGGGCGATCTTCGAACCCAGGCAGACGCCACCGGCGCGCTTGTTCGGGATGTACGGAATGTCATCGCCGGTCCACCACAGCACGCTGTTGGTGGCCGACTTGCGCGAGGAACCGGTGCCGACCACGTCGCCGACATAGGCGACCAGATGGCCCTTGTCCTTCAGCGACAGGATCTGCTGGATCGGGCCGCGCTTGCCATCTTCTTCCGGGGTGAACGGCGCGTCGTCGCGCTTGTTCTTCAGCATCGCCAGGGCGTGCATCGGAATGTCCGGGCGGGTGGTCGCGTCCGGTGCCGGCGACAGGTCGTCGGTGTTGGTTTCGCCCGGCACCTTGAACACGGTGACGGTCAGGCTCTGCGGCACTTCCGGGTTGCTGGTGAACCACTCGGCATCGGCCCAGCTCTGCAGTACGGCCTGGGCGTTGGCGTTGCCCGCCTTGGCCTTTTCCTGCACGTCGTGGAAGGCATCGAACACCAGCAGGGTCTTCTTCAACGCGTCGGCAGCGATGGCGCCAACGCTGGCATCGTCCAGCAGCTGCACCAGCGGCGCGACGTTGTAACCGCCCAGCATGGTGCCCAGCAGTTCGGTGGCGCGCTCGCGGCTGATCAGCGGGTTCTGCTCGCTGCCCAGTGCGATCGCGGCCAGGTACGAGGCCTTGACCTTGGCAGCGTCATCGACGCCGGCCGGCACGCGGTGGGTCAGCAGGTCGAGCAGGAACTCGGCCTCGCCCTGCGGCGGGTTCTTCAGCAGTTCGATGACATCGGCCGTCTGCTGCGCGGTCAGCGGCAGGGGCGGGATGCCAAGCGCAGCGCGCTCGGCGACGTGGTGGCGGTAGGCTTCCAACATGACAACTCCCGGGTAATGCGTGAGGTGAATAAAAAGTGGGCTCAGGCTTGCGGCACGATCAGCTTCAGGCCCTTGAAGTAGTCGCGATAAAACGTGTCGTTCCAGGTGATCAGGCCATCGCACTGCAGCAGGGCGTGCGCGCCGATCATGAATTCGTCCAGGCCACGGCGCTGGCTGCCGCCGCGCTGGCGATGGCGGCGATGCATCTCACCCGCGCGCAGTGCCGACTTGGCTTCCAGCGCGTTGAAGTGCACGCCCATTTCTTCCAGCGCTTCCAGCACCTCGGCACCGCCGCGCAGGGCGGCACAGATCTCGGCCAGGGTCGCGCCGCAGACCACCACGCGGCCACCGACCAGGCTCTGCCGCAGGCAGGCTTCCACCGCATCGGCCTGCGGGCCGTTGCTGAGCAGTTCGACCAGCACCGGTGAATCGACGGCGATCATCACCGCTTACTCCTCGTCGCGCAGGTCGCGCACGGCCGCATCAGCCGATTCGAAGCCGTCCAGCGAAAACTTTCCGCGGGCGCGGGAGATCGCATCGTCCACGCTCTTGCGCAGGATGATCCGGCTGCCTTCCAGCTCCACCTTCAGCAAGGTGCCCTTGGTCAGGCCCAGCGCATCGCGCACTGCCTTGGGCAGGGTGATCTGTCCGCGTTCAGCAACGGTGGCTTCCATGGGGTACGCCTCAAAAAGTATGTATGAATTATACATACCCGTCGCATCCGGAACAAACCTCCCGATATGTGACCCTGATCCCGCGTCAGTCGCAGCCGGGCGTTAGACTCGCCCAGCAGCCCTGCTGTGCCCCGGCTGGACGCCCCGGCGTTCCAACCGCACCTATCCGCTCCATAAATAAGGAAGTTTCATGCGCGCGCTCGCCCTTGCCCTGATCCTCGCAGCCCCGCTGGCCGTTTCGACGACCTCCGCCCATGCCAACCCGTTCGGCGCCTACACCACCGGCATCGAGATCACCCAGCAGCAGATGGACACCCTGGAAGTGGGCAAGACCACCCAGGACAACATCCGTGAGAAGTTCGGCGCCCCCGGCCGCCGCGAACAGCTGGGCGACACCCAGGTCTGGTACTACGACTTCGTGAAGATCAAGAGCTTCGGCAAGAACATCCAGGAAGCGACCGTACTGGAGTTCAACAAGCAGGGCGTGCTGACGGCCAAGTCCAAGAGCAACGCTGTCGGCAAGACCGGCAATCCGCTGATCGATGCCGCCAACGGCAAGTAAGTCCTGCAGCCGAGGCATTCCTGGACGGGGCGCCCATGAGCGCCCCGTCTGCTTGCGGGCCGGCGCAGAAACGATGCACACGCTGACACGAAGGCTACACACACCGCTGTAACCTTGCGTTCCAAGCCTGCCGGGTCATTGCCGGGCACTGGATCGCCGATACTGGGCAGGATCCGGGGCCGGAGTGCCACCGGCAAACGCAAGCAGGCCCGCCCATGCGGGCCACTGCAAGCCATCCGCAAGAGGAGTCATCCCGCATGAGCGATTCGTTCTCCACCCGCAGCCAGCTGGACGTCGGCGGCAAGACCTACGACTACTTCAGCCTGCCCAAGCTGGGCCAGCGCTTCGACATCTCCCACCTGCCCTACTCGATGAAGATCCTGCTGGAGAACCTGCTCCGGCACGAGGATGGCGGCGTCACCGTCGGCAAGGATCACATCGAGGCCGTCGCCCGCTGGCAGCCCAGCGCCGAACCGGATACCGAAATCGCCTTCATGCCCGCGCGCGTGGTCCTGCAGGACTTCACCGGCGTGCCCTGCGTGGTCGACCTGGCCGCGATGCGCGATGCGGTGGTCAAGCTCGGCGGCCGCCCCGAACAGATCAATCCGCTGATCCCCTCCGAACTGGTCATCGACCACTCGGTGCAGGTGGATGTGTTCGGCAAGCCCGACGCACTGGACCTCAACGGCAAGATTGAATTCCAGCGCAACCAGGAACGCTACGGCTTCCTGCGCTGGGGCCAGAAGGCCTTCGACAACTTCAAGGTGGTGCCGCCCAACACCGGCATCGTCCACCAGGTGAACCTGGAAAACCTGGCCCGCGTGGTGATGACCGCGGACAAGGACGGCAAGGCCGTTGCGTATCCGGATACCGTGTTCGGTACCGACAGCCACACCACGATGATCAACGGCATCGGCGTGCTCGGCTGGGGCGTGGGCGGCATCGAAGCCGAGGCCGCCATGCTCGGCCAGCCTTCGTCGATGCTGATTCCGCAGGTGGTCGGCTTCAAGCTGACCGGCAAGCTGCCCGAAGGCGCCACCGCCACCGACCTGGTGCTGACTGTCACCCAGATGCTGCGCAAGCTCGGCGTGGTCGGCAAGTTCGTGGAGTTCTACGGTGATGGCCTGCAGCATCTGCCACTGGCCGACCGCGCGACCATTGGCAACATGGCCCCCGAATACGGCGCTACCTGCGGCATCTTCCCGATCGACAACGAATCGCTGACCTACCTGCGCCTGTCCGGCCGCAGCGAAGAGCAGATTGCCCTGGTCGAAGCCTACGCCAAGGCGCAGGGCCTGTGGCACGACGCCAACAGCCCGCATGCGCAGTACAGCACCACGCTGGAACTGGACATGGGCACGGTGAAGCCCTCGCTGGCCGGCCCCAAGCGCCCGCAGGACCGCGTGCTGCTGGAAGACGTGCAGAAGAACTACCGCGACGCGCTGGTCGGCATGACCGCCAACCGCGACAAGCGCAGCGAGGATGTCTCCACCTTCGTCAATGAAGGCGGCGGCGCCGCAGTGGGCAACGAGCAGCTGGCCAAGGGCTACGCCGACATCGAGATGGACGGCCGGAAGGTGCGGCTGAAGGATGGTGCGGTGGTCATCGCCGCCATCACCTCGTGCACCAACACCTCCAACCCGGCGGTGATGATCGGCGCCGGCCTGCTGGCCCGCAACGCGGCCGCCAAGGGGCTGGACCGCAAGCCGTGGGTCAAGACCTCGCTCGGCCCAGGCTCGCGTGTGGTCACCGACTATCTTGAAAAGGCCGGCGTTCTCACCGAGCTGGAGAAGATCGGCTTCTACGTGGTGGGCTATGGCTGCACCACCTGCATCGGCAACTCCGGCCCGCTGCCGACCGAAGTCAGTGCCGGCATCGCCAGTGGCGACCTGGTGGTGACCTCGGTGCTGTCGGGCAACCGCAACTTCGAGGGCCGCGTGCACCCCGAAGTGAAGATGAACTACCTTGCCAGCCCGCCGCTGGTGGTGGCCTACGCCATCGCCGGCACCGCCGACATCGACCTGACCACCGAGCCGCTGGGCACCGGCAGCGATGGTCAGCCGGTGTACCTGCGTGACATCTGGCCGAGCAACAAGGAGATCGGCGACGTCATCGCCGCCACCGTGGGCCCGGAGATGTTCAAGCAGAACTACGCCGACGTGTTCAAGGGCGATACCCGCTGGAACACCATCGCCTCGCCGGACGGTGACCTGTACGAATGGAGCGATGCGTCCACCTACATCAAGAACCCGCCCTACTTCGATGGCATGACCATGCAGGTCGGCAGCATCGATGATGTGCACGGCGCGCGGGTGATGGGCCTGTTCGGCGATTCGATCACCACCGACCACATCTCCCCGGCCGGCAACATCAAGAAGGATTCGCCGGCAGGTCGCTTCCTGCAGGAGCGCGGCGTGCAGCCGGCCGACTTCAACAGCTACGGCAGCCGCCGCGGCAACGATGACGTGATGGTCCGCGGCACCTTCGCCAACATCCGCATCAAGAACCTGATGTTCGGTGGCGAAGAAGGCGGCAACACCCTGTACTACCCGGGCAACGGCGGCCAGCCGGAAAAGCTGGCGATCTACGATGCGGCGATGAAGTACAAGGCCGACATGGTGCCGCTGGTGGTCCTGGCCGGCAAGGAATACGGCACCGGCTCGTCGCGTGACTGGGCCGCCAAGGGCACCCTGCTGCTGGGGGTGAAGGCGGTCATCGCCGAAAGCTTCGAACGCATCCACCGCTCCAACCTGGTCGGCATGGGCGTGCTGCCGCTGCAGTTCCGCAACGGCGAAAACGCACAGTCGCTGGGTCTGGATGGCTCGGAAGTGATCGATGTCACCGGCCTGCAGGATGGCGCCAGCAAGCGCGCCACGGTCACCGCGACCAAGGCCGATGGCACGAAGAAGACCTTCGAAGTCTCGGTGATGCTGCTGACCCCGAAGGAAGTGGAGTACTTCCGCCACGGCGGCCTGCTGCAGTACGTGCTGCGCCAGCTGGCAGGTCGCTGAACCCTTCCGTGGACCCGATGGGCGGAAGCCCGGCCCCCGCGCCAGCGCGGGGGCGCTGCGGAGGCGCGCGAACCCGTGGTTCGCAAGCGCGCCTCCTCGCCCACCACGGTGGCCTGCTGCAGTACGTGCTGCGCCAGCTGGCTGCCAGGTAACGGGTAGCGCCGGGCCATGCCCGGCGGATCCCGGAAACAAACGAAAAGGGCCGGATCCTCACAGATCCGGCCCTTTTCTTTGCTGCTCGCCGGGCGTGGCGGCCCGGCGCCACCTATCGTCGCGGCGCGTCCGGGTCGGTACGCAGCGCCTTCAGCAGGCCCCACATGTAGAACGCCAGGATGAACGAGAACGGCAGGCCGCACAGCACCACCGCCGTCTGCATCGCGCTGAAGTTGCCGGCCAGCAACAGGCCGACACTGGCCACGGTAATGCCCGCCGCCCAGAACACGCGCAGCCAGATCGGCGCGTCATGCCCATCCTCCACGCCATCATCGACACGCCGGGTGCACAGGTTGGCGATCATCAGCGTGCCCGAATCGACCGGGGTCAGGAACAACACGAAACCAATGACCACTGCCGCACCAGCGATGTACGGCGCTGCGGGCAAGTATTCCAGCAGCTTGAACAGGGTCATCGCCGCATCGTGCTGAGCCACTTGGCCCAGCACGGCCTGGCCGTGGTTCAGCACCAGGTCGATGGCGGTGTTGCCGAAGATCGACAGCCAGGCCAGCGTGAAACCCAACGGGATCAGCAGCACGCCCATGATCACTTCGCGGATGGTGCGGCCGCGCGAGATGCGCGCCACGAACAGGCCCACGAACGGCGCCCAGGCAATCCACCACGCCCAGTAGAACAACGTCCACGAGCCCATCCACTCACGCCCCTTCGGGTCGTTGAGGTACATGTCGAAGCTCTTGCGCACGAACGCGCCCAGGTAGTCGCCGGTGTTCTGTACCAGGCCATCGAACAGGTGCAGGGTTGGCCCGGTCACCAGCACGAACAGCAGCAGCAGGCACAGCAGGCGCACGTTGAGGTTGGACAGCCAGGCGATGCCCTTCTCCACGCCGGCAACCACGCCGATGGTGGCCACGACCATCATCACCAGCACGATCGCCACCAGCACCTGCGGCGTATCCGGGATGTGGAACAGGTAGACCAGGCCGGACTGCACCACCAGTGCACCGATGCCGAGGTTGGTGACCATCGAGATCAGCGTCGCGAGGATGCCGAAGCCATCGACCATGTCGCCGATGCGGCCATGGATGCGCTCGCCGAAGATCGGGTACAGCGCCGAACGCAGGGCCAGCGGCAGGTTGCGGCGGTAGGCGAAGTAGCCCAGCGCCACGCCGACCAGCGCGTACAGCGCCCAGCCATGCAGGCCCCAGTGCAGGAAGGTCAGCACCATCGCTTCGCGGCCCGCGGCGACGGTGCCGCCGGGCTGCCCGGGCGGGTTGAGGAAATGATCGAGCGGCTCGTAGGCGCCGTAGTACAGCAGCGCGATGCCGATGCCGGCCGAGAACAGCATCGACACCCAGGCCACGTAGCCGAACGCCGGCGATTCCTCGTTATGGCCCAGGCGGATGCGCCCATACGGCGAGAACGCCAGCCACAGCACGAAGCCCAGGCAGGCCACGATCAGCAGCATGTACCACCAGCCGAACGCCGCCGAGACCTCGGCCTGTGCCCATTGCAGCCAGTGCTCGCTGGCCTCCGGGAAAAAGACGGTCAACGCACCGAGGATGCCGATGGAGACCGACGAACTGAAGAACACGAAACGGTTCAAGCGCAGGGGCGAGCGCTTGGGATGAGCCAGGGAAGACATGGGGTCGTCTCATCAGTCCAAGGGGGCACATGGGCGGGGCCGGACCGGAAACCGGGCCCATGGCGTGGGGGCGCGACCGGCATCGTAGGGTTTATTGATTGAACGTTCAATCAATAAAAAGTATGATCTTCACCAGCCCGGCATCCCGGGTCGCAATCCGTGGAGAGACAATGCCGAAGAAAGGCGTGGAACCGGTCCGCCGCGAGCAGCTGATCCGGGCCACTTTCCAGACCATCGACGAGATCGGCATGGCCGATGCCACCGTCGCTACCATCGCAAAAAAGGCCGGCCTGTCCAGCGGCATCGTCGCCCATTACTTCGGCGACAAGGACGGCCTGCTCAATGCGGCGATGCGGCAGATCCTGCGCGAGCTGAAGGCAGCCGTTGCCCGCTATCGCGACGCCGCCGCCGGCGACGCACGTTCACAGCTTCGCGCCATCGTCGATGGCAACTTCGACGACAGCCAGACCAACGGGACCGCCATGCGCGTATGGCTGACCTTCTGGGCCGCCAGCATGCATCAGCCGGAACTTGCGCGGCTGCAGCGCGCCAACGACCAGCGACTGTTCTCCAACCTCTGCCATCAGTTCAACCGCCAGTTGCCGCATGCACAGGCACGCCTGTCCGCACGCGGGCTGGCCGCGATGATCGACGGCCTGTGGCTGCGCGGCAGCCTGGTCGGTGGTGACTTCAACGCCGACAAGGCGCGCCGCATCGCCTACGGCTACATCGATTTCCAATTGCAGGCCAACGCGCCCTGAGCGCGCCACGACCCCGCCCCATCCCTTCCAGGAGCAAGCCGATGACCACCCTGCCCGTGCAACAGCTGTACATCCACGGCCGCCGCGTCGACGCCACCAGCGGCAAGACCTTCCAGACCGTCAACCCTGCCAATGGCCAGGTGCTGGCCGACGTGCAGATCGCCAGCCAGGCCGATGTCGAACGCGCCGTTGAAAGCGCCAGCGAAGGCCAGAAGGTGTGGGCAGCGATGACCGCCATGGAGCGCTCGCGCATCCTGCGCCGTGCCGTCGAGATCCTGCGCGAGCGCAACGACGAGCTGGCCCACCTGGAAACCCTGGATACCGGCAAGGCGCTGGCCGAAACCACCACGGTGGACATCGTCACCGGTGCCGACGTGCTGGAGTACTACGCCGGCCTGGCCACCGCCATCGAAGGCATCCAGCTGCCGCTGCGCGAATCGAGCTTCTTCTATACCCGCCGCGAGCCGCTGGGCGTGGTCGCCGGCATCGGCGCCTGGAACTACCCGATCCAGATCGCCATGTGGAAGTCGGCCCCGGCCCTGGCCGCCGGCAATGCAATGGTGTTCAAGCCGTCCGAAGTGACCCCGCTGACCGCGATCAAACTCGCCGAGATCTACACCGAAGCCGGCGTGCCGGACGGCGTGTTCAACGTCGTGCAGGGCCCGGGCCGCGAGATCGGCAACTGGCTGACCGAGCACCCGGTGATCGAGAAGATCTCCTTCACCGGCGGCGTGGCCACCGGCAAGAAGGTCATGGCCAGCGCTGCATCGTCGTCGCTGAAGGAAGTGACGATGGAACTGGGCGGCAAGTCGCCGCTGGTGATCTGTGACGACGCCGATCTGGACCGGGCCGCCGACATCGCGGTGATGGCCAACTTCTTCAGCTCCGGCCAGGTCTGCACCAACGGCACCCGCGTGTTCGTGCCGCGCAGCATGCTGGCCGCGTTCGAAGCTGCCGTGGTCGAGCGCGTCAAGCGCATCCGCATCGGCGACCCGATTGCCGCCGAGACCAACTTCGGCCCGCTGACCAGCTTCCCGCACATGGAAAACGTGCTGCGCTTCATCGAAAGCGGCAAGAGCGAAGGCGCGCGCCTGCTGACCGGCGGCGGTCGTGCCACCGACGGTGCCCTGGCCGACGGCGCCTACGTGCTGCCGACGGTGTTCTCCGACTGCCGCGACGACATGACGATTGTCCGCGAAGAGATCTTCGGGCCGGTGATGAGCATCCTTGCCTACGACGATGAGGACGAAGTGGTGCGTCGCGCCAACGACACCACCTTCGGCCTGGCCGCAGGTGTGGTCAGCAAGGACATCAGCCGCGCCCACCGCATCATCCATCGCCTGGAAGCCGGCATCTGCTGGATCAACACCTGGGGCGAGTCGCCGGCGGAAATGCCGGTCGGCGGCTATAAGCAGTCCGGCGTTGGCCGCGAGAACGGTATCTCCACCCTCGGCCACTACACCCGCATCAAGTCGGTGCAGGTCGAACTGGGCGACTACGCCAGCGTGTTCTGACCGGCGCGTCCTGAGCACCGCCCATCGTCCGGCCACCGCGCCGATCCGACATTCCGCCGGGACGCCTGCATGCAGCGCGCCCGGCCTGCAGGAGAGCAACCATGAGCACCCATAACGAGTACGACTACATCATCATCGGCGCCGGTTCGGCCGGCAACGTGCTGGCCACCCGCCTCACCGAAGATGCCGATGTCAGCGTGCTTCTGCTGGAAGCCGGTGGCCCGGACTACCGGCTCGATTTCCGTACCCAGATGCCCGCCGCACTGGCCTTCCCGCTGCAGGGCAAGCGCTACAACTGGGCGTACAAGACCGATCCCGAGCCCTTCATGAACAACCGCCGGATGGATTGCGGTCGTGGCAAGGGCCTGGGCGGTTCGTCGCTGATCAACGGCATGTGCTACATCCGCGGCAACGCGATGGACTACGACAACTGGGCCGGCATGCCGGGCCTGGAAGACTGGACCTACCTGGACTGCCTGCCGTACTTCCGCAAGGCCGAAACCCGTGACATCGGCCCGAACGACTACCACGGCGGCGACGGCCCGCTGCGCGTCACCACGCCCAAGGCCGGCAACAACGAACTGTTCGCGGCGATGGTCGAGGCCGGCGTGCAGGCCGGTTACCCGCGCACCGACGACCTCAACGGCTACCAGCAGGAAGGCTTCGGCCCGATGGACCGCACCGTCACGCCGAAGGGACGCCGCTCCAGCACCGCGCGTGGCTACCTGGATCTGGCCAAGCCGCGCCCGAACCTGACCATCGTCACCCACGCGCTGACCGACCGCATCCTGTTCTCGGGCAAGCGCGCGGTGGGCGTGCAGTGGCTGCACAACGACCAGCCGCAGCGCGCCACCGCACGCCGCGAAGTGCTGCTCTGCGGCGGTGCCATCGCCTCGCCGCAGATCCTGCAGCGCTCCGGCGTCGGCCCGGCCGACCTGCTGCGCAGCCTGGACATCGACCTGGTGCACCACCTGCCCGGCGTCGGCGCCAACCTGCAGGACCATCTTGAGATGTACCTGCAGTACGAGTGCAAGAAGCCGGTCTCGCTGGCCCCGGCACTGAAGCTGTACAACCAGCCGGCGATCGGCGCCGAATGGCTGTTCCTGGGCACCGGCATCGGCGCCAGCAACCAGTTCGAAGCTGGCGGCTTCATCCGCAGCGATGCCGAATTCGACTGGCCCAACCTGCAGTATCACTTCCTGCCGGTGGCGATCAACTACAACGGCTCCAACCCGATCAAGGCGCACAGCTTCCAGATGCATGTCGGCTCGATGCGCTCGCCCAGCCGCGGCCGCATCCACGTGCGCTCGAAGGATCCGCGCGAAGATCCCAGCATCCTGTTCAACTACATGTCGCACGACCAGGACTGGCGCGAGTTCCGCTCGGCAATCCGGATCACCCGCGAGATCTTCGCGCAGCCGGCGCTGGCGCCGTACAGCGGCCGCGAGATTTCGCCGGGCAGCGCGCTGCAGACCGACGCGCAGATCGATGCGTTCGTGCGCGAGCATGCCGAGACCGCCTACCACCCGTCGTGCTCGAACAAGATGGGCCACGCCGATGATCCGATGGCGGTGGTTGACGGCCAGGGCCGCGTGCACGGCCTGGAAGCCCTGCGCATCGTCGATGCCTCGATCATGCCGCAGGTGGTCACCGGCAACCTCAACGCACCGACCATCATGATCGCCGAGAAGCTGGCCGATGTGATCCGTGGCCGCGCCCCGCTGCCGCGCAGCACGGCTGCGTACTACAAGGCCAACGGCGCGCCGGTGCGCAACAAGAGCTGAGTCTCCGGACATCGGAAACATCCGCCGGGCATGGCCCGGCGCTACCAGGCGGGCTTTGCCTTCGGTCGCGCCGGGCCATGCCCGGCGGCTTTTGGCGCATACGGCCGCGCAGTGTCCACCCTCTTCGCGTTTTCCCTACGGGACGGTATGCTGCGGAGAGCGGTTCTGGCGGATACTGTCCGCGCCGCACCCATCATTACGATTCCTGGAGGGGGAATATGAGTCTGGATCGTCCCTGGCTGCAGAGCTATCCGAAAGGCGTTCCCGCCGAAATCGACGTCAACGAGTTCCATTCGGTAGTTTCGGTCTTCGACGCCTCCGTCGCGAAGTACCGCGACCGACCGGCCTACTCCAGTTTCGGCAAGACCCTCACCTACGGTGAGACCGACGCCCTGGTAGAACAGTTCGCCGCTTACCTGCTGGGCGAGCTGAAGCTCAAGAAGGGCGACCGCGTCGCCCTGATGATGCCCAACTGCCTGCAATACCCGATCGCCACCTTCGGCGTGCTGCGTGCCGGCCTGACCGTGGTCAACGTCAACCCGCTGTACACCGCGCGCGAGCTGAAGCATCAGCTGGTCGACGCCGGCGTGACCGCGCTGGTGGTGGTGGACAACTTCGGCGACACCGTCGAACAGGTCATCGCCGATACCCAGGTCAAGCAGGTCATCACCACCGGCCTGGGCGACCTGCTCGGCGCCAAGGGCACGATCGTCAACTTCGTGCTTAAGTACATCAAGAAGATGGTGCCCAACTACCATCTGAAGGGCGCGATCCGCTTCAAGCAGGCGCTCAAGCTGGGCAGCCGCCACACCCTGCCGAAGGTCGAGATCGACCATGACGACGTGGCATTCCTGCAGTACACCGGCGGCACCACCGGTGTGGCCAAGGGTGCGATGCTGACCAACCGCAACCTGATCGCCAACATGCAGCAGGCCTCGGCCTGGATCAGCGCGTCGGGCATCGAGATGGGCAAGGAATGGATCATCACCGCCCTGCCGCTGTACCACATCTTCGCGCTGACGGCGAACGGCCTGGTCTTCATGAAGTTCGGTGGCTGCAACCACCTGATCACCAATCCACGTGACATGAAGGGCTTCGTCAAGGAGCTCAAGTCGGTGCGCTTCACCGCGATCACCGGCGTCAATACGCTGTTCAACGGCCTGCTGAACACCCCTGGCTTCGATACCGTCGATTTCTCCTCGCTGAAGGTGACCCTGGGCGGCGGCATGGCCGTGCAGCGTGCGGTCGCCGAGCGCTGGAAGAAGACCACCGGCGTCACCCTGGTCGAGGCCTACGGCCTGACCGAGACCTCGCCGGCGGCCTGCATCAACCCGCTTACCCTGGCCGAGTACAACGGCTCGATCGGCCTGCCGATTCCGTCCACCGATGCCTGCATCAAGGACGACAACGGCAACATCCTGGCGCTGGGCGAAGTGGGCGAACTGTGCATCCGCGGCCCGCAGGTGATGAAGGGCTACTGGCAGCGCCCGGAGGAAACCGCCAAGGCCATCGACGCCGACGACTGGCTGCACACCGGCGACATGGCGAAGATGGACGAGCACGGCTTCTTCTACATCGTCGACCGCAAGAAGGACATGATCCTGGTGTCCGGCTTCAACGTGTACCCCAATGAAGTCGAGGACGTGATCGCGATGATGCCGGGCGTGCTGGAAGTGGCCGCGGTCGGCGTACCGGACGAGAAGTCCGGCGAGGTGGTCAAGGTGGTCATCGTCAAGAAGGACCCGAACCTGACCGCCGAGATGGTCAAGGAGCACGCCCGGGCCAACCTGACCGGCTACAAGCACCCCAGAATCGTTGAATTCCGAAAAGAGCTGCCGAAGACCAACGTCGGCAAGATCCTGCGTCGCGAACTCCGCGATACGCCCGCCCCGTAAGGGTTTCGGGAAAGTTGAACGCGCTCAGGCCCGGGTCGGCAACGACCCGGGCCTTTTCGCATGCGCCGGCCCGGGGCCGGTGTAGCATCGCCGCGTGAGTGGACCGTTCGGCCCGCCGGCCACCACCTTGATCTGCGGGCCGCACCGCCGAGGACCCTTCCATGAGTACCATCGAAAAGCTGCCAAGCAGCGGCTCGCCCTATGCCACCATCCGCACCCAGGACAGCGCCGAC
Source organism: Stenotrophomonas sp. 1278 (assembly GCF_029892765.1). Classification (NCBI taxonomy): domain Bacteria; kingdom Pseudomonadati; phylum Pseudomonadota; class Gammaproteobacteria; order Lysobacterales; family Lysobacteraceae; genus Stenotrophomonas; species Stenotrophomonas sp. 1278. Next base: position 24,179 of record NZ_JARXWD010000039.1, read on the forward strand.
GGCGCCGCACACTGGCTGTTCATGCACGCCGATGCCTCCACCGGCGTGCGTCCCTGCTGCCGCAAGGACATGCTGGACGAGATGTGGAGCTACATGAGCGCCATCACCCGCGGGCCGGCGCAGCGCCACAGCGGCCAGCTGCGCCATTTCGTGCTGGCCTCCGACGCCGCCGCCTACAACCTGGGCGGCGACCTGGACCTGTTCACCCGCCTGATCCGCGAAGGCAACCGCGACCTGCTGCTGACCTACGCCCAACGCTGCGTGGAGGGCGTTCACCACCTGCACACCGGCTTCGGCGGCGACGTCCGCTCGATCGCCCTGATCCAGGGCGATGCGCTGGGCGGTGGCCTGGAAATGGCCCTGGCCTGCCACACCATCGTGGCCGAGGAAGGGTGCGGCATGGGCCTGCCCGAAGTGCTGTTCGGCCTGTTCCCGGGCATGGGCGCCTACTCGTTCCTGTGCCGCCGGGTGGCGCCGCAGCTGGCCGAGAAGATCATCCTCGATGGCCGTATCTACAGCGCCGAGGAGATGCACGCGATGGGCGTGGTCGACGTGCTGGTCAGGAAAGGTGAAGGCCGCGGCGCGGTCGAAGAGATGATCCGCCAGCAGCAGCGCCTGCCGCAGTCGTACCTGGCAATGAACGCCGCGCGCAACCTGGCACAGGCGGTCAGCTATGACGAACTGCTGGAAATCACCAAGGTCTGGGTCGATTCGGCACTGGCCCTGGGCGATCGTTCGCTGCGCACCATGGACCGTTTGATCAAAGCGCAGACCCGACGCGCCAATCTGGATGTGGCCTGATACGTTCCCCTCCCCCGCAGGGTTCAAGCCCGGCTGGCCACCGGGCTTTTTTTATGCGGCGCGCAGTTATCGACAACCCGCCGCGCAGGCCCGGCAGGCCCGGCAGGCCCGGCTCTACCGCTCGCCGTCGTCGGCCACGCCGCGTGCCTTGCGTTCGGCGCGCGCATCCAGCGCCTGCCGGCCTTCCTTGATGGCCCCCTGCAGCACCGCAAGACGCTGCCGCCATTCGGCCTTGAGCTGCCAGTCGGCCATCCGCATCAACTCACCGGCGCGGTTGGACGCGCGCACCAGGCCCAGATTGCTGGCCACGCCCTTGATCGCATGCGACTGTTCGCGGAAAGCACCCCAGCGTGCCGCTTCACCATCACCTTCGGCCTTGCGCAGGCACGATTCGGCATCGTCCAGGCACTGGCGGATGAACTCGCGCTCGAAACCCTCGCCCATTCCCAGCGACGCCAGCTCATCAAGCACGCCGGTATCGAGCACGCCATCGAGGTTGGTGACGGTGCGCACGATCGGCGGCGCACTGGCCTTGAGCTGAGCGTTGTTGGCAATCTCGGCCAGGGTGTCCAGCAGTCGCACGGCCACCACGGGCTTGGCCAGGAACGCATGTGCACCGGCCTGGGTACAGCGCTGGATGGCTTCGGGAGTGACGTCGGCGCTGAGCACCAGCACCGGCGTGCGCGGGCCGCCGCCAGCCTGCATCACCCGCAGCTCCTTCAGCATGTCCAGGCCACTCATGCCCGGCATGTGCAGGTCGACGATGGCCGCATCGAACTCGCTTTCAGCCAGTGCATCCAGCACCGCTTCGCCACCATCGACGCACAGCACCTTGTGCCCGGCCTTCTGCAGCAGCCGCTGCAGCACCATGCGGTTGGCCTCGTGGTCGTCGGCGACCAGGATCTGCATGCTGCGCACGCGCGCGCGATGGCGCAGGAACGGATCAGCGAAGGCGATGACGTTGCCGCCGGCACCGGTTTCGTCGCCAGCAGCAAGGGTCGGTACCGCACCCGGGACCACCGGCTGCGGCGGCGCGAACGGCAGCTCCACCCAGAAGTGGCTGCCCTGCGGCGGGTTGTCTAGGTAACCGATCTCGCCGTCCATCGCTTCGACCAGCCCCTTGGCGATGGTCGTGCCCAGGCCGGTACCCTCATGACGGCGGGCCATGCTGACGTCGGCCTGCTCGAAGGCCTCGAACAGACGCGGACGCATCGCCGGTGCAACGCCGATGCCGGTGTCGAGAATATCGAAGCGCAGCCGCACCCCACCCTGGGTGTCGGCGTGGACAACGCTGACGCGGATCTCGACCCGGCCGTGATCGGTGAACTTGACCGCGTTGCCGGCCAGGTTGAGCAGGATCTGCCGCAGATGCCCGACGTCGCCGCGCAGGGTCGGCGGCACGGTCTCGGCCACCTTCACCCGGTAGTCCAGGCGCTTGGCCTTGGCCTGCGGCAACAGGATCAGGCCGATCGCCTGCATCACTTCGGAAAGAACGAAATCCTCGGCGACCACGCGCAGCTTGCCGGCCTCGATCGCCGAGATGTCCAGCACTTCCTCGACCAGCGCCAGCAGGCTGCGCGATGACGCCTGGATGGTACTCACGCACTCACGCTGCTCGTCATCCAGGCGCGTGGTCGCCAACACTTCTGTCATGCCATTCAATCCATTGAGTGGGGTACGAAACTCGTGGCTCATGTTGGCCAGGAATCGACTCTTGGCTTCGCTGGCGCGCCGCGCCTCGGCCATCGCTTCGGTCAACTGCCGCAGCAGCGTGGAAAAATACAGGGGAACCGCCGCCAGGCCAAGCCACAGGCCGATGGCCAGGCGTGCGTTCTGTTGCCAATAGGGGGTCGACAGCGCGGTACTGCCGAAGCTGACCATCGCCATCGCCACGGCCACATACAGGTAGTGGTTGCCGAAGCGCATGCCGTTGCCCACCGTCACCCACATCACCACGATGTAGACCCACGACAGCGGCTCGCCCATCTGGATCATGCCGGCGGCTATCAGGCCGTAGTCGGCCAGCATGCCCAGTACGCGGCGCGGATCGGAACGCTGCGGCCGCCACAGCAGCCAGCCGAACAACAGCAGCGACAGACTCAGCCCCATCAACACGATCGCCAGCACACCGACATACTGGGTGTGCGGCAGATCGTGCCGCGCCGAAGGCAGCAGCACGTAAGCCAGGATCAGGCTGATCAGGACGATGCGGACGATCTGCTGCCCGTGCTCGCTGTCCTGCCGCTGGGACAGGCGCAACCGCAATCGCGACAGCAGGCGTTTCACGCGCCCAGTCCCGGCCGTGCAGAGGCGGTGGAGTGCTCGGCGCAGATCTGTTCCAGCTGCTCACGGCCGCGCAGCAACGCGTCCACGCAACGCGGATCGAACAGGCGCCCGCGCTGGGCATACAGATAGGCCATGGTGGCTTCCATCGTCCACGCCTCCTTGTAGGGGCGCGGCGAGATCAGCGCATCGAACACGTCGGCCACGGCGACGATGCGTGCCTCCAGCGGAATCGCATCGCCGACCAGGCCATCGGGATAACCACTGCCGTCGTAGCGCTCATGGTGACGCAGCGCGATCAATGCACCGACCTGGATGAAGCGGTTCTGGCTGCCACTGAGCAGTTCATGGCCAATGCGTGGATGCCGTCGCATGATCGCCAGCTCCTCGTCATTGAGCTTGCCCTGCTTGAGCAGCACCGCATCGGGAATGGCGATCTTGCCCATGTCGTGCAGCGGCGCGGCCATCTCGATCAGCTTGACGTCGTCTTCCGGCAGGCCCAGCTGCTCGGCGATCAGGCCAGCCACGCGCGCCATGCGCTCAAGGTAGGCACTGGTGCCGGCATCACGGAACTCGATCGCACGCGCCAGCCGCGAAAGCGTCTCGCGCTCGCGCTCCTCCACCTCGTGCATGCTGGCCAGCAGCCGCTGCTCCAGCGACAGCGCGCGCTGCTTCACGTTCTCGGTCTGCTGGCGCAGCTGCAACAGGTTGTAGCAGCGTGCGCGCAGTTCGCGCGGGCGGATCGGCTTGACCAGGAAATCGATCACGCCGGCTTCCAGTGCTGCCTGGCGGATCGGCTCGTCACCCACCACGGTGATCAGGATCACCGGAATATCGCGATGCTTGGGCAGCCGGCGGAAGCGGCGGGCGAACTCGAGCCCGTCCATCTCCGGCATGCGGTAATCGAGAAGCAGCAGGTCGACCGGGTACGATTCGCACCATGCCAACGCCGTCAACGGATCGCCGAAGTCATGCACGCTCAGTTCCGGCGCGATGTCCTCGATGACGTGACGGAGCATCGTCCGTGCGGAAGTCTGGTCATCGACGATGACGATGTTCAAGGCGTTCTCTGCCTGCTTTCTCGACCATGCTGAAAGGTCAGCGGGCGAGGATACCCCGCCGCTGTGCACGCTGGCACCCTGCATCGGCTCGACTCCCGTCACAAGCTCCCCGATTCATGATCGTCGTCACAATGTGAAGCGGATTCTCCACATCGCGGCCTCCCCTGACCCCATGAAGCCATAGCCGGTGTCAAGGTTGTGCAATAACGATACGCCGAGTCCGGGATGCGTCAATGGCGCCGTCTCAAACCGAGACGACGCGCACAAACGGACGCCGAAAACGCCGGTTACTGCTCCGGACGCATGTACGGGAACAGCAGCACGTCGCGGATCGAGCTGCTGCCGGTCAGCAGCATCACCAGGCGATCGACGCCGATGCCAAGGCCGCCGGTCGGCGCCATTCCGTACTCCAGCGCACGGATGTAGTCGGCGTCGTAGTGCATGGCCTCGTCGTCGCCGCCTTCCTTCGCCGCCACTTGCGCCTGGAAGCGCTGGGCCTGGTCTTCCGGGTCGTTCAGCTCGGAGAAGCCGTTGGCCAGTTCCTTGCCGTTTACGAACAGTTCGAAGCGGTCGGTATAGCCCGGATCGTTGTCGTTGGCGCGGGCCAGCGGCGAGACCTCCACCGGGTGATCGGTGATGAAGGTCGGCTGGATCAGGGTGTGCTCGACGGTGGCTTCGAAGATCTCCAGCAGCAGCTTGCCCCAGCCGTAGGACGGCTTGACGCGGATCTTCAGGCGCTCGCAATGGCGCAGCAGCGCGTCACGGTCGGTGCAGTCGGCCGCGGAGATTTCCGGGTTGTGGTGGCGCACCGCCTCGTCCATGCGCCAGCGGCGGAACGCCGGGCCCAGGTCGATGTTGGCGCCGTCCCACTCGACCACGGTGGTGCCGTTCACCGACTGTGCCACGTCACGGATCACGCCTTCGGTCAGGTCCATGATCTCGTTGTACGTGGCATAGGCCTCGTACAGTTCCATCATGGTGAATTCCGGGTTGTGGCGGGTGCTGACGCCTTCGTTGCGGAAGTTGCGGTTGATTTCGTAGACGCGTTCCAGGCCACCGACGGTCAGGCGCTTGAGGTACAGCTCCGGCGCAACGCGCAGGTACAGGTCAAGGTCCAGCGCGTTGTGGTGGGTGGTGAACGGCTTGGCCGCCGCGCCGCCGGGGATGTAATGCATCATCGGCGTTTCGACTTCGAGGAAGTCGCGGTTGTCCAGCCATGCACGCATCGCACGGATGATCTTCGAGCGCTTGATGAAGACCGCGCGCGACTCCGGCGTCACGATCAGGTCGACGTAACGCTGGCGATAACGCTGTTCGACGTCGGCCAGGCCATGCCACTTGTCCGGCAGCGGGCGCAGCGACTTGGTCAGCAGACGGATCGATTCGGCCTTGACCGACAGCTCGCCGGTCTTGGTGCGGGTCAGGCCACCTTCGACAGCGATGATGTCGCCCACGTCCCAGCCCTTGAAGGCGGTGTAGGCATCACCCAGCACGCTGCCCTGCAGGAACAGCTGGATGCGGCCCGATTCGTCCTGGATCTGGGCGAAGCTGGCCTTGCCCATGACCCGCTTGGCCATCAGGCGACCGGCCATCTTCACCTGGCGGCCGTTGCCTTCCAGGGTTTCGGCGGTCCACTGCTCCGCATCGGCGAATTCTTCCTGCAGGCTGCCGGCGAAGTCCTCGCGACGGAAGTCGTTCGGATACGCGATCCCCTGCCCGCGCAGCGCTTTGAGTTTCTCACGGCGCTCGGCGATCAACTTGTTTTCGTCGACGGGGGGGGTATCAGTAGCTTCGCTCATGGATCTGCGGGAATCGTGTAGTGAGGGGGAGTGTTGCGCCCGGCGCAGCCGGTTGCCCAGCATACCAAAAGCGCCCTGCCCCGGCCTCGGGCCGCCCCTGCTCCGGTAGCCGCCAACCTTGGTTGGCGCCCACCGTGTCGACCAAGGTCGACACCTACCGGGCTCCCAGGAACCCCTGCCGCAGTCGATCAACCTCGATCCAGCGCCCTGGTAGCCGCCAACCTTGGTTGGCGCTCTACCGCGCCGGGCATGGGGAGGCATCCACGCATGGTCTGGATCTACTGTGTCGACCAAGGTCGACACCTACCGGGCTCGGGGGGCGACGCCTACGGGGCTCCGGGGGGCGACACCTACCCGTTCCCGGGGAATGCCTGCCGCAGCTCATCCACCAGCACGCGCTGGTTCTCCGAATAGTCCACCGGCACCGACACCAGATGCACGCCGCCCGCGGTGAACGCTGCTTCCAGGGTCGGAATGAACTGCTCGATCGCCGTCACCTCGTGCCCTTGGCAGCCATAGGCCTCGGCGTATTTGACGAAATCCGGATTGCCGAAGGTCATGCCGTAGTCGGCGAAACCATCCACCGCCTGCTTCCAGCGGATCATTCCGTAGGCGCCGTCGTTGAGGATCAGCACTACCAGGTTCAGGCCCAGCCGCCGCGCGGTCTCCAGCTCCTGGCTGTTCATCATGAAACCGCCATCGCCACACACCGCCAGCACGCGGCGCTGCGGATACAGGATCGAGGCCATGATCGCTGACGGCAGCCCTGCGCCCATCGTTGCCAATGCGTTGTCCAGCAGCAGCGTATTGGCCACCTGGGTACGGTAGTTGCGCGCGAACCAGATCTTGTACATGCCATTGTCCAGCGCCACGATGCCGTCCGGCGGCATCACCTGGCGCACGTCATGCACCAGCCGCTGCGGCGTGAAACCGGCCTCTTCGGCGCGATCGGCGATGTGCTCCAGGATCGTCGCGCGCAGCGGCAGCAGTGCAGCGGCGTTGTCCACCCTGCCCTCGATACGGTCGGCCAGCAGGGTCAGCGAGCGGCCGATATCGCCGATCACCTCCACCTGCGGGAAGTACACCTGCTCCACCGCGGCCTGCGAGTAGCCGATGTGGATGACCGTGCGGCCACCCGCGCGCATCACGAAGGGCGGCTTCTCCGTCACCTCGTGGCCAATGGTCACGATCACGTCGGCCTGATCGATGGCCATGTGCACGTAGTCGCGCTCGCTCAGTGCCGCCGTGCCCATGTACAGGCCCGAGCCACCGGCCACCGCGCCCTTGCCCATCTGCGTGGTGACGAACGGGATGCCGGCCCGCAGTACGAAGGCCGACAGCGCTTCGCTGGACTGCGGTCGCGACGCCGCCGACGCGATCACCAGCAGCGGCCGCTTGGCCTCGCGGATGATCTGCGCCGCACGGTCCAGCGCCTCGGGACTGGCGATCGGCCGATCCACCGGGTGTGGCGGGATCAGTGCAACGTCCTCGACCTCCATCGCCGCGATGTCCTCGGGCAGTTCCAGCAGCACCGGCCCGGGGCGCTCTTCCAGCGCCGTGCGGAAGGCCTCGCGGACGATGGTGGGGATGGTGCGCGCCGAAACGATCTGCCGCGCCGACTTGGTCAGCGGCTTCATCGTGCTGACGATATCCACGATCTGGAAGCGCGCCTGCTTGCTGGCCACGATGCCCTTCTGCCCGGTGATCATGATCACCGGCCACGCGCCGAGAAGTGCGTAGGCGGCACCGGTGGTGAAGTTCAGTGCACCCGGGCCGAGCGTGGCCAGGCACACGCCGGGCTTGCCGGTCAGGCGGCCGTAGGTGGCGGCCATGAACACGGCAGCCTGTTCGTGGCGGGTGATGACCAGCTTGATGCTGGAATGGCGAAGCGACTCGACGACATCGAGGTTCTCTTCACCGGGAATGCCAAAAATGCGCTCGACGCCTTCGTTTTCGAGTGCGGCGACGAGCAGATCGGAACCCTTGGACATGGAATGACGTCCTTCTCGCAGTGCGTGATGATGGAACGTTGCAGGGATGCTGACAGGAACGGTGGATGGCCCGCGTCAACGGCGGTCGAACCACACCGTCTGCGCGTTGACGAACTCGCGGATGCCGAAGTGCGACAGCTCGCGGCCGAAGCCGCTCTTCTTCACTCCGCCGATCGGCACGCGTGGATCGGAGGCAGAGAAACCGTTGACGAACACGCCACCAGTCTGCAGCCGGCGCGCCAGCTGCATCGCGCGGGCGTGGTCGCCCGTCCACAGATTGCCGCTCAGGCCGAACTCGCTCTGGTTGGCCAGTTCCACCGCATGGTCGGCGTCGCGCGCGCGGCTGATCGACGCCACCGGCCCGAAGGTCTCGGTATCGAAGGCCTGCATGCCCGGCTCGACGCCTGCCAGCACGGTGGGTGCATAGAAACTGCCGGGGCGATCGAGCTGCTTGCCGCCCACCAGCAACTGCGCACCGGCCTCGACCGACGCACGCACCTGTGCATCAAGCTGTTCAAGCAGGTCCTGCCGGGCCATCGGTCCGATCCGGTTGCCGGACTCGCGGCCATCGCCCACGGTCAGCGCCTGCACGCGCTCGCAGAACAGCGCCACGAAACGCTCATACACGGCGTCTTCGACGATGATGCGCTTGCCGGCAATGCACACCTGCCCGGTGTTCTGGAAGCGCGAAGCCACCGCGGCATCGACCGCCGCCTCCAGGTCGGCGTCGGCCAGCACGATGAACGGATCCGAGCCCCCCAGCTCAAGCACCACCTTCTTCAGCGCCTGCCCGGCCTGCGCGGCGATGCTGCGCCCCGCGGCGACGCTGCCGGTCAGGGTCACGGCCGCAATGCGGTCATCGGCGATGGCGGCACTGGTTCCCTCGCGGCTGATGTTGGCGGCGATGAAGGTGCCGTCCGGCAAGCCCGCATCGCGCCACGCAGCGGCGAGCAGCCCGGCGGTGCCGACGATGTTCTCGGCCGGCTTCAGCAGGAAGCCGTTGCCGCCCATGAGGATCGGCACGGCCGCGCGCATCACCTGCCAGTACGGGAAATTCCACGGCATGATGCCCAGCACAACGCCCAGCGGCAGGTAGGAGACATAGGCCTTGTTGTCGGCCACCGCGGTGGGTTCATCGCGCAGGAACGCCGCACCGTTGTCGGCATACCAGTCACACAGCACCGCGCACTTCTCGATCTCGGCCAGCGACTCGGCCTGGACCTTGCCCATCTCGGCAGTGGCCATCGCGGCCAGCGGTTCACGGTCGCGGCGCAGCACGGCAGCCATCGCACGCAGCACGCTGGCGCGTTGTTGCAGTGACTGCGCGCTCCAGGCTGCAAAACCGGTCTGGCCGCGGTCGAGGATGGCTTCCAGCTCGGCGTCGGTTGCGAAAGGGTGGCTGGCGATCTGCTGGCCGGTGGCCGGATCGCGGGAAATGGCAGCGGGGGCTGCGGGGGAAGCGGACATGCAGGTCTCCTGTTGTCTCGACAACGGGCGGCTGCCCGTTTCCTGACAACGAATGTGGACCCGATCGATGGCAGCAACAAGGCGTCTGCGTATCCTGTGACCTGTACTTACCTGCCTGAATGGGGTTGATCGGCAGGGCTGCGCCCTGCACCCGCAGAGGCAACAGCAACGGCAGAAGCAACAGCAACAGCGGCATTCCGTGAGATGGCGGGGCGGGTCCGGTGGCGGGGGACGCTGCAAGTACGTCCATGTAAGCTCGGTCGCCGCATCCATGCGGCTCACGCCCCCGCGACCGGACCCACCCCGCCTTCGACAGATTCCTGCGGTCTGTTGGAACGGCTCTTGGGGTCAGATCCGCTTTCCGAAGGAAACGGATCTGACCCCAGATGTATTTCGATATCTGACAGATTTCATCCACGCATAGCGTGGATCTAACGTGTCGACCAAGGTCGACACCTACCAACAGCAGCGGGAATCTGTCAGAGGTGGGGCGGGGGGGGGGGGGGGGGGGGGGGGGGGGGGGGGGGGGGCGCGCCCCCCCCCCCCCCCCCAACACACGCGCGCCCCCCCCCCCCCCCCCCCCCCCCC
>NZ_JARXWD010000040.1:0-30638 GCF_029892765.1 Stenotrophomonas sp. 1278
ACGGCGTCCCCCGCAACCGGACCCACCCCGCCATCCCACCGATACCCCGCTTTTGACGTTGACGTTGATTCGGCGGGTGCAGGGCGCAGCCCTGCCGAACCCCCAACCTGAACAGCCTGTTTTGCGTCAGGTCTCATCCTTCCGTTAGACTATGCGGGTCTGCAGCGGCCGTCCGTTTCCCTCCGGGATCGCCGGCGACCGGGGTTCGCCCCATCGCCCGCCCCCACTCCGACGCCGTTCGTCACGCATTCCAGCCTGCGCTTCGCGTTGGCTGCACCCAATTCTCGCAGCGCGGTTCACGGGAACGCTCCGAGTCAGCCGATCAGTTTGATCTGCCCCCGTCTGTCCGTTCGGACAGGCGTTAACTGTACTTGGAGCAATCTCGATGTCTTTTGAATCCCTGGGCCTTGCGCCCTTCCTGCTGCGTGCGCTCGCCGAGCAGGGCTACGAAACCCCGACCCCGATCCAGCAGCAGGCGATCCCGCTGGTGCTGGCCGGTCGCGACCTGCTGGCCGGCGCACAGACCGGTACCGGCAAGACCGCCGCGTTCGGCCTGCCGCTGCTGCAGCACCTGGGCACCGCTTCGCAGGAAGTGCGCACCGGCCCGCGCAAGCCGCGCGCGCTGATCCTGGCACCGACCCGCGAACTGGCCACCCAGGTGCATGACAGCCTGCGCGGTTACAGCAAGTACCTGCGCATCCCCAGCGCCTGCATCTACGGCGGTGTCGGCATGGGCAACCAGCTGGACATCCTGCGTCGTGGCGTGGACCTGCTGGTGGCCTGCCCGGGCCGCCTGATCGACCACCTGGAGCGTCGCAGCATCGACCTGTCCGGCATTGAACTGCTGGTGCTGGACGAAGCCGACCGCATGCTGGACATGGGCTTCCTGCCCTCGATCAAGCGCATCCTGGCCAAGCTGCCCAAGCAGAACCGCCAGACCCTGCTGTTCTCGGCCACCTTCGAGGACAACATCCGCCAGTTGGCGCTGGAATTCATGCGCAACCCGGAACAGATCCAGGTCACGCCGAAGAACACCGTCGCCGAGACCATCACCCACAAGGTGCATCCGGTCGATGGCAGCCGCAAGCGCGACCTGCTGCTGCACCTGCTGGCGCAGGACAGCCGCGAGCAGACCCTGGTGTTTGCCCGCACCAAGCACGGCAGCGACAAGCTGGCCGCGTTCCTGGAAAAGTCCGGCATCAAGACCGCGGCGATCCACGGCAACAAGAGCCAGGGCCAGCGCCTGCGTGCGCTCGGCGACTTCAAGGCTGGCCGTGTCACCGTGCTGGTGGCCACCGATATCGCCGCGCGCGGCATCGACATCAACGAGCTGCCGAAGGTGATCAACTTCGATCTGCCGATGGTGGCCGAAGACTACGTGCACCGTATTGGCCGTACCGGCCGCAACGGTGCGACCGGTGAAGCGATTTCGCTGGTGGCGCAGGATGAAGTGAAGCTGCTGCGCGCGATCGTGCGCCTGCTCGGCCGTGACATGGACATCCGCGATGTGCCGGGCTTCGAGCTGCAGACGCCGATCCGCTGGGGCAACAGTGCTCCGGGCAAGGCCGAGGCCGATACCGGCGAGCGCGTGCCGCGCAAGACCCACGCGCGCCGTCCGCACGGCGATGCGCCGCGTCATGCCCATGCAGGCCCGAAGAAGGCCGGCGGTGGCCGCCGCGAGGGCGCCGGCAACGGCCAGCAGCGCGCAGGCGCAGGTGCCGGTCAGGGCCAGCGTCGCGGTGGCGGTGCCAATACTGGTGGCGGTCGTGGCCGCGGCCAGGGTGGCGGTGGCGGTCGCGTCGGCTGATTGCCGGAGCCCTGCAATGCACAGCGGGACGCGGCGAAAGCTGCGTCCCTTTTTTTTGAGCTCCGTGTGCATCGCGCTTCCTGAATGGCTCGATACCCACCACTCCCGCGCCGCAGCGCAACGTTCTCGCCGCGTGAAATTTGGCTAGACTCGGGCGGCGACATGACGTCGCAGCCGGTCCGCGTCCATGCACGCCCCGGCCTGGACCGCTACACCAAAAGGACACGCATGATGCGCAAGATTTTCCTGGTCTCCACGTTGCTGCTCGGCGCTCCGCTGACGGCCATCGCAGGCGACGGCATGAGCTACACCTACGTGGAAGGTGGCTGGAACCAGCTGCAGATGAGCTCCAGCGCCCTCAAGGATCCAAAGGCCGATGGCGGCTATGTTCGTGGCTCGTTCGCCATTGCCGAACAGGTCAACGTGTTCGGTGGCTGGTCCCGCGTGACCGACACCAGCCGCTACGCCTATTCCAGCGTGAAGACCACACTCGACCAGCCCCATCTGGGCATCGGCTACCACATGCCGATAAGCGACCGGCTGGACTTCACCGCAGACCTGGCGTGGAACCGACGCTCGGGCAAAAGTGAGGTCCACTCTGACGGCGCGAGCTACACCAGCAAGACCTCGGTCAACACCGCCGTGGGTAACTTCGGCCTGCGCGGCAAGCCGTCGGCAAAGACCGAAGCGTGGCTCAAAGCGGGCTACATCGACGGCAACAACCACTTTGACGGCACCTGGACGGGCACCATCGGTGGCCAGGTCAGCTTCAACCGCACCTGGGGGGTGGTTGCCGAAGGCCAGTTCTACGATGACTTCGCCGAGTACCGCGTCGGCGTTCGCGCAAGCTTCTGATCGAATGCCGCGACCTCCAGGCCCCTGCACGGCCCCGTGCTGTGGCACGGGCCGGCGTTGCTCCGCACCCTCGCACCACAAGGACTTGAACGATGCGCAATATGCTTCTGGCAACCAGCCTGTTGCTTGCAACGCCCCTGCTGGCGTCGGCCAGCGACGAGCTCAGCTACACCTACGTGGAGGGCGGCTGGAACCGGCTGCAGCTGGATGCCGGCAGCGCAGGTGACTTCACCATGGATGGTGGCTATGTGCGGGGTTCGTTCGCGGTCACACCGCAGTTCCATGTGATCGTCGGCGCGTCACACCTCAGCGGAAGCGACACTGCAGGCGCTACGCGGGTGAAGACCACCCTCGACGTTCCGTACCTGGGCCTGGGATATCACGCGCCGATCAGCGACGGCGTGGACTTCACAAGCGAGTTCGCCTGGAACCACCGTTCAGCGAAGTCGGACTATGGCGTCGGCGATCAGAGGTTCCGCCAGACGTCCCGGTTCAATGAGGTGCTGGGCATGGTGGGTGTGCGCGGCAGGTTGACCGGCAACCTCGAAGGCTGGCTCAAAGGCGGCTACGCCAATGGCGGCGACGGACAGGACGCCCGCTGGTATGGCGTGGTGGGTGGGCAGTTGAACATCACCGATACCTGGGGCGTTGTACTGGAAGGCCAGTTCGACAAGGACACATCCGAGTACAGGGCCGGCGTACGCGCCAGCTTCTAGCGGCTTTTCCTGCTGCGCAAGGGGTTTTACCGGGGACGACGCCGAGGCGTCGTCCCCTTTTTGATGTTGGCCACCGTGTGGGTTCCAGCGCTTGCGGATGGTTGTGCATAGCCGTTGGTGAGCGGCGGCGGCGGTACAAAGCACGCTGCAAATACATCCATGCAGGCGCGTAGGCGCCTTGCTCGCGTGCGCAGTCCTGCGCAACCATTCGTGCTCCCAATTCCGGAGTCAGCTCGGCGCGCAACGCCTCAACCCCGCGCTTTCGCCGGATTCACCAGATTCCCGAAGAAGATCGCGTTGATCAGCATCCGATCAGTGCCATGCCAGTACTTGCGATGCGCCGGATCATCAGCAAACAGGATCACGTTGCCCTGCCCCTGCGCTGACACCAGCAGCCACGCGCTGCCCGCTACGCGACTGCGGTTGCGCTCGGACAGATACCCGTTCACCCGCGGTGTGTCGTCGATCCGCACCACCGTGGAAAACCCGTTCGTGCTCGGCTGCAGGATGACCGTGTTCTCCTTGTTGATCGCCAGTTGCCGGCGCGGCACGCCGAACGCCAAAGGATGACTGGGGTCGACGTCGGCGCTGAGGATGTTGCCGCTGACACGCTCGATCGCGGCGATATCGCGCTGGTCACCGAAGGCGCGGCGCGCGGTGTCTGTTGCTTCCTCGTCCTTGCCCAGCTTCTCGCCGTCGGCAAGTTTCTGTTCGATCGCCCACTTCGACGCGCTGCCATAGGTGACCAGTGACCCACCGGCCTGGATCCAGCGCTTCAATGCCGCTACCGCGCCCGCGTCGATGCCGGCATAGGTGCCGCCGGACAGCACGATCGTGGTGTAGCGGTCCAGCGGTACCTTGCCCAACTGCTGCGGGTCCAGCTTGCTGGCCGGCAGGCGCAGCTGCTGGTCGAGCAGGAACCAGGCCGAACCGATTTCGGTGGCTGCCACGCCCTCGCCCATCACCAGCGCGACGGCGGGCTTGCGCAGTGCCTTGACGCCGTCACTGCCAAGGTCGATGCCATCGCGGCTGCGACCGCTGGCCAGCGCATGCACCTGCACACCGGCGGCCCGCGCGGCGGCGGCGACCGCCTCCTGCAACGCCGCACCCTGCAGCGGCTGCCCGGACACCGGTACCACGATGCTGCCCCCGGCAAAGGCCACCTCACCTTGTGCGGTGGCCGCGGTGAACGGCTGGAAGGTGGCACGCGTGGACAAGCCCTTGGCCTGCAGGGCGGCCAGTGCGCGGCCCGCGTTGTAGTCGCGCCAGTCGATCACGTAGGCGAAGCCCGCTTCACCGCCGGTCAGCCCGCCCTGCACTGCGGGAACCTCGACCACGCGGGCGCCGCCATCGATGCGGCTGCGGCTGCCGGCAAAAGCCACGCCGTAGGCCGGGGCGATCGCGTAGCTGGTGCTGCCGTAGAACACGTCGCCCTTGATCGGCGGGGTCTCGGCGAAGATCGAATGGACCAGGCGGAACTGCGCCTGCTGCACCGGCACCACGTAGGCGCTGCCCGCTTCGAAACGCTGGCCATCTACGCTGACAGCGCGGTCCAGTGCATGCACTTCAATCCTGTGCAGCAACAGCAGTTCCAGCAGGCGTCGGGTCAATGCCGGATCATGCGCGTCGCCGAACACGAAGCTCTTCACCGGCTGTTGTGCGGCCTGCTTCAGCGCGCTCTGGAAGAAACTCTTCTGCAGATCGAACAGCGCGCTGCGCTCGGTCACCGCACCGCGCACCGTACCCAACCCGGTGGCAACCTGGTTGCGGATGGTGAACGGGAACGTCAGCAGGCCATTCACCGATTCCTGCACGCGACCGCGCGAACTGGCCTGCTCCACCGTGACGCCGACCGCGCCGTGGAAATCCGGATAGGTCGAGCCGTACACGGGCGAGAAATTGTCGAAGTTCTCACCGGTGTAGTACAGCGAACCCAGCGCATCGAGCGCCTGGGCGTGGTACTTGGCCAGGGTCTTGTTGAACTCGTACGATGCTGCCGGGATCAACGGACTATGCATGCTCTTCGGCGATGGCTCGAAGTAGTACGTGCTGTCCTTGCCCATTTCGTGGAAGTCGATCTGCACGTTCGGGTACCACTGGTGGAACTGCGCCACCTTCGGCCGCGAATCCTGCTGTGTCAGTGCCAGCCAATCGCGGTTGAGATCGGTGAAGTAGTGGTTGGTACGGCCCTGCGGGAACGGTTCGACGTGTTCCTTGTCGGCCGGATCGGCCGAGGCCGGATCGGACGCCCAGGCGTTGTGCCAGTTGGCGGCGCGATCGCGGCCGTCGGGATTCTGCGCCGGGTCGAACAGCACCACTGCCTGCTGCAGCCACCGCTGCGTTTCCGCGCTGCGGTTGGCCACCAGGTAGTAGGCGGTCAGCATCGCCGCTTCGCCGCTGGAGGTCTCGTTGCCGTGCACGCTGTAGCCCAGCCACACCACCACCGGGCTGTCACCGGCAGCGCTGCGCGGCTGCGCCGGATCGGCCAGGGTCGCGTGCTGCTGGCGGATCTGTTCCAGCCGCGCGTGGTTGCCTGCAGCAGTGACCGTGGCGATCAGCAGCGGTCGGCCCTCATAGCTGCGGCCGATCTCGCGCACGCTGATCTTGTCCGAGTGCTTGGCCAGCTCCTGGAAGTAAGCCACCAGCTGGTCATGGCGGGTGTAGCGGCTGCCGATCGGATAGCCGAGGAACTGCTCCGGCGTGGGAATGGCGGTATCGAATGCCGCGGCATCGGTGGTCTGCGGGAAGAAATAGCCGCTCTGCGCATGTACCGCCGGCGGCAACGATACGGCGGTGGCGACGGCGAACAACAACGGGAAAACGGCACGGCGGTGGAAGGACACGGTGACTCCCCTGGAACATGGCAACACGGCCGGCCACACAGGGTGGCCGGCCGCGGCGGGTGGATCAGAAGCGGTAGTCGAAGCCCAGCGTGAAGTAGCGGCCACGCAGGTCGTACTGGCTGAAGTCGTACGGCGCGCGGATGCCCGGGAACGAGGCATCGTACGGCGGCGTCTTGTCACCCAGGTTCTGCACCTTGGCGTACACGGTCAGGTTCTCGATGCCGGTGTAGCCCAGGTAGAGATCGAACTGGTTGTAGGCGTCGACGCGGCTCTGCACCGCAGCTGCAGCGGTGCTGGCCTTCTGGTCGTAGCCACTGGTGTAGTACCAGGTCACCGCGGCGGTGTAGTCGCTGTACTTCCAGTCCAGGGTGGTGGTGGCCTTGTTCTTCGGCAGGGTGGCGCCGAGATTGCTGCCGGCATAGTCCACCAGCGGGCCACCGACCACGGTCGGGCGCCGGTAGTCGCGTACGTGGGTGTAGGCCGAGGTCACGGTGAAGTCACCGAAGGCGGTGGTCGGGATGCGCTGGCGCAGCTCGACGTCGATGCCCGAGGTCTTCAGCTCGCTCAGGTTCTGGTAACGGTTGTAGACCGCCTGCAGCTTGCCGCGCTCATCGCGCTGCACGGCACCGGCGACGTTGTCGTTGACCAGGGTCTGGGTGTTGTTGGTACCGACCAGGTTGTCCAGCTGGATACGGTAATAGTCGATGCTCAGGTTGGTGTTCGCCCATGGCGACAGCACCACGCCGAAGTTCACGCTCTTGGTGCGCTCCGGCTTCAGGTCGCTGTTGCCGACGGTGAAGAAGGTCGGGTTCTGCCGCGAGCCCGGCACGTCCGGATCACGCGGATCGACCACGCTGCCGTAGGCGATGCTGGTGCTGTTGGAGTTCTCCGACAGCGACGGTGCACGGAAGCCCTTCGACGCGGAGGCACGCACCAGCAGGAAATCCAGCGGCTGCCAGCGCAGGCCGAGCTTGGGCGAGAACGCGTCGCCGAAATCGTCGTAATGATCGGCGCGGGCGGCGGCGGACAGTTCCAGGGTCGAGGCCAGCGGCACGTTGACCTCGGCGTAGGCGGCGCTGACCTTGCGCTCGCCATGCACTTCGGCGATTGCCGGGCGCACCTGCAGGCCGGCATCGATCTGCCACGGGTTGTTCGAATCAAGCTTTTCGCGGCGCCATTCGGCACCGGCGGCGAAACCGATGTCGCCGGCCCAGGTGTGGCCGAGACTGCCGGAGATCTTCGCATCGATGCCCTGCAGCACCGACTCGGCCGGACGCAGGGTGGCGATGTTGATCGAATCGCGCACCGACTGCGGCGTCGCGGCCGGGTTCAGCAGGTTGTAGCTGCCGGTGGCCAGTGCATTGGCCAGTGCCCAGCGGTTGGCGAAGCCGCCGGAGACGGTTTCGCGCTCGCTGCTGCGCGCGCCGAACGCGGCCACTTCCCAGTCCCACTTCTCGGTGTTGCCACGCAGCCCGAACACACCGCGATAGGCGGTGGACCGGTTGGTCTTGATGGTGCCGCCGAGGTCGAAGAAGGTGTATTCGATGGGGATCGCGCGGCCGTACGGGTTGTACGGGTTGCTGGCCGGCAGGTTGGACGACACCGGCTCGGCCAGGCCGGTCTGCGCGTTCAGTGCGAAGCGACCGCTTTCCAGGGTGAAGAACGGGCTGCTGCCGAACCAGGCAGCACTCTTGATCTGGCTGTACAGCACTTCGCCGAACGCTTCGACGTTGTCGCCGAGGCGGAACGTGCCGTTGGCGTAGGCCTGGTAGCGCTTGGTGGAGGGAATCAGGGTGGTGTACGGGGCCTGGTTGAAGCCGCAGGTATCACCGGCCAGGCCGTCGATCGGCGCGCTGGCCACGCGGGTGGTGCCGGTGGGGCAGTTGCCGTTGGCATCGAGCATCGGCACGGAGGTGCCATTGACCAGATAGCGTGCACCCTTGGCCGACCAGCCGTTCCAGCGGCCGCCGGGCTGGTCGCTGTAGATGCCGCTCTTGGTCAGGTTGCGCTCATCCTGGTCCAGTCGCTCGCGGTTGTAGCCCTGCAGGCTGAAAAGGATGTTGTAGCCGTCCTTGTCGATGTCGCCCAGGCCACCGACGAACTTCAGGTTCTGCTCGTGCAGGCCCCCCTGGTCGGCGCCGCCGAAGCTGCCGCCGATCTCGGCGCCTTCGAAGTTCTGCCGGGTGATGATGTTGACCACGCCGGCCACCGCATCGCTGCCGTACACCGCCGATGCACCGTCCTTGAGCACTTCGATGCGTTCGACGGCCACCAGCGGCAGCGCGTTGAGATCGACGAAGGTGTCCGACAGGCCGCCGGCCGGGAAGCCGTAGTTGGCAAGGCGGCGGCCGTTGAGCAGCACCAGCGTGTTCTTCTGCGAAAGACCGCGCAGGCCGATGCCGGCCGAGCCCGAGGCCCAACCGTTGTTGGTGGTCTCGTTGCTGGCGTTGCCGGTGTTGGCCGAGATCGAACGCAGCACATCGGCCACGGTGGCCTTGCCGGTCTGTTCCAGCTGCTGGCGGCCGATCACCTGCACCGGGTTGGAGGCTTCGGTATCGGCGCGTTTGATGTTGGAACCGGTGACGCGCACGGCAGCCAGGGTGCTGGCTTCGCCACTGGCGTCGGCGGTGATTTCGGCGGCGGCAGACAAAGGCGCGGCCAGAGCGACGGCCAGGGCCGCCACGAGCAGGGTGTGCTGGGGCATGACGATGTGGGGGAGGTAGTGGAAGGACGAGGTAAGTTCCGCATTAATCCATGCCTGGCCGGGGCGCGGCCAATAACATCTCTTCATACGGATATAAGAGAAACTATCATCTCTTCATCCGGATGGAAAGAATTTCTTCACGGGAAGGCAACGCAAAGCCGGGCTGATCGGCCGCCCGCGGCGTACAATCGCGCCATGGAAATCTTCAAAGTCTTCATGCTCGAGGCGGCGCACCGCCTCCCCAACGTGCCGCCGGGGCACAAGTGCGCGCGCCTGCACGGCCACTCCTTCCGGGTGGAACTGAAAGTCGAGGGCGAGCCGGGCGCGCAGACCGGCTGGATCATGGATTTCGGTGACGTGAAGGCGGCTTTCCAGCCGATCTACGACCGCCTGGACCACCATTACCTCAATGACATCCCCGGCCTGGAGAACCCGACCAGCGAAAACCTGGCCGTGTGGATCTGGAACGAGCTCAAGCCCACCCTGCCGGCATTGAGCGAGATCACCGTGCACGAAACCTGCACCTCGGGCTGCCGTTACCGCGGCCCCGCCGCCTGATCAACCCATTGATCTGAAAGGCCTCAAGGCGCCAGAGATGGCGCCTTCGTGATTTTTGTTGCATTGCCGCATGATCGGCGTATGCTGCATTGCATCAATGCAAATGCACGGCGGATGCGACTGGCAGGCAACAGCCACTGGCGCGACGCCCACGCTCATTGCATGGGTCCCTCCCCCCATGCAATCCGGACCCGGCAGATCCCTCCCTCTGCCGGGTCTTTTTTTGCCTGGCGCCTGGATTCCAGAGCGCTCCTTCGTCCGGGTCTCTGCGAGCTGGAGGGCCCCGCCGGGGCAGGTAGAGGTTTGGGCAAATGTCCCCCGGCGCCGGCCATTGGCCGTCACCTCCTCCTTTACTTTGCCCAGACCCCTACCTGCCCCGACGAGGCTCGGCTTACGGCACCAGTCGCGCAGATCGCTGCTTTCCTGAGGCCACCGAAGATCTCCCCACGCAGGGCGGAGGCCCTTGCGTGCGAAGTAAAGGGGGAGGCGGTGGCCGCAGGCCGGCGCCGGAGGACATTCGCACGCAAGGGCCTCCGCCCTGCGCTGCGCAGATGTGCCGCGCAGAATGGATCGGCCACGCAAGGAACGCTCAGCGCCCGCGATTGCCGTGCCAGTGCTGGTACCACGCCTGGAACATCAACACGTTCCACAGGTGCGTATGCCATTTGCGCTCGCCGCGCAGGAACGCCTCCCAGATCGCGCGCACGCGTACTGCATCGAAGCACCCCTGGTTGCGCAGCAGCTGCGGGTCGAGCAACGCTTCCGCCCAGTCGCGCAGCGGGCCGGCCAGCCAGCGTGCCATCGGTGGGCCGAAACCGCGCTTGGGGCGATAGACCAGCGGCGCGGGCAGGTAGCGCGCCAGCAGATGCTTGAGGATCCGCTTGTGCTCGCCGTCGTGATACTTCAAGTGCTGCGGCAGGCGCCAGGCCAGGCGTATGACCTCCATGTCCAGCAACGGCGAGCGCGTCTCCACGCCGGCCGCCATGCCGGCACGGTCGACCTTGGCAAGGATCCCCTCGGCCAGGTCCATGCGGAAATCCAGCAGCTGGATGCGCGCTTCCGCCGGCAGTGCGGTGTCCTGCTGCTGGAAGATCGTCGCCGGCTCGCGCGCCCCCAGTACCACCTGGGTCGGCTGCCGCCAGCGGGTGACGCGCTGCAGGTAATGCCCCTCCACGTCGTTGGCGGCCACCTCGGCCACCAGTGCGCGCCAACCGCCAAGCCGACCACGCTCGACGTTCAAGCGGCTGCTGCCACGCCGCGCAAGATCACGTACCCAGTCCGGCAGGCCACCGCACAGGCGCGCATTGCGCAGCGCGCGGCCATAGCTGGGGTGGCCGAAGAACAGCTCATCGCCGCCGTCGCCGGTCAGCGCCACCGGCTTGCGCGCGCCGAGCAGCTCGCTGGCCAGCAGGGTGGGCAGCTGCGAGGCATCGGCGAACGGTTCGCACCAGACCTGCGGCAAGCGTTGCAGCAGTTCCAGGCCCTGCCGGCTGTCCATCCTGTGCAGGTGGTGATGCACGCCCAGGTGCCGGGCCACCTGCGAGGCCCAGTCGCTCTCGTCGTGACCGGGGTCGTCGAAACCCACCGTCCATGCTTCCACCGGCAACGCCGACTGCGCCTGCATCATCGCCACCACCAGCGACGAATCGGTGCCACCGGACAGGAATGCACCGCAGGCCACGGGTGAATGCATGCGCGTGGCGATCGCCTGCTGCAGCACCACCTCCAACTGGTCGGTGGCCTGCTCCAGGCTGGGCGCCGGCTGCAACGGCTGCTGCAGCGCGGATTGCATCGCATCGCGCGCGCACCAGTAGCGATGGCCGCCCTGCGTGGCCTGCGTTGATCCGCCGGCGGCATGATCGTTGAGGTCCACGCGCAGCATCGCCCCGGCCACCAGCTTGTGGATGCCGCGATAGATGGTGTGCGGCGCCGGCACATAGTCATGGCGCAGCAGCAGGCTCAATGCATCCTGGTCGATGCTGGGAGCGAATCCGGCAAAGGCCTGCAGCGCCTTCAACTCCGAAGCGAACAGGAACTGGCCCTGGTACCAGCCGTAATACAACGGCCGTTCGCCGACCGGGTCGCGCGCCAGCCAGAGCTCATGTGCGTGGCGGTCCCAGACGCTGAACGCAAATGCCCCTTCGATGCGCGACAGCGCACGCTGCACGCCCCACTCGACGACGGCCTGCAGCAACAGGCGTGCATCGGTGCAGCTGCGTGGCAGGTCGCGCAGCTGCGACTGCAGGGCCGCGCGGTTGTAGATGCGGCCATCCAGGCACAGCACGTAGCGCCCGCAGCTGGAGCTGAGCGGCTGCAACGGCATGTCGGTCGGCGCACGGCAATGACCGAGGGCCAGCCCTGCGTCGGCATCGGTCCAGTAGCCGATGCGACCGCGGCCGCGCTGCTGCAGCGCCCGCAGCATCGGCGCCAGCTGCTGCAGCAGCTGCTCATCGTCGGCAGGCGGCAGCCAGGCCCCGACCACGCCGCTCATCGCTGGCCTCCATGGCAAGGGCATTCAAGGAAAAGCGCGGGGCAGGAGGCGGACGGCATGAGGGCGGCACGCGGATGGGGAGAGCTGCCAT
Organism: Stenotrophomonas sp. 1278; assembly: GCF_029892765.1. Classification (NCBI taxonomy): domain Bacteria; kingdom Pseudomonadati; phylum Pseudomonadota; class Gammaproteobacteria; order Lysobacterales; family Lysobacteraceae; genus Stenotrophomonas; species Stenotrophomonas sp. 1278. The sequence continues at coordinate 12,066 of NZ_JARXWD010000040.1, forward strand.
GCTCGGCCCCGCCGAGCGCCACGTCAGTCGTAGCGCTGTCAGCGACCGTCACCGCAGGCGCGGCTTGCGTAACGTTTTGTAACAACACGATGGCTGCCGTGCGGCCAAGTCGTTGCCCGGCCTGAGGCCCGGCCCGCGCGCCAGCAACCCCGGCTGAATGGCGCCCGCTCCCTGGACCCGAGCGGCCCGGCAGCTGGGATAGCATCGCCGCGCTCGTGCCACGGCGGTACGGAAGCACCCCGGAGGCCTTGTAGATGCTGGATATCGTACTGGTTGAAGACGACGCTCGGCTGGGCACGATGGTCAGCGACTACCTGAAGCGCCACGGTTACCAGGTCGCCCACGAACGCTGCGGCCAGCGCGCGATCGCCCGGATCCTCAGCGAGAAGCCGGCGCTGGTCCTGCTCGACATCGGTCTGCCGGGCCAGGATGGTTTCGAAGTGTGTCGGCAGATCCGGCCCCACTATGACGGGATCATCTGCGTGCTGAGCGCCCGCACCGACAACATCGACCAGGTGCTGGGGCTGGAGCTGGGCGCCGACGACTACATCGGCAAGCCGATCGAACCACGGGTGCTGCTGGCCCGGCTGCGCGCCCACCTGCGCCGCCACCGCCGGGTCGAGCCACGCGATGGCGCCCTGCGTTTCGGTGAACTGAGCATCGACCCGTCCACCCGCAACGTGCACCTGCAGGGCCGCCTGCTGGAGCTGACCACCGCCGAGTTCGACCTGCTGTTCCTGCTGGCCGGCAACGCGGGCCAGATCCTCGACCGCGATGCGCTGCTGCGTGGCCTGCGCGGCATCGCCTTCGATGGCCTGGATCGGTCGATCGACGCACGCATCTCGCGCCTGCGGCGCAAGCTCGGCGACAACCCGGAGCAGCCCGAGCGGATCAAGACCGTGCGCGGCCGTGGTTACCTGTTCAGCCGATCAGCATGGGGATGAAGCATCCGTCGTCGGCCATGCGTGGCCATGCCTTCCACTTCCTGCGCTACGGCATCGGTTTCCTCACCGCCCATCTGCTGCTGATCGTGCTCGGGCTGTGGGCCTGGGATGCGCTGCTGGAAGACCGCACCGAGGCCAGCCTGCAGGCGGAAATGCGCGGCCCGCACGCCATGCTGCAACATCGCTTCGCCGAAACGCCGCCGGCGCAGTGGCCAGCCCTGGCACAACAGTTGGACAGCGATTTCGCCTATCCGCTGCAGCTGATGCCGCTGACCGAAGCTGCCGCGATACTGCCGGCGAAACAGCGCACGGGCTTGCTCAACGGACACGTGCAGATCGAGCTGGACAGCATGCGCAGCCTGCAGCGCGTCGGCAACAGCAGCAGTGCGCTGATCCTGGGGCCGCTGGACCAGGCCCTGCCCGAAGAAGGCTGGCAGGACAGCGAAGCCTCCGGCGTGGCCATCATCCTGCTGATCCTGATGGTGGCGGTGGCATTGCCGATGTACGTGATGGTCTACCGGTTGTGGCGCGATGTCTCGCAGCTGGCGCAGACCGCACGACGGATGCGCGATGGCCAGCTCGACAGCCGGGCGCCACGCGCCGGTACCGCGCTGGTGCGGCCATTGGCTAAGGCGTTCAACCACATGGCCGAACAGCTGCAGCTGCTGCTGGACAGCCAGCGCGTGCTGGCCCAGGCGGTGGCGCACGAAGTACGCACACCGCTGGCACGCATGCGCTTCGGCCTGGCCGACCTGGAAGACACCGGACTGGACGACGCCCAGCGCGATGCGCTGTCCGGCCTGCGCATCGACATCGACCGGTTGCAGCACCTGACCGATGCGGGTGTCGAGTACGCCGCGCTCGGCCGCTGCCATCAGGTCACCCGCCAGCGCCTGCAACTGGCCGCGCTGGTACGCGGTGTGGTCGAGCAGTTCGCACCACTGACGATACCGGTGCAGCAGGACCTGTCACCGGCAGGGCTGGTCAACGTCAACCGGCACATGCTGGAACTGGCGCTGCGCAACCTGCTGGGCAACGCGCTGCGCTATGCGCGCCGGCAGATCCGCATCGTCAGCACGCTCAACGAGGGATGGCTGTGCCTGCAGGTGGAGGACGACGGCCCCGGTATCGCCGTCGAACTGCGCAGCCAGGTGCTGCAGCCCTACGTGCGGCTGGACCTGGCCAGCCCGGGCTTCGGGCTGGGCCTGGCGCTGGTGCAGGTGGTGGCGGACAAGCATCGCGGCCACGTGGAAGTGGCCGATTCGGTGCTCGGCGGTGCCTGCATCCGGCTGCTGCTGCCGATGGAAAGCGGTGTTCCGCCACCGGCAGACATCGTCTAGTTCGCCTCGGCATCGGCACGCGGCAAGGCGAACACGAACAGCGCGCCCTGTTCGCTGTCGCGCAGTTCGATACGGCGGCCATGCAACTGCACGATGCGCTGCACGATCAGCAGGCCGAGCCCGCCGTTCTCGCCACGCCGCGCGCCCAGTGCCGCCGGCGCCTGGAACAGTTGCCCGCGCAGCGCCGGCGGCACCCCGGGGCCATCGTCCTGTACCGCCACCTGCACACTGTCGGGCAGCGCCGACAGCTGCACCTGCACGCGGCCCCCGTCCGGCGCATGCCGCAGCGCGTTGTCGAGCAGATTGGTCAGCACGCGCTCCACAAGACCCAGGTCGGCGCGCACCAGCGGCAGGCCCGGCGGGAAATCAGCGTGCAGGCGCTGCCCACGTGCCTGCGCGGCCAGCTCGAACTTCTGCAGTACGTCCTGCAGCAGTTCCGGCAGCGCGAACACTTCCCACTCCAGCCGCACTTCACCGTGCTCCAGCCGCGCCAGTTCAAACAACGCCCGGGCCAGACGGCCGACCTTGGCGCTCTGCGCCAGCGCGATACCGAGATAGCGACGACGCTCCTGCGGCGACAGCGTGGCTTCTTTCAGCGCCAGCGTTTCCAGGTAACCGTGCAGCGAGGACAACGGCGTGCGCAGGTCGTGCGAGATGTTGGCCACCAGTTCGCGGCGCTGCAGGTCCTGCTGGCGAAGCTGCTGCCACTGCTCGCCCAGCCGCTGTGCCATCTGCGAATGGGCATGTTCGAGGATCTTCAGTTCATCGCGCTCGCCCGCGCGCAGCGGTACCGGCGCGGGCAGTGGCGTCGGAGCGTCGATGTCGAAGGCCTGTATGCGCCGGGTGACCTGGCGCAGGGGCCGGGTCACCCAGTAGAAGGCCACCAGGCCGGCAAGCAGGCCCAGCCCGCCGATCAACAGCACCGACCAGAGCGTGGTGTGCCATTGGCTGCCGGCGGCCAGATCGTCGGCCAGCATCTGCCGGTGTTCGCCCACCAGCACCACGTACACGTAACCCGCCTGCCGCCCCTGCACCACCAGCGGCGCGACACTGAACACCTTGCGACCATCCGTGCTGCGCGGATCGTCACCGAGGATCGGCAGCGGCGCACCGGACAGCAGGCGTCGCAGCGGTGCCACGTCCACCCGGCTGCGCACCAGGTGACCGCTGGGCGCATCGTGGCCGAGGATGCGACCCTGCTCATCCAGCAGGTACACCTCGACACTGGGGTTGACCGCCATCAGCTGGCCGAACAATGCGCGCACCGCTGCATCGCGCATGCCGCTGGTGTCCATCAGCTCGCTGCGCTGGGCGATGTGCTCGGCCAACCCAAGCGACAGGCGCTGCACCACTTCCTGCTCATGCCGGGTATTGGTGCGCATCTGCCAAGCCAGCAGCGCCATGCAGCACGTCAGCATCAGCGCCGACATCACCAGCGCCAGTTTCTGCCACAGGTTCGGCTTGATCATGTGGCCGCCCCGGCCGGGTCGACCAGTTTGTAACCGCGCCCCCACACCGTCAGCAGGCGCCGCGGGTTGCCCGGGTCGGTCTCGATCTTGCTGCGCAGGCGGTTGATGTGGGTGTTGACCGTGTGCTCGTAACCATCGTGCTGGTAGCCCCAGACCTGGTTGAGCAGTTCCATCCGCGCAAACACCTGGTCCGGGTGGCGGGCGAAGAACAGCAGCAGTTCGAACTCACGCGGGGTCAGTTCCAGTGCATTGCCATCGACGGCGGCAGTACGGGCGACCGGATCCAGCCGCAGCCCCCCGAGTTCGATCGCCCCGGCATCGATGCGCGCGTTCTGTGCCATCGCTTCGGCGCGGCGCAGCAGCGCACGCACGCGCGCCACCAGTTCCGGCATCGAGAACGGCTTGGCCAGGTAGTCGTCCGCGCCCAGTTCCAGGCCGACGATGCGCTGGGTTTCGCTGCCACGTGCGCTGATGATGATGATCGGCACGTAACGCGCCATCGCGCGTGCGCGCTGGCAGACCTGCAGGCCGTCCACGCCCGGCAGCATCACGTCCAGTACCAGTGCATCCCACGGACCTTCCTGTTCGATCAGGCGCAGGCCGGCATCGCCGCTGGCGGCGTGTGCGACTTCATAGCCCTCATCACCCAGGTGCATGCGCAGCAGGTCGGCGATATGGGCATCGTCTTCAACGATCAGGACACGTTTGGCGGACATCGGCAGCTTCGGGCCAGTGGGGAGGCTGCCCGCATTGTGGCGCGGGAGCGGCGTGGATACCTCACGAAAAATTGAATCCTGCGTGAGGATTCGTTGACCGGAGGGGGCGCAGCATGGCCCCGTCGCCCCTTCCCGGAGTCCACCATGTCCCTCACCCGCCGCCATCTGCTGGGCCTGGGCGGTGCTGTCACCGCCGCCGGCCTGCTGGGCCTGGGCGCGTGCAGCCGCGCGGCCCCGGCCGCTGCCGAGGCACGGCCTGCGCGACAGTTCGAGGTGGTCCGCAGCGATGCCGAGTGGCGCCGGCTGCTGAGCCCGGCGCAGTACGCCGTGCTGCGCCAGCAGGCCACCGAGCGCCCCTGGAGCAGCCCGCTGAACAAGGAACATCGGCAGGGCACGTTCGCCTGTGCCGGCTGTGCGTTGCCGCTGTTCTCTTCGTCCACCAAGTTCGAAAGCCACACCGGCTGGCCCAGCTTCTGGGCGCCGCTGCACAACGCCATCGGCGAGGACCGTGACACCACCTTCGGCATGTTGCGGGTGGAAGCACATTGCCGCCGCTGTGGCGGCCATCTCGGCCACGTGTTCAACGACGGCCCGCGGCCGACCGGACTGCGCTACTGCATGAACGGCGCCGCGATGGCGTTCATGCCCGGGACTGCGCAACAGGACGCCGCCGGCGACTGGCGCGTGCCGGTCGGTTCTTCCCCTGCTTCTGGAGCCTGATGATGCTGCTGTTGCTGCTTGCCTATCTCGGCGGCGTGCTGACCCTGCTCAGCCCGTGCATCCTGCCGGTGCTGCCGTTCGTGTTCGCACGCGCTGATCGTCCTTTCCTGCGCAGCACCCTGCCGCTGCTGCTGGGCATGGCACTGACCTTCACCGTGGTCGCCAGCCTTGCCGCGGTCGGCAGCCAGTGGGTGGCGCAGGCCAACCAGGTAGGCCGCTGGGTGGCACTGGTACTGATGGCGGTGTTCGCCATCGCGCTGCTGTGGCCGACCTTGGCCGACCACCTGCTGGCGCCGTTCCAGCGCATCGGTGCGCGCCTGAGCGCGCGTGCCGACGCCGCGGATGCGGCCGGCCGTGGCGGCGCCTGGACCTCGCTGCTGATCGGCATCGCCACTGGCCTGCTGTGGGCCCCCTGCGCCGGTCCGATTCTCGGCCTGGTGCTGACCGGTGCCGCCCTGAACGGCGCCAGTGTCGGCACCAGTTCGCTGTTGCTGGCCTACGCGCTGGGCGCCGTCACCGCACTGGCGCTGGCGGTGTGGGTGGGCGGCCGTGTGTTCCGCGCACTGCAGGCCCGGCTCGGCCTGGGCAATGTGGTGCGCCGGGTGCTCGGCGTGGCAGCGTTGCTGGCAGTGGTGGCGATCGGCCTGGGCTGGGACACCGGCCTGCTGACCCGCCTGTCCGCGGTCAGTACCGCACGCATCGAACAGGGCCTGCTGGATGCCGTGCCCGGCACGCAGCCGGCAGCACCACCGATGATGATGATGGCAGCCGGCCAGGCAGGCGCGCCGCTGCCGGTGGAAGGAACGCTGCCCACGCTGGACGGCGCCACCGGGTGGCTCAACAGCCCGCCGCTGAGCCGCGAGCAGCTGCATGGCAAGGTCGTGCTGATCGACTTCTGGACCTATTCCTGCATCAACTGCCTGCGTGCGATGCCGTTCGTGCACGAATGGGCGCAGCGCTACCGCGACCATGGCCTGGTTGTGATCGGCGTGCACACCCCGGAATTCGCGTTCGAGCGCGACCCGCGCAACGTGATGAAGGCCGTGCAGCAGCTGAAGGTCGAGTACCCGGTCGCACTCGACAACCAGTATGCGATCTGGCGCGCGTTCAACAACCGCTACTGGCCGGCGCACTACTTCGTCGATGCGCAGGGCAACATCCGCGGGCATCAGTTCGGCGAGGGCAACTACGCGCACTCCGAACAGGTGATCCGCCGCCTGCTGGTGGAAGCCGGGCAGACCGAGCTGCCGCCGCCTGCTGATCCGGCCGCGGCTGACCTGCAGGGCGTGGCCACGCAGGCCGACATGGGCAACCTGCGCTCGCCGGAAACCTACCTGGGCCACGCACGTGCCGAGCAGTTCGCCTCGCCGGGCGGGCAGCGCGCCGACGCAGCATTCGGCTACACGCTGCCGTCCACCCTGGCGCTGAACCAATGGGGCCTGTCTGGACAGTGGCGGGTCAACGATGAGGCTGCACAACTGCAGCAGGCCGGCGGCCGCATCGCGTTCCAGTTCCACGCCCGCGACCTGCATCTGGTGCTGGCACCGGGCGAGGACGGCAAGCCGGTGCGCTTCCGCGTGCTGCTCGATGGCAAGCCACTGCCTGCGGCCGATGCCGGCGCCGACGTGGCCGCCGATGGCACCGGCACCGTCAACGAGCACCGCCTGTACCAGCTGATCCGCCAGCGCGGCACGATCGGTCCGCATCGTTTCGAGATCGAATTCCTCGACGCAGGCGTGCAGGCCTACGCCTTCACCTTCGGTTGAACCGGGAGCACACGATGAAACTCTCCTTCGAACAGGGCATTGCCGCCGGCGTCGCCGGCCTGGTCGCCACCGCGCTGGTCGCGGGTGTGCTGCTGGTGGACCACAGCGCGATCGCCGCCCCGGCCGAGCCCACCGCACAGCTGCAGGCACTGCCTGCGCCCAGCGGTGATGCGGCGTTCCGCGATGACGCAAGCCACGCCAGCGTGGTCTTCGCCGGCGGTTGTTTCTGGGGCGTGCAGGGCGTGTTCCAGCACGTCAAAGGGGTGAGCAACGCGGTGTCCGGTTACATCGGAGGCAGTGCCGCCGACGCCCGCTATGAACGCGTCAGCGGTGGCCGCACCGGCCACGCCGAAGCGGTGAAGGTGGACTACGACCCACGCCAGGTCAGCTATGGACAGTTGATGCAGGTGTTTTTCTCGGTGGTGCACGACCCGACCCAGCTCAACCGCCAGGGGCCCGATCATGGCAGCCAGTACCGCTCGGCGATCTTCGTCGAAGACGCGCGCCAGCAGGCAGCAAGCCGTGCGTACATCGGCCAGCTCGGCCAGGCGGGGAGCTACCGCGCGCCGATCGTGACCCAGGTGAGCAGCGGCCAGCGCTTCTACCCGGCCGAGAGTTACCACCAGAACTACATGAGCAACTACCCGCAGGCCGCGTACATCCGCTACTACGACGCGCCCAAGCTGACCGCGCTGGGCAAGCAGTTCCCGGCGTTGTACCGCCGCGATCCCGCGTTGGTGCCGATGCGCTGACACCCCATGGTGGGGCCGGCCGCTGGCCACCACCACGGCATGAAAAAGACGCACGGCCACAGGGCCGTGCGCTTGGGAAGTATCGACCCGGCCCCGATCAGGCCCGGCCGACAACGACATGCTAGGCTCGTCAGCATCATGGGTACAGAACCAGATGTGGGCCAGGTCGATGGATACAGAAGACGCCACCACGATGATTCCTCCCCGCTACCAGCGGCTGTCGGACGAGCTGGCTGAAGCCATCCACGGCGGGCGCCTGCCGGTCGGCAGCCGGCTGCCGTCGCTGCGGCAGATGGCATCGCAGCGCCAGCTCAGCCTGAACACGGTGATCGCGGCCTACCGTCAGCTGGAAGACGCCGGTCTGGTCATTCCGCGGCCCAAGGCCGGCTTCGAAGTCGCGCCGCGACTGTCGGTTCCACAGCGCTCGCTGCGCGATGCGCCGTCGGCGCCCACCGCCCCGCTGCAGCAGGTGCTGATGGCGCGGGTGCTGGAAGCGCAGCGGCGCCCCGGCGTGATCGACCTCGCCTTTGCCGGCCCGCGTGGGCGCCAGTTCTACCCGGGTGCGCAGCTGGCCCGGCACACCGCGCAGGTACTGCGCCATGGCCAGCAGACCGTGGAGACCTACGCCCGTCCCAATGGTTCGCCACGCCTGCTGGCGCAGATCGTGCGGCGTGGCCCGCGGATGGGCCTGCATACCCACCCCGAACGCCTGCTGCTGACCCATGGTGCGATGGAAGCACTGCAACTGGCACTGCGTGCGGTCACCCAACCCGGCGATGCAGTCGGCATCGAAGCACCCTCGTACTTCAACCTGTATCCCCTGCTGACCACGCTGGGCCTGCAGCCGATCGAACTGCCCACCCATCCGCAGCGCGGCCTGGACGTGGATGCGCTGGAAGCGCTGCTGGAGCACACCCCTCTTGCGGCGCTGGTGGTGATGCCGACCGTGCACAACCCGCTGGGCTGCACGATGCCGATCGCCGACAAGCAGCGCCTGGCCGAGCTGGTCAACGCACGCCAGCTGCCGCTGATCGAAGACGCGGTGTATGCCGAACTGCAGTTCAGCGAGCCACCGGCGCCGTTGCTGAAGGCGTTCGACCGCGACGGTTGGGTGATGGTGGTCGGTGGATTCTCGAAGACGCTGGCACCGGACTACCGCATCGGCTGGCTCGATGGCGGCCGCTTCGCCGAACGCATCGCGCTGCTCAAATTCCAGTCCACCGGCGGCGAACCGCAGCTGCTCGGTGATGCGGTGGCGGCCTACCTGGAAGCGGGCAGCTACGAGCACCACCTGCATCGCATGCGCCGGTTGTACCGCGAACAGGTCGGTCGCCTGCGGCAACTGGTGGCCGAGCATTTCCCGGCCGGCACCTGCGCCACCGAGCCGCAGGGAGGATTCCTGCTGTGGCTGGAGCTGCCTGGCGTAGACACCCGGGAGCTGTTCGAGCGCGCATTGGCAGAGGACATCGTGTTCATGCCGGGCCAGGTGTATTCGCGTGGCGCGCGCTACCGGCATTGCCTGCGGTTGTCGTGCTGCCAGACCCTGGACGCGCACTTCATCGCTGCGGTGGAACGGCTGGGTGCGATCGCACGGGAGCTGGTGGCGGCAACACGGTAGTGCCGGCCGCTGGCCGGCAACCTCGAGGTGGTGAAACGCGTGCAGTTGCCGGCCAGCGGCCGGCACTACCTGTGGTCGCTGTGCAGATGCGCGCTCAACGCTTCTCCATCGGCGCCCGGCAGATGCGGCAGCCGGCCCCAGCAGGGCATCGTCAGACGCTGCTGCAAGGTCGCGAAATTCTCATCCTGGCGCTGCATCGACGGATCGATGTGGTTGCCGATCCAGCCCAGGCACTCCACGCCACTGGCCTGCAGCGCGTGTGCGGTCAACCGCGCATGGTTGACGCAGCCCAGGCGCATGCCGACCACCAGCACCACCGGCAGCCGCAGCGCACGTACCAGGTCAAGCTGGTCCAGCTGCGCCGACAACGGCGCCAGCCAGCCGCCCACGCCTTCGACCACCACCACGTCGGCCTGTGCGCGCAGGCGTTCGAAGGCCGCCACGATCGGGGCCAGTTCGATGCGCACGCCATCTTCTGCGGCCGCCAGTTCGGGCGCCAACGGCTGGCGCAATGCGTAGGGGTTCAGATCGGCGTAGTCAGGCACCGGCAGGCTGGCGACCTGCAATGCCAGCGCGTCGTCGTTGCGCAGCCCCTGCCCCGCGTCATGGCTGCCGCTGGCCACCGGCTTCATGCCCACCGCGCGCAGGCCGCGCCGGCGCAGCGCGTGCAGCAGCGCGGTACTGGCGGCGGTCTTGCCGATCTCGGTATCGGTGCCGGTGACGAACAGGGCCTTTGGCAACGTGGCAGGCAGGGACATCACAGGCTCCAGCAGGGCAACAGAGCCCCATTATCGCTGGCCCGGCACGCTTGCTAGACTGCGGCCATGTTCGCCAACGCCTCGCTCACCGGCAGCAAGCCGGAACAATACGCCCAGCTGCTGGAACAGGCCCGTGGCCTGGTCTACGGCGAGTCCGACCGCATCGCCAATGCGGCCAACCTCGCTGCACTGGTCTACCACGCCCTGCCCGACCTGAACTGGGTGGGCTTCTACCTGTACGACGGCAAGGAACTGGTGGTCGGTCCGTTCCAGGGCCTGCCGGCCTGCGTACGCATTCCGCTGGACAAGGGCGTGTGCGGTGCGGCCGCCAGCCAGCGCGTTACCCAGCGGATCGAAGATGTGGACGCCTTCCCCGGCCATATCGCCTGCGACGCCGCATCGCGCTCGGAACTGGTGGTGCCGTTGCTCCGCGGTGGGGAGCTGATCGGCGTGTTCGATATCGACAGCCCGGTCGTTGGCCGCTTCGATGCCGAGGACCAGGCCGGCCTGGAAGCCATCGCCGAGGTGTTCGTCGGGGCGTTGGCGTGAGCGCGGTCAAGCTGCGCAACATCGGCCCGAAGAGTGCGGCATGGCTGCGCCAGGTGGGCCTGCGCAGCCGCGAGGACCTGGTTGCCATCGGTGCCGTTGGTGCCTTCGTCAAGGTCAAGCGTGCCGGCTTCAAGCCCAGCCTCAACCTGCTGTATTCGCTGGAAGGTGCGCTGCTGGACTGCCACTGGCAGGAATTGAGCGAGCCGCAGCGTACGGCGCTGGTGCAGGACTACGAAGCGCGCATTGCCGTGCATCCGCTGAAGGCGGCAGGTCCGGCATCGGGCCCGGTGCATGAGCAGCGCTTCGACGCCGAGGACGACGGCGAAGAAAGCACGGCCGAAAGCACCGACGAGGATTGAGGCCTCGGCGTTGCTGGGAATGCCGGCCACCGGCCGGCACCACCACTGTGATGCGTGATCGGTAGCGCCGGGCATGGCCCGGCGCTACCGGATTCGTCAGGGTTGCTGCAGCTCCAGCAGCTCGCCCACCAGCCCCGCTTCACCGCGCTCGACCCACACGCGCAGGCGCGTGCCGTGGTCGATGCGCAGCGCCCAGCACAGCGACATCGGCAGGCCGCACACCAGCGACAGCACCATGCGCAGCGGGCCGCCGTGGCTGACCACGACCGTCGGCGGCGGGTCGTCGTCATCCAGCAGGCGATCCAGCGCGCGTGCGATGCGCCGTTCGAAGTGGCCCCAGCTTTCGCCATGCGGCGGCGGAAACGCGTGCGGATCGGCGTGGAACGCGGCCAACGCCTCTTCCGGCAGATCGAACAACGATTGGCCATCCCAGTCGCCGAAATCCAGCTCTTCCCACTCCTCGTCGGCCTCAACATCCAGCGCGCGCGGTGTGGCCAGTGCCATCGCCGTATGCAGCGAGCGCAGGCGCGGCGAACTGATCACCCGTTCCCACGATTGCCCGGCATAGGCATCGACCAGTTCCTGCGGCAGGCGGGCCAGCTGCGGCGGATCGCTGCGGCCATCGAGGAACTCATCGCGACCGTTGCCGGCATGGCGGACCAGGTCGAGGATCATGCGCGTGCCCAGTCAGGGCGGCGCGGGAACAGCGGAAAACAGACGGACATCGGCAACGGCACCACGATAATTCGAGCTGCATTCTAGGCGCTGGCGCAGGTCTGCTGCACCGTGCAGGTGCATCCGCGCCTGCTCAGACGTGCGGGTTCGACGCTACGGGCCGGCCGCGATGCCGTAGACTGCGCGCACTTCCAGGTGACCTGCGGCCCTGCCGGCAGGTTGAAACGGGAAGCCGGTGACGCGTGACAACACGCCATGCCGGCGCTGCCCCCGCAACGGTAAGCACGTCAATTCCAGGCAACCCCGCCACTGTGCCGCAGGCATGGGAAGGCGCCTGGACGGTGGCCTCGGGCCACCCGGCGGCGAGCCCGGAGACCGGCCCGGAAGCCTCAGGTCGCGATGCGGTGGGCATGGCGCTGGATGTCTGTGGCGATGGCCGCGGCATCGGCGCGTGCCTGCCTGTTGTGACTCCTCCCCTTCGCTGCGCGGGCGTGCGCGGCACCTGGAGTCCCCCGATGAAACTGCAGTCCCGAATGCTGTCCCTGGCCGTGCTGGCCGCACTTCCTGCATTGGCCCTGGCCGATGATGGCGCCGCCGACCTCGACCAGGTGCTGGTCACCGCTACCCGTACTCCGATCGCCCTGCAGGACAGCATTGCGCCTGCGCAGGTGATCGACCGCGCGCAGATCGAATCCAGCCAGGCCACCTCCCTGCAGGAACTGCTGCAGGGCCGCGCCGGCATCAACCTGACCAATGCCGGTGGCCTGGGCAAGCAGAGCTCGCTGTTCCTGCGTGGCACCAATTCCTCGCACACCGTGGTGCTGGTCGATGGCGTGCGCATCAACAGCGCCGACCTCGGCCTGGCGATGTACCAGGATCTGCCGCTGGCACAGATCGAGCGCGTGGAAATCGTGCGCGGCCCGCAGTCCAGCCTGTACGGTGCCGACGCCATCGGCGGCGTTATCCAGATCTTCACCCGCCGCAACCAGGGGGATTTCGCTCCGCACTTCCAGCTGGGCGGCGGCAGCAATGGCCTGCGTGAAGCCAGCGGCGGCATCGGTGGCGGCACCGAACGCGGCTGGTTCGGCGCCGACATCGCCTACCAGCATTCGGATGGCATCGATGCCTGCCGCGGTTCGGCCACGCTGTTCACCGGCTGCTTTGCCGATGAACCCGACCGCGATGGCTACCGCAACCTGTCCAAGAACCTGCGCGGTGGTTACAACCTGAGCGACCAGTGGACCGTGGAAGGCAGCGCCCTGCGTGCCGACGGCAAGAACCACTACGACGGCTACTACAACTACTCCGAGACCCGCCAGCAGGTGCTGGCCGGCAAGGTGCGCTACACCCCGTCCGAGCAGTTGACGCTGACCGCCAACGTCGGCCGCAGCGACAACGAGTCCGACAACTTCGGTGATTTCGGTGCACGCGGCAGCGCACAGACGCACCGCGACAGCGCTTCGCTGCAGGCCGACATCGGTATTGCCGAAGGCCAGCTGCTCAGCGCCGGCGTGGACTGGAGCGAGGACAACTTGGATGGCAGCAGCGCCGGTTACCTGGTCGACAGCCGTCGCAACACCGGCGTGTTCCTGCAGTACCAGGCGCGCTTCGGCCGTCACCAGCTGCAGGCCAGCGCACGCAATGATGACAACCAGCAGTTCGGCAACCATGCCACCGGCAGCCTCGGCTGGGCGATGGAGTTGGGCCACGGCCTGCGCGTCAACGCCAGCTACGGCACCGCGTTCAAGGCACCGACCTTCAGCGACCTGTACGACCCGTGGAGCGGCGTGCCGACGCTGGACCCGGAAAAGTCCAAGAGTGCCAATCTCGGCATCTCGCAGCAGGGCCAGGGCTGGCGCTGGGGCCTGGACGTGTACGAAACCCGCATCGATGACCTGATCACCTACGACGCGGCCACCTTCCGCATGCAGCAGGTCGAAAAGGCACGCATCCGCGGTGCGGAACTGACCGGCGGCGCCACCGTGGCCGGCTTCGACATCAACGCGCAGCTGAGTTTCACCGACCCGCGCAACCGCACCAACGGCAGCGCGCAGTTCGACAACTGGCTGGCACGCCGTGCGCAGCAGACCGCGCGCCTGGACATCGACCGCCGTTTCGGTGATTTCCGCACCGGCCTGACCGTACAGGGCGCGGGCAAGCGCTACGACGATGCCGCCAACGCGGTGAAGGTCGGCGGCTACGGCACGCTGGATCTGCGCGCCGAATACGCGCTGACCCCGGCATGGTCGGTGCTGGCGCGGGTGGCCAATGTGTTCGACCGCGAGTACGAAACCGTGGCGTGGTTCAACCAGCCAGGCCGCGAGTATCAGCTGAGCGTGCGTTACCAGCCCAGGTAAGTGGTAGCGCCGGGCCATGCCCGGCGTCGGGGCGCCAGATCGAAGGGCCGCCGGGCATGACCCGGCGCTACCGGCGGGTCAGGTCGCCGATACCGCAGCCAATCCCGGCAGTTCACGCAGGTCGTCGATTACCGCGACGGCCTGCGCGTTTTCCAGGTCCAGTCCTCGCGGATAGCCGTAGCGCACCAGCGCAATCGGCATGCCGGCGTCCTCGGCAGCACGATAGTCGGTGAGCGAATCGCCAACCATCAGGCACGCATCGACGGGCAGTTCGAAGTGCGCGGCGATATGCCGCAACGGCTCACCACTGGGCTTGCGCTGCGGCAGCGAATCACCGCCCAACACCAGCGCAAAGGCATCGGCGATGCCCAGGTGCTGCAGCAACGGCGGCACCAGCGCGGCCGGCTTGTTGGTGCAGATGGCCAGCGGCACGTTCAACGCGCGCAACTGCGCCAGCGCGTCCACTACGCCAGCGAACAGCTGCGGGCTGCGCAGCAGGCATTCGCGGTAATGGACCATGAAGGTCGGCATCACCGCTGCCAGATCGATCTGACGCCCGGCGGCCTGCACGGCCTGTTCGACCAGCCGGCGCACGCCGTCGCCGATCCAGCCCAGCACGGTGGCTTCGGGTACGCGCGCCAGGCCGATGTCTTCCAGCGTGCGGTTCAGTGCTTCGGCGATATCGGCGGCGCTGTCGACCAGCGTGCCATCGAGGTCGAACACGACCAGCGGATAGGGATACGACAAGGGACGGCTCACTCGTGCAACGTGGGGCCGTCCATTGTACGCCCGCGTCTTCAGCCGATCCGGCGTGCGCGGGTGGCCAGGAAGGTCGGCAGGTAACGGTCGATCAGGAAGCGCGGCTGCGGCTGCCAGTCTTCCATGAAGCGGTCGATGACGAACCCGGCATCCAGCTGCCCTGCTATCAGATCCCCCAGGCTGTGGCCGAATGTCAGCGCTTCGCCACGGGCCAGCTTGGCCTCGCGCGCGGCGGGCTCCAGGTCTTCCAGGTCGGAATAGGGAATCGCGTACTGCGGGCGGATCAGGCCCTGCTCGCTCAGCTGTGCATCACGCGCAGCAACGAACACCACCGGATTGTAGAAGCTGGCCATCAGCAGGCCATCGCGTGCCAGCACCCGGCGGCACTCGGCCCACACCGGACGCACGTCGGGCACGTACAGGTTCGATATGGGATGGAACACCACGTCGAAGCTGTCGCTGGCAAAGGCCTGCAGATCACGCATGTCACCCTGCACGGTGCGCAGCGACAGACCGTCGCGGTCGGCGACGGCGCGGTCCTGCGCCAGCTGCCCGTCGGAAAGATCGAACACGGTCACCTCAGCGCCTGCCGCGGCAAGCACGGGTGCCTGTTGGCCACCGGCCGAGGCCAGGCACAGGATGCGCCTGCCACGCACATCGCCCAGCCAATCCAGCGGCAACGCACGCGGCGTCAGGTGTACCTGCCAGCGTCCCTCGCGTGCGGCGGCAATCGTTTCGGCATCCACCGGTCGCGACCACTCGCGCACCTCGCTGGCCTGGCGGTCCCAGGCAGCACGGTTGTGGTCGATCAACGCCTGTCCATGGTTCATGTGTTCTCCTTGCCCGAAGGGCGCCAGTCCAGATCCTGGAAGGCCGGGCTGGCGAAGCACTCGGCGAGGAAATCCAGGAATCGCCGCATGATAACGGGCTGTTGCCGGCGCGAGGCGTACACGGCATGAATGCCCAGCTCGTCCAGGCTGTACTCGGGCAGCAGTTCGATCAGTTCACCACTGCGCAGCAACGGTGCGACCTGATAGGTCGGCAACATGGCAATACCGGCATTGGCGCGCACCGCCTCCAGCAACAGCGATGCTTCATTGGCACTGATGTTGCCGCCCACCGCCACCGACAGCGAGCGCCCTCCGCGATGCAGCTGCCACAGGCTTTTGCCGACGTAGTGATGGGTCAGGCAGTTGTGCACGGCGAGGTGTTCGGGCGCGGTCGGCGTGCCACGCGCCTGCAGGTAGGCCGGCGTCGCGCACAGCACCGAACGGCAGATCGCCAAACGACGTGCGATCAGGCTGGGATCGATCTGCCGCGCGATGCGCACGGCCAGGTCGACGCGCTCCTCCACCAGGTTGACCATGCGGTCGACCAGCAGCAGTTCGATGCGTGCGGCCGGATGGCGCTGCACGAAGGCGGCCACCGCACGCGCCAGATGGCTCTGCCCGAACGACACGCTGGCGGTGATGCGCAGCGTGCCGTGTGGCTCGGGATCGTCGCTGGCCAGCTCACCCTGCAGTTCCTCGCCGATCGCCAGCATCTGCCGGAAACGCGCCAGCGCGGCTTCACCGGCCCCGGTCAGGCTGACCCGCCGCGTGGTCCGGTGCAGCAGCCGCGCGCCCAGCCAGCCCTCCACCTCGGCCAGGTAGCGGCTGACCATCGCCCGCGACATGTCCAGCACCTCGGCGGCGGCGGTCAGGCTGCCGCGCTCGGCAACTTCGACGAATACAGTCATGGCGGTCAATCGGTCCATCTGCTCGATCCATGCAACAAACAAGCGCGTTATACGCTGTTTTTCGAGCGACTGCAGCGGCCTACAGTGGCCCCATTCCCAGCCACCACCCCCACGGAGTCCTGCCATGAAGATCGCCCTCGTCGGTGCCACCGGCAACATCGGCCGCCAGATCGCCCGCCACGCGCTGGCCAACGGCCATCAACTGACCGTCATCGTGCGCAGCGCGCAGGACCTGCCGGCCGAGCTGGCCGGTGCCCATCCGGTCATCGCCTCGCTGGATGACCAGGACGCCCTGGTCGCCGCCATCACCGGCCACGATGTGCTGGCCAGCGCCTACGGCCCGCGCCCGGGCGACGACATCGGTCGCGTCGGCGAGGTTGCCGCACAACTGGCCAACGCCGCCCGCAAGGCCAACGTGCCGCGCCTGGTCGTGGTCGGCGGCGCCGGTAGCCTGGAAGTCGCCCCCGGCGTGCAGCTGGTCGACACCCCCACCTTCCCGGAGGCCTACAAGCCTTACGCGCTTGCCCACCGTGAAGCGTTCAACCGCCTGCAGGCGGTGGATGACCTGGACTGGACCTTCTTCTCGCCGGCCGCCGAAATCGGCCCAGGTGAAGAGCGTGGGCAGTACCGCGTGCAGCCCAAGGCCTTCCTCGCCGATGCCAGCGGCCACAGCCGCATCAGCTACGCCGACTACGGCGCCGCGTTCGTCGCCGAACTGGAAGCGCACAAGCACCCCAGGCAGATCATCACGGCGGCGTACTGATCGCGCACTCGCCGGCCTGACCGCCCGCCGGGCATGGCCCGGCGCTACCCACCTGTAACGCCGAAGGCAACGGCAGGAGCCGTTGCCAACGTCGCTTGCGACGGCCCGTAGAGGGCCGGGCAAGGACGCCCGGCATAGCCAACGCTCGGCTCGACACTCCAAGGACACCTCCCATGCGTACTGCTGCCCTGCTGCTTCCTCTCGCGCTGGCTGCCAGCTTCACCAGCGCCCCGCTGCTGGCCGCACCGGCCACGCCTGCACCCGCCAGCGCTGCCAAATCCCAGCTGCGCCTGCAGACCTTCCATCCCGGCCCGCAGGCAATGTTCTCGGTGTCCTCGGTGCTGATCGAAGGGCGCAACGACGCGATCCTGGTCAACGCGCAGTTTGCTGCCGGCGATGCACGCCGGCTGGTCGAGCAGATCCGTGCCAGCGGCAAGCGCCTGACCACCATCTACATCAGCCATGGCGATCCGGACTATTACTTCGGCCTGGCCACCGTGCAGGATGCGTTCCCGCAGGCGCGCATCGTCGCCACCGCGCAGACCGTGGCGCACATCCGTGAATCCCAGGCCGGCAAGCTGGCGTACTGGGGGCCGAAGATGGGCGCCGACGCTCCCGCACGCATCGTGGTGCCCGCAGTGCTGGAAGGCGATGCACTGCAGCTGGAAGGCCAGCGCCTGCCGTTGATCGGCCTGGATGGCCCGACGCCGGACCGCAGCGTGCTGTGGGTGCCGTCGCTGCGCGCGATCGTCGGTGGCATTCCGGTGGTGGCCGGCGAGCACGTGTGGATGGCCGATACGCAGACGCCGCAGTCGCATGCCGATTGGCTGCGCACGCTGCAGCAGCTGCAGGCGCTGAAGCCGAAGGTGGTGGTGCCCGGTCATTACGCGGAGGGGGCGGCACTGGATGCCAGTGCGTTGCGCTTCACCGCGGATTACGTCCGTGCCTTCGATGTTGAAACCGCCAAGGCCAGGGACAGCGCTGCGTTGGTGAAGGCGATGCAGGCGCGCTATCCGCAGCTGGCGGGTGTGGCGTCGCTGGAGTTGAGTGCGAAGGTGGCCAAGGGCGAGATGCAGTGGCCGTAAGGTAGGGGGGTTCTTTTGCAGGGCTGCGCCCTGCACCCGCAGAGGCAACTGCAACAGCCGAAGCAACAGCAGAAGCTGGTTTTCTGAGGGTTAGCGGGGTGGGGGGGGGGGGGGGGGGGGGCCGCAAACCCCCCCGGGGGGGGGGGGGGGGGCCCCCCCGCCCCCCCCCCCCCCCCCCCCCCCCCCCCCCCCCCCCCCCCACCAC
>NZ_JARXWD010000041.1:0-16493 GCF_029892765.1 Stenotrophomonas sp. 1278
GGTGAGGGCGCTTTGCTTGCGAAGCACTGCTTCGCAAGCGCCCGAACGCACAGCCGCCAGCGGCTGGGCCGGGCCCCGGAGGGGGACTTGCAGCGTCCCCCGCAACCGGACCCACCCCGCCATTCCACAAGAACCCAGCTTTTTGCTGTTGCTGTTGCCGTTGCTGTCGAGGTTGCCGGCCAGCGGCCGGCACTACCGCGAGTGTCGGCTCAGCGCATCAACACCACTTCTTCAGCAGACGTCGGGTGAATCGCCACCGTGTCGTCGAACTGGGCCTTGGTCGCACCCATCTTCACCGCCACCGCGAAACCCTGCAGGATCTCGTCGGCCGCTTCGCCGAGCAGGTGCACACCCACCACACGCTCCTCCGGGCCGGCGCAGACCATCTTGAACAGGCTGCGCTGGGTGCCGTTGGCCAGCGCCTGCAGCATCGGCCGGAACCGGCTGTGGTACACGGTCACCTGCTCGAAGCGCGCACGTGCATCTTCCTCGCTCATGCCTACCGCGCCCAGCGGCGGGTGCGAGAACACCACGCTGGCCACGTTGTCGTAATCCATCTTCGCATCCGGGCGACCACCAAACAGACGATCCATCAGGCGTCGCGCTGCAGCCACGGCGACCGGCGTCAGGCCGACCTTGCCTGCGATGTCACCGACCGCATGCACGCTTGGCACCGCCGTGGTCTGCCACGCGTCCACCTCCACCTGCTGGTGTTCGCCGATGCCGATGCCCAGTGCTTCCAGGCCGAGATCCTTGCTGTTGCCGCGCCGGCCGGTAGCGAAGAACACGGCGTCGAACACACTGTCGATCGGGCCGTCATGGCCGAACGCGCGCACGCGTTCGCCGTCGCGCTTCAACTCACGCAGACGGTAATCGAAGTGGATGCGCACGCCCTGCTGGCGCAGGTTCTCGGCCAACTGCGCGGTCAGCTCGTAGTCGAAGCGCTCCAGCAGGCGGCTGCCACGTACCAGCAGGCTCACCTTGCTGCCCAGCGCCTGCAACAGCCCAGCAAGTTCCACGGCGATGTAGCCGCCGCCGATGATGGCGACCTCGGCCGGTGCCGCACGCAGGTCGAAGAAATCGTCGGATACCAGGCCCAGTTCGGCGCCGGGAATGTCCGGCCGCTGCGGATGGGCGCCGGTGGCGATGAGGATCTGCGCAGCGCTGTAACGCACGCCATCACTGCACGCCACGGTGTGCGCGTCCAGCAGATGGCCGCGGGCAGGGATGCGCACCACGCCGGTTTCATCCAGGCGCTTGTGATAGCTGGTGTGGATGTTGCTGATGTAGGCCTGGCGATGGATCACCAGTTCCTTCCACGACAGCGCCGGACGCGGCGCCACGTCGAAGCCCATCGCGCTGGCCAGGCCGATGCGCTCTGCCAGATCGGCGGCCAGCCACATCGCCTTCTTCGGCACGCACCCGACATTCACGCAGGTGCCCCCCAGTTCACCCGGCTCCAGCAGGGCAACCCGCTTGCCATGCTGCGCAGCGCGGATGGCACCGGCCAGACCAGCGGAACCGCCGCCAAGGACGATCAGATCGTAATCATAAGAGGGAGTATTCATCGCAATCGCTCGAGTCGACAGGGAAGATGGCGGGCGAGCGCCCGCAACGAAGATCGGCAGGCAGCGGGTTGGCGCCGTCACCCATGCTGCTGCGAGCATGCCACGGCCCGCTGCAGGCCAGACGTGAGGGCATGCAGCGGCACGCTTGCTGATGCATGCAGCCACGCAGGTCGAAACGCGCGCGGCCGGCATCGATCACGCCTGCCCGGCCCCACGGCGCATTGCTGGCCACTGCCGGTACGTCATCGCACGCCACAGCCATTCCATCGGACCAAAGCGGAAACGGCGCAGCCACAGATGGCTGAAGATCACCTGCGCTGCAAACAGCAGCAGTGCCAACAGCAGCTGCCAGGCACGCGGCAGCACGTCGAACCATCCCAACCCGTAGTGATAGAACAGCAGCGTGCAGACCACCGATTGGGCAAGGTAGTGGGTCAACGCCATCCGACCGACCGGCGCCAGCCAGCCCATGCGCGCGCGCCAGTGCACGATCCAGGCCAGGTAGCCCAGGCACATCGGCACACCGCCCACGGCCACCAGTGCCATTGCCGCAGTGGTCGGCAGGTCATAGACACCCGGCGCCAGATACGGCTTCCACAACACACCTGCCAGGGTGGCCAGCAGGCCCAGCGGCAATGCGATCCAGCGCAGGCCGGCATACAACCGCGGGAAACGCTCCGGCGCGGTCAATGCGCCGCTGCCGGCGAACCAGGCCCCCAACAGGAACATGCCCAGCACTTCGGGCCCGGAGATGAACATGCCACCCAGCGACGCGCCGAACTCATGCAGGCGCTGCACGTTGGCCTGCATCCAGTCACCCTGGCCGTACACCAGGCGTTGCTGGTCGATGCCCTGCTGCGCGTCGACCAGCATCTTCTGCAGGTCCTGCGGGGTGGCCATCGACACCATCGCGCCGACCAGCAGCATCAGCGCAACACCCAGCGCATACACAAGCAACCCCATCCAGGGCAGCCAGCTGCGCGGTGCCTCACGGCAGGCCAGCAATGGCAGCGAGGCCAGCGCATACAACACCAGGATGTCGCCCGACCAGACCAGCAGTGCATGGCACAGGCCGATCAGCAGCAGCCCGGCGCTGCGGCGCAGGTAGAACGGAGTGAACTGGCGGCCCGCTGCCTCGGCGCGCTGGGCCATCACCGCAAAGCCCGCCCCGAACAGCAACGAGAACAGGGTGAAGAATTTTCCCTGCACGAACACATAGACGAAGGCATCGGCCCAGTAGTCGATGCCCTGCCAATGCGCGTCGATGCCCGTAAAGGCCAGGTCCAGCGGCCCGCTGAGGGCCTCGATGTTCATCAGCAGGATGCCCAGCAGGGCGAAGCCACGCAGTATGTCCAGCACGGCGATGCGTTCGCCGGAAGCCACCGGTTGCAGGGAAGGGGAAGCGGTGTTCACGGGGCATCCGGCGTGCAGGTCCGTCATTATGCCGCCGGCCTGCGGGCCATGGACGACCCCGCCCTGTTCCAGATACGCAACGGCCCGCCGAAGCGGGCCGTTGCTGCCATCACGATCGCGGTGCGATCAGTGCTGGTGACCACCGTCGCCGTGGACGTGGCCGTGTTCGAGCTCTTCCTTGCCGGCTTCGCGCACGTCGACGATCTCGACGTCGAAATGCAGGTCCTTGCCGGCCATCGGATGGTTCAGGTCGACGTCGACCACGCTCATGCCGACCTTCTGCACGGTCACGGCACGCGGGCCGAAGTTGGTCTGCAGCACGACCTGCTGGCCCGGGACCAGCTTGGCGGTACCGAAGTGCTTCTTCGGCACGCGCTGGGACAGGCCATCACGGCGCTCGCCGTAGGCATCGGCCGCCTTGACGTCGACGTCGAAGGTCGCGCCGGCTTCCTTGTCCATCATGGCGTTTTCCAGGCCCGGAATGATGTTGCCGTGGCCGATCAGGATCGCCAGCGGCTCGCCGCGGTCCTTGGACGATTCGATCGGCTCCTGGCCGGCCTCGGAGACGGTGTAGTGGAAGCGGACAACGCGGTCTTTTTCGATCTTCATGCGCAACTCTGTCTGGATCTGCCGGAGGCAGGCGGGTTGGGGCGGGTTGTCGCCCGGCGGGGACGCCGCCATCATGACGGCCAATCCAAGGTCGCGCATTATCCGGAGAACATGCACATCACGCCAGTTTCGTCCGGCACGCGCCGGCTCCTCGCGCCCGCCCTGCTGCTGGCCCTGCCCCTGCTGCTGACCGCCTGCGGCGGCGGCAAGGCCGTCCGTTCCGCACCGCCGCCGCCTGCGGCCAGCTGGCCCAGCACCACGCCGGACAACCCCGAGGCCGCCAATTCAGTGCTGATGCGCGCCATCAGCCTGGTCGGCACGCCCTATCGCTACGGTGGCAACACGCCCGAATCCGGCTTCGACTGCAGCGGCCTGGTCGCTTACGTCTATCGTGAAATGCTGGACCTGAAGCTGCCGCGGACCTCACGCGACCTGGCGGCGGTACAGGGGCCGAAGATCGACCCGAAGCGCTTGGCAACCGGCGATCTGGTCTTTTTTGGCAGTCGCGGCAGTGTCAGCCACGTCGGTATCTACGTGGGCGAAGGTCGATTCGTGCACGCCCCGAGCACCGGCGGAACGGTCCGCCTGGATTCCCTCAGTGGCCCCTATTGGAAGGACCACTACACAGGGGCGAAACGCGTCCTTCGCTAAAATGAACAGGCGATATGTTCAAAAATGTGACAAGTATCACGGCTCAACTAACGATTTATTAACGGAATTTTTAACTTATTACTGCTTTTACAGGGCATGATGCCCCATCGTTTTTTTCCTTGTGACCGACGCGTGACGACAAACGACCCGACGTGCCAAGGCCAGACCGCCGCTTCTTCGCGTAGTGTCCGCCCGCTTCTGCTGGGCCTGGCATTGTGTCTGACCAGCCTTCCCGCCTGGTCGCAGTCCGCTCCCACCCGTACCGATGCGACCCCGGCTGCCACCGCCGAGACCGCCCCCCGCGCAGCCGCCAAGGCCGACGCCACCGCTCCGCAGCGCAGCCGCGCCGATGCCGCCGCCAGCGCCACCCTGGCCGCCCTGCTGCCGCACCTGGCCGCCAATGACACCATTCCCCTGATGGACCGCTCGGCCATGGTGGCCGGTGACCTCAGCCGCCTCCTCGCCAATTACGACACCAGCAGCGCCGCCAATGGCAGCGTCGTGGTCGGCAACGCTGCCGACAACGGCAAGGTGCAGTCGCTGCTGCGCCGGGCCATGACCCTGCTTGGCACCCCGTACCGTTGGGGTGGCAGCAATCCGGACAGTGGCTTCGACTGCAGTGGCCTGGTCGGTTACGTGTTCCGCTCGGCCCTGGGCATCGAGCTGCCGCGCGTCTCGCGCGAAATGGCGCACGACGCCAATGCCGAACTGATCAACGACCGCGCCGCCCTGGCCGCAGGCGATCTGGTGTTCTTCGGCCGCAAGGGCCGGGTCGACCACGTTGGCATCTATGTGGGCGATGGCCGCTTCCTGCATGCCCCGAGCACCGGCAAGGACGTCCGCGTCGACACCCTGCTCAGTGGCTACTGGGGCAACAAGTTCATGCAGGCCCGCCGGGTCGACCTCTGATCCGGGGTCATCTGCGCGTTGCCTGAAAAGCCGCTGCCCTGCAGCGGCTTTTTCATTGGGCCGCTGGCCGTAACCGGGCCGCTGGCCGCTGGCCGCCGCTTGCTGCGTTGGTCCTTGATGTCAAGGTTGCAGTGACCGCGACAGGCCGACCGTGTTCGGCCACAGCATCCCGGCGCGGGGCGGCGCGCCGGGTGCCCGGCTGGGCCGCCCGTGTTGCCTGGGGGAAAGGAATGGCGGCAAGCCTGGAGATTCCATCGCGTTGCGCAATCTGGTTCGGCCAACCACAGGCAGCCGAGCGGGGTGCGCTGGCGGCGGCCGGTTGGCAACTGCGCTGCGTCAGCCCTGCCCCTGCCATGGCCATCGGCCTGCGCAGCCGCGACCACCTGGTGGCCATCGTCGATCTGCGTCACCTTGATGCCGACGCCGTGCAGCTGCTGCTGCCGTGGATCGAGCGGCATCACCACCTGCCCTGGCTCGCCGTGCTGCCCCCTGGACTGGGCAGCGCTCCGCCCGCGTGGGGGCCGCTGCTGCGCGCGTGCCGCGACCAGTTCGCGCTGCCGCTGGAACTGCACGATCTGCTGTCGGCAATGCAGCGGCAATCCGAGGGCGACGACGCGTTGCCGCATATGGTCCGCGAGTCCGGCAACCTGCCGGCGCTGATCGGCGACAGCACCGCCCTGTTGTCGGTGCGCGCCTCCCTGCATAAATTCGCTCCGGTCGACCTGCCGGTACTGGTCACCGGCGAGACCGGCACCGGCAAGGAACTTGCCGCGCAGGCGCTGCATGCCTTGTCCGGGCGCGCCGGCAAACCGTTCCTGGCGATCAACTGCGGCGCGATCCCTGCCAATCTGGTGCAGTCCGAACTGTTCGGCCACGAGCGTGGGGCCTTCACCGGTGCCGCCCAACGCCGCATCGGACTGTTTGAAAGTGCCCACGGCGGCACCGTGTTCCTCGATGAAGTCGGCGACCTGCCCGCCGACGCACAGACCAGCCTGCTGCGGGTGCTGCAGGAGGGGACGCTGGAACGGGTCGGCAGCAACCAGCCGCTGCGTGTGGACGTGCGCGTACTGGCAGCCACCCACGTCGAACTGGAACAGGCGGTGGCCCAGGGCCACTTCCGCCGGGACCTTTACTACCGCCTCAATGTCCTGCGCTTGCCGATGCCCGCGCTACGCGAACGCGGCAGCGATGTCCTGCTGTTGGCCGAGCACTTCCTGCGTGGTTTCCGCCAACGCCACCCCGGCCGCGCACGCGGGTTTGATCCAGGCGCACGCCAGGCCATGCGCGGGTTCGACTGGCCCGGCAACGTACGTGAGTTGTTGAACCGCGTGCAGCGGGCAGCGATCGTGGCCGAAGGCGAGCTGATCAACGCCGCTGACCTGGACCTGGCAGAGCCGGACGCCCCTGCGCGGCGCGCGCTGCTGCAGGATGCGCGTGGCCAGGTGGAGCGCGATGTACTGCTGCAGGCCCTGCGCCAGCATGGCTACAACGTGTCGGCGTGTGCGCGGCACATGCAGATCTCGCGGGTCACGATATACCGGTTGTGCCGCAAGCATCATCTGGAACTGCCGGCGCAGCGCTGACAACGCAGGCCCCTGCGCGGCCGGGCATGCGCCGACACCGGCAAAGCGCGGCCGTGCAGCGCCGCGCCATGCCGTGCTGCCGCGCTTACAACATGTACGGCACCTTGAATGCCAGGGTGAAGTCCGGCGCATCCGGGGTCAGGCCGATGCCCAGCAGCGTCACCAGCGTGGTGTGCTGGTTCAACGCGTAGGTCACGCCGAGATTGAGCGAGGCCGCATTGGCATCGCTGCCGATCACCTTCACCCATTCACCGCCCTTGAACCGGGTCGAGGCGCGCGTGCTGATCTTGTCGCTGAAGGAGATGCTCAGGCTGGTGCGCTCGTTGAACGCGAATGCCACGCCGGCACCGAAGTACACCGAACCGCCCAGTTTCACATCGCCGGGATTGACCGTATCCGGGTTGCTGTCGATATCGCTGAAACCGCGCGGGAACGAATGGATGTAGCCGGCGTTGGCGAACAGGATGGCCGGATCGGCGGTCTTCACCATCGATACGCCCAGGTTGGCCTGCCACACGCCGTTGCCGGTCGGCTGTTCCTGCGGCACCGCGAAGCGGATGTAGTCATCGTCATCGCGCTCGATTACTTTCCAGTCCAGCCCATAGGGTGCGCGGCCCGTTGGTGCGGTAACGCCACCGGTCAGCACCGTCTCCGGGCGCCAGCCGCGTTCGGAGAACAGCCGGTAGTTGGCACTCAGGCTGACATCGCCGATGCCGCTGCCGTTGGTTTCTTCCTGCGCGATCGCCGCCGCGGCACCGCCGGCACCGCCCTTCTGGTAGACCGTGCGCCGTGCCAGGTACGGCACGTCCATGTTCAAGGTGAGGTTGGGGCTGACGCCCCAGCGCGCGGCCAGGTTGTAGGTCAACGAATCGGATTCGACGTTCTCGATCGCGATGTTGCCAAGGAAGATCGCATCCAGGGCGAGGAACCCGTTGAGCGTGAGCTGCTTGCGGTCGTAGCGTGCATAGGTGAGGCCGTTTTCGATGGTGAACCGGCGCGAGAACAATGCCGCCTGCTGCTGCTTGACGTCATCCACGCTGCGCCGGGCCTCCTGCTTGGCCTGCTGTGCCTCGGCCGCGCTGCTGGCATAGCCTTCGCTGCTGGGCGGTACCGCGGATGCCGCAGCCGGCGCCAACGGCGCAGCGGGCGTCGTACCGGGGCCTGCGCGACCGCTCAGCCGCGCCTGCATCGCCTGCACCTGCATGTCCAGTTCGCGCAGGCGTCGTACCTCCTGTGCGTAATTGGCCTTGAGCTGTTCCAGTTGCGCGATCAATGCCTGCATGTCGGCGCCATCACTGGGCGCAGGCTGCTGGGCGAAGGCAGTGGCCGCCAGCGCCGCCAGCGCCAGCGGAGTAAGCCGGTAGAGAGTGTGCATGTCGGTGACCTGCGTTGTACGTCGGTTCCCCCCGACCAGGCCGTGTTACTGGCCTGGGCCCATGCCGCGGTTCATCCCGATCGCCTGGGCCACGTTCTGGCTCAAGGGCAGGTTGTTGGCCGCGGTATTGCGTACCAGCTCCAGCTGCAGCCGGTTGCTGGCGGTCTGTCCATCGCCGGCCAGGGCAATGCCCTGCCCCACGCTGCCATTGCGGATCCACTGCTGTACCAGGCTCTGCCCATCAACCTGCAGCAGCAGGCGCGCCTGGTTGCCATCGAGCATGGCGGTGGCAGTAGCCCCGCCCTGCTGTGCCTGTGCCATGCGGCTGCCGTCATCGCCCAGTGCGGTCGGCACCGCGCCGTCACGCACGGTCAGGGTGGTCACGTTGCGTGCGGTGTTGCCATCGCCGGCCACCTGCACGCTCTGCACCAGTCCGCTGGCATTGGCCAGGCCGGTACTGTCGATGCTGCGCCCTGCCGTTGCCGGCAACGGTGCGTCAGCGGCGGTAACCTGCACGCTTGGCTGGAAGCTCAGCTTGGGGGTGCCGCCATTGCGGAAATCCATGCCCAGGGTCAGCGCGCCCTGCACCACTGCACCGTTGGGTCCCTGCCACTGCGAAATCATCGTCACCCCGAACCAGGCCACGTTGTTGCCGCCAACGGTGTAGCGGCCGCGCATCAGGTTCAGTTCGGGATCGGGTATTTCCTTCAGGCCTCGCCCCGGTGCACCGTCTGCCGCCATCAACGGCGACACCGGCAACATCAGCAGCAGAGCGAGTACTACACGTTGGCATTGCATGATCGTGCCTCCTTCAGAACAGGTCGGCGTGGCTGAAGCCGAAGTCGACCAGTTCGGCATCGGTGATCGGTCCCTGCCGCGCATACAACGCGCGGGCACTGGGCCGTTCGCTGGGTTGCAGCAGCACCGTATTGCGATCGAAGTCGCTGCCGATCACGACGAAAACGGCGCGTGACGGCCAGGCGGCACTGAACTCGGCCAGTGACAGGCTGCGGTTGCCCAGGATCGGATCGGCCACTTCCACCACCCCGTCGCGCACCTGCTTGAGCACGACGAAATGCCGGAAGCCGCGTACATCCATCAGCACCAGTCCAGGAACCCGCAACGTGCGCAGGCGCGATTCATCGATGCGATAACCGCGTCCACGCATGCCCAGCGATTCGACATAGCGTTTGATGTCCAGCAGTGAAAAACCGCGTTCCTTGACCAGCTGTGGATCCGATACCCCCATCATTCCCTCGATCACCGTCGCCTCGGTGGTGTCCAGGTGGTAGGCATAACGCAGGATGGTGGCCAGAGCGGCCGCCCCGCAGCTGTAGTCGGTGTGCTGCCGCACCAGGTTGCGATAACGCCGCTCCTGCATGCTTTCCACCTTCTGCTGCAACAGCGCGCCATTGGGCAGCACCCCGCTGAACACCACCTCGCCTGCCCAGCCACATGCGCTGGTCAGCAGCAGCAGGCAGGGCAGCAGACGCAACCACCAGCGATGACCGGCCATGCCGTTCTCCACGAGAAGGAAGGAGCCCCTGCCCCAAGGGGGAGGAGGGACAGGGGCCCCCGGGGGAACCCGGCCATTGGCGGATGGCCGGGCTTGTTGCGCTCAACGCAGGTTCGCTGCGAAAGCGGTCACACCGTGGATCACTCGCCGCCGCCGGTCCCACCGCCGGTGCTCGGCTGCGCCACGGCCAATGCCAGGCTGTTGGCCTGCAGGTTGCCGGTACCCGATGCCACGTTCACGCCGATGTTGCCGGACGCGCCGGAGAACGCGCTGCCGGACAGTGCCGAGGTGTTGGTCGCATTGACGTTCACCCAGCGGGTGGTGCTGACCGTGCCACTGAGGCTGGCATACAGGTCGGCCACGCCCAGCTCGACGAACTGGCTGGTGCCGCTTTCACGCGTATCGAAGCCCAGGCCCCCCACTCCCGGCCGGTTCGGGTTCATCGTTGCATTCTGGATCTCGTTGTCCAGATCGATGTGCCCGGTCGCATTGCCACCCGGATGCGGCAGATCGCCACTCCACGAATCGAGGTAGTAGTTGGCCATCTGGTAGGCATTGCCGGTGCCGCGATAGGTACCGGCACCCACGGCCAGGGTACCGCCTGCGACGCGACCGCTCAGGCCGACCTGCACCGTATCGGTGTAGGACTGCACGAAGCCGGCGTTGGACACGGTGTTGCCGGTGGACACCTGGTTGGAGCTGATGCTCGACTGTGCCATCGCACTGGTTGCCACCGAGGCAGCGAGCGCGTTCTTCTGCTCGTTGTTGTTGCCCGAGGCGATGTTCACGCCGATGTTGCCCGAGGCACCGCCGAAGGCATTGCCACCGAGGCCGGCGGCGTTGGTGACGCCGGAGTTCATGGTGGTGTTGCCGAAGCCGGCCTGGTTGACGAACACCTCGGCGTCGGCCATGCCGAAGCTGAAGGAAGCATCCGCAGCGGACAGCGACGCAGCATTGTCCTGCGCGTTGTTGTCGCCGGCCACCACGTTGAAGCCGAGGTTGCCGGAGGCACCCGCACCGACATCATCGGCGATCGATGCACTGTTGGTGACCAGGCTGTTGCCGGTGAGGTTGTTGCTGATCGACTGGCGGTTGTCGATCACGGCGATGGCTGCCGAATCCAGGTCGATGTCACCGGTGATGGTCGGATCGCCGGAGAAGTTGATGTCCGAGCTCAGCCGCAGATCCTTCTCCAGGTTCACGTCGACACCGTGGTTGTTCTTCTCCTTGCGCTCGTCGGCCTGGATGTTGCTGTTCTTCTGCACCTGCTCGTTGACGTTCACCGTGCGGGTACGGCTCACGTTCGAGGTGTCGGTGTTGTTGCGTACCGTGGTGTTGGTGCGGGTCCAGTTGCGGACTTCGTTGTCGGTATGGTTGTGCGTGTCGTTGCGGGTTTCGGTCACGACATGGTTGTGGTTGATGTTCGCATTGGCATTCTGGTTGTCCCAGCCATTGGCCGCAGCAGCGGTCGAGGCAGTGGCAATTGCCATGGCGAGTACGGTCTTTTTGACAGTCGCTTTCATGGTGCCCTCTCTCTCATCAGGTGATTGGTTCGGGTGGGTGGTACTCACGGGTTGCCCTGCACGACCAGGCCCAGAACATTGGCCGTATCGTTTCGCGCTCCCGCGATCTGATTGAGTTGCAGGACACCGTCGAAGCCCCGCAGTGCCGTCGACGAAACGCCGACACTGCGGATACCCGCCGCAACACCGTCACCGGTATCGCCCTGCCCCCCTGCTGACGCGATGTCCGAGGCGGCCAACGCCGTGTCATCGGACTCGCGTATTCCTTGCCGGGCCAGCGTCGCGCTGACGACGTTGAGCGTCGTGTTGGCGATGCCGCTGGCCTGGTTGATCGATGCAATGCCGCTGGCGCCTGCCAATGCCTGTCCGGCGATGTGCGCGCTGGCTTCCAGTGGTGCCGAAAGCACGACGTCGTTGCTGTGCTGCTGGCGCGCAGCGATGGCCACGTCGGCGCGGTCGCCGCTGGCCATGCCATGCAGATTGGCCTGGATGTTGAGATCGCCCGCCGCCTGGTTGATGGCGATGGCACCACTGGCACCGGCCAGCGCGCGACCGTCGATGCGGGTCACGTCGAGGTAGGCCAGCATCCCGCTGTAGTCGTCGGCCAGTGCTGTGGCGGGCAATGCCAGCCAGGCCGCCAGCAGCATTGCGCGCTTCACTTGCCACCCGCCTGCGCCGGAGCGCCCAACGGGAACTGCGACAGTGCGCCACGCACGGTATCGCCGATGCCGCGCGTGGTATTGCCGACCGCCCCCAGCGGGCCGCTCATCGCACCGCTGAGGCTGCTGCCGCTCATCATCCCCTCGCCCGAGCGTCCGAGGGTTCCGCCCAGGGCCTGCTGCGTCACCCGCTCGACAGTGGTGACGCCGTGCGCGCGCACGCTGCCGGTCTGGCCAGCGCCGAGGCCGGCGTAGTCGTCATCGCTGAGTTCATCCATGCCGCTGGCAGCGCCGCTGCTGCCGAGTGCGGCGGCGATCTCATGCTGCGGTTTCGGATCGGCGATCAACGCCACGCCGGGCGGCGCCATGCGGTAGGCCGGTCGCGTAGACACGTCGCGCAGCAGGACGATCTCACCCGGCTGCGCCTTCACCCCTTGACGGGCACCCGAAGCCGCAGCCGCCAGCGGAACGGCCAGCACCAGCAGCAGCGCAAGCCGCCGGCCAGAAACAGTGAAAAGGGTGGTGCTGCCGTCCATGCCGCTCTCCCGTTGCATATGCGCAGGGAGAGAGCAGCTTTCGTGCCAACACCGGAAGTCCGTCGCAGCGGGGGTTTGACGGGTAACACCGCGGCGGCATGACGCCACAGTGTTACAACTTCGTTCGGATTCCGTTCGCCTTAACGCGCAGGAAACACCACTGCGCAAGGCGCCATCGGGGCTGTATCAGTAGTGTTACAGGTACTGATACAGCCCGTTGCAGTGCCGCTTCAGGCGCGCGGCGGACTCGGGTCGGGATCGTCGATGCCGACGTTGGTGGACGGGTTGTCGTACACCGTCTGGTCGAGCAGGCCGGTTTCCTTGGCCACCAGCACCGGCACCAGCATCTGTCCGGTCACGTTGGTCATCGTGCGCATCATGTCCAGGATGCGGTCGATCGCATACAGGTAACCGATGGTTTCCAGCGGCAGGTTGGCCGCGCTCAGCACCACCGTTGCCATGATCACCGCCGTACCCGGCACGCCGGCGGTGCCGAAGCTGCCCAGCACCGAAGCGATCAGCACCACCACGTACTGCTCCGGCGTCAGCGGCACACCGCTGTACTGGGCGATGAACACCGCGCACAGCGCCGGATAGATCGCACCGCAGCCGTCCATCTTGATGCTCGCGCCCAGCGGCACCGCGAACGAACCGTAGTCCTTGTTCACGCCCAGGTTGTGGGTGATCGAGCGCAGCGCGACCGGCATCGCCGCGAAGCTGGAGGAACTGACGAAGGCCACCTGCATGCCCGGCGCCGCGCCACGGAAAAACTTCAGCGGGTTCAGGCCATGCGCCAGCAGCAGCGCGCTGTACACCACCACGATGTGCAGCGCGCAGGCCACGTACAGCGCCAGCACGAAGTGGCCCAGCGGCAGCAGCTTCTCGAAGCCGTAGCTGCCGACCAGGCCGGCAATCAGGCCGAAGGTGCCGATCGGGGTGACTTCCAGCACGAAGCGGGTCACCTGGATCATGATGTCGCTCATCTGCCCGACCAGCTTGCGCGCCTCGGTCACCTTCTCGCCAAGCTTGACGATGGCAAAGCCGACCAGGCCAGCGAAGAAGATCACCGGCAGGATCGAACCACGGCCCGCGGCCAGCACGGTCTCACCGGCGGCGTTGACCTTGGTGCCGATACCCGACAGCGCGTAGAACACGTTGGATGGCACCACATCCAGCAGCACCTGCACCACGCTGGGCACTTCGCGCGGCACATAGTTGCTGGCCATCGACAGCTGCAGGCCACCGGCGCCGGGCTGCAGCACCGTACCCACGCCCAGGCCCACGCATACCGCCAGCGCGGCAGTGATCACGAACCACAGGAACGTGCGCCCGCTGAGCGCGGCGACCGATTTCTGGCCGTGCAGTGAAGAGATCGCGTTGATGACGGCGAAGAACACCAGCGGCACCGCGATCATCTTGATCAGCGTGACGTACAGCTCGCCGAGCGGGCCGAACCAGGTTTCAGCAGCTGGGCCAAGCGCCCAGCCGGCCAGCGCACCGAGCACGAAGCCACCGACCACGCGCTGCCAGAATGGAATCCGCAGCCAGGCAGAGACCAGCTTCATAGGCAATCCAAGGGGGTAGGAAGGGATGCTGGCACGATAGCCCAAGGCGGCCCGCAGAACGACCGCCCGCGTGGCAAATCAGTGTGTCATCGGCGTGCCTTGCGAGGCCGGGCATAATGAACGTCCCGTTACACTTTGTGAGATCCCAGCGTCCATGCGCCGTTCCGTCTCCCTGTTGGCCGCCTGCGCCACGACCCTGCTGCTCGGCGCCTGCGCCAGCACCGCTCCCGCGTCCGCCCCGGCCGGCCTGAAGGTCACCGTTGCCCCCGTCGCCCACCCGGCCGGTGAAACCCCGCAGTGGTGGTACCGCAGCGGCGCCGCGCAGGCAGCGGCGAACGGCGCGATGGCTGGCAAGGCCAAAAACGTCATCCTGTTCCTGGGTGACGGCATGAGCCTGACCACCGTCGCCGCCTCGCGCATCTACGAAGGCCAGCAGAAGGGCGGCTCGGGCGAAGAGAACCTGCTGTCGTGGGAGCGCTTCCCCGCCACCGCGTTCAGCAAGACCTACAACACCGACTCGCAGACCCCGGATTCGGCCGGCACCATGACCGCCATCACCACCGGCGTGAAGACCCACATGGGTGCGATCGGCGTCAGTGCCGGCAGCCGCACCGACTGCGCCGACAGCCTGTCCAAGGGCCTGCTGACCTGGCTGCAGCTGGCCGACAGCGCCGGCCTGGCCACTGGCGTGGTCTCCACCGCGCGCCTGACCCACGCCACGCCGGCCGCGACCTATGCGCACTCGCCTGAGCGCAACTGGGAAAACGACACCGACCTGACCGAGGCGGCCAAGGCCGCCGGCTGCAAGGACATCGCCCAGCAGCTGCTGTCGACCTCGCGTTACGGCCGCGGCCCGCTGGTCGCCCTGGGCGGTGGTCGCGGTGAGTTCACCACCGTGGAAGAGCGTGACCCCGAGTACGACGACAAGGTCGGCCAGCGCCTGGACGGCCGCAGCCTGGTGCAGGAATGGCAGCAGGCGCACCCGCAGGGCGCCTACGTCTGGAACAGCAAGCAGCTGCAGGCCGCCGCCAACGCTCCGGCGATCCTCGGCCTGTTCGAGCCCGACCACATGCGCTACGAGTACGAACGCCCGCAGGACCCGGCCGGTGAGCCGAGCCTGGCCGAGCTGACCGCTGCGGCGATCAAGAACCTGTCGCGCCATCAGGAAGGCTACGTGCTGATGATCGAAGGCGCGCGCATCGACCACGCCAACCACAGCGGCAACGCCTACCGTGCGCTGACCGAAACCGTGGCCCTGTCCGATGCCGTGCGCGTGGCCAACGAGCTGACCTCGGCCGATGACACCCTGATCATCGTCACTGCCGATCATTCGCACACCCTGAACTTCGTCGGCTACCCGGCCCGCGGCAATCCGATCCTGGGCAAGGTGAAGGACAAGGGTGGCGAAGATGGTGCCGGCAAGCTCGACTACGCGCTGGATGGCAACGGCCAGCCGTACACCACCCTGAGCTACGCCAACGGCCCCGGCCATACCGGCACCAGCAACCAGCAACCGGCCGGTCCGAAGCGTTACCCGCACAACCCCAGCAGCTTCGAGCCGGCCAACGGCCGCCCGAACCTGCACGACGTCGATACCGAGCATCCCGACTACATGCAGGAAGCGCTGGTACCGATGAAGTCCGAATCGCATGGTGGCGAGGACGTCGGCATCTGGGCACGCGGCCCGGGCAGCAAGGCGATCCGCGGCACCCTGGAGCAGAACGCGATCTACCACATGATCGTGCAGGCCACCCCGGCCCTGCGCGATCGCCTGTGCCAGGCCGGCACCTGCGACGACAAGGGCGTACCGGTGGAACTGCCGGCACCGGCCACCTTCGAACGCAAGGCCGAGGCCAAGTGATGGCGCGGCCGGCACGCTCTGCGCTGGGCAGCCTCCGCCGTGCGCGCTGGCTGGCCCTGCTGGGCGTGCTGGCCAGCCCCTGGGCGTCGGCGCAGGGCCCGGCCTGCAAGGTCATGACCGAAGAGCACGGGTTGTGGATGCTGCCCGGCTGCGAGGTCGTCGATGACAAGCCGCAGATCAGCGCGGAGACCCTGCAGGATCTCCCCTACGACGGCGATGGACTGGCGCTGGTACAGACCGCCGATGGCTTCCACTACGTCGACCGTCGCGGCCGCAGCCAGGCGGTGATCGCCTGGGACAACGGCGCAGACCCACTGCAGGAAGGCCTGTTCCGCGGCCGCGTCGGCGATCGCGTGGGCTACTTCAACGCCGCCTTCGAACAGGTGATTGCGGCCACGTTCGATTTTGCCTGGCCATTCCAGGACGGCGTGGCCGAAGTCTGCAACGGCTGCCGCCGCGGCACGCCCGATGGCGACGGGCATACACCGATGGAAGGCGGCGAGTGGTTCCGCATCGATCGTTCCGGTCGTCGAGTGAAGTAAGGGGTTTATCGGCAGGGCGGCGCCCTGCACCTGCCGAAGCAACAGCAACGGCCGAAGCAACAGCAACAGCGGCATTCCGTGGGATGGCGGGGCGGTGTCGGATTGCGGGGACGCCGTGAACCCATCCATGGGGGCTTGGCAGCCGCATCCATGCGGCTGACACCCCGCAATCCGACACCGCCC
>NZ_JARXWD010000042.1:0-15117 GCF_029892765.1 Stenotrophomonas sp. 1278
GTTGGTACAGGGCCCCGGGTTCCCCGGCGGCCGGGCGGGGGGGGGGGGGCCCCCCCGCCCCCCCCCCCCCCCCCCCGGGGGGCTGGGCCGCGGCATCCATGCCGCGGACACCCCGCAAACCCACAGCCCCCGCCTTCGACAGTTTTCCGGTGACGGCATGCAAAGGCAGAGCGGAAGCGGTTGGTGTAACGGAGAAAGTGGAAGGGGTCGGATCCGTTCTCCTGCGGAAAACGGATCCGACCCCTGCGAGTGCGCGCAGCGCGCTACCCGCTATTGATTTTCTTTTTCTTTTCCGTGGCTGACCGCACACGGAAACTGTCAGAGGCCGGGCAGGTTGGGTTCGCGGGGGTGTCCGCGGCATGGATGCCGCGGCCAAGCCCCCAAGGATGGGTTCACGGCGTCCCCCGCGAATCCAACCTGCCCGGCCAGCGCGGCTTTTGCGCGACCAGGCAGCCAGCCACGAGGGGCTGCGCCGTTGGCTGGAAACTCAGTACCGCTTGATCCCCGGCACCGTGCAGCCTTCAATCTGCGCGTGCGCGGACACCGCATTCTCCTTCTCGCCCCGCGCCAGGCGCGCCTGCTCGATCGTCGCCCAGTGCCGGCGGCACAACGGCCCCGTCTTCGAGCCAAGATCCACAGCCTTGCGTGCGAACGTTTCCGCCTCCGCCCACTGGCCCTGCAGCAGCGCCAGTTCCGCGCGTTCCTGCAATACCGACGGATCACCGGCCACGATCTGCAACGCCTGGTCCAGGCTGCCGGCCGCGCCAGCCAGATCATTGGCCTTGCGCTGGCTCAGCGCCGTCTGCCGCAGATCCTCAACCTGGGAATCGCGCAGTGGCTGCACCGACAGTTCCTTGTCATCCGGGCCGGCTGCGGCTTCCACGGCTGCCAGCCGCTGTGCGGGCGTGGTGGTGTCCACCGGCTTGACCACCTGCGGCGCGCTGCTCACGCAGGCCGCCAGGGCCAGGCTGAGGCCACTCAGGACCAGGGGCTGGAACAGCGAACGGATAGTCATCGGCATCATCGGCTTGGAGGAGGAGTCGCTGCAGCGGGTGCTGCGGCAGGTTCAGCAGCGGGTTCGGGCTTACGGTCAAGGCCGAACCAGCTGCGCCAGCCGCCGCCCTCGCCTTCCGCACCGCCCTGCGCGTCCGGCAAGGCCGCCGGTGCGCACGGTTCATACGCAGGCGCATAGCCCACCACGAACGGGAAGCGGCGGGCACCCGGGCACCCTTCATCGGTGCTGTTGGTTCCCGTGGCCGCAACCGGCTGCCAGTCGAGGCCCTTGTTGCTGACCTTCAACGGCGCCGTCGGCAGGCGCTGGAAGATGCCCGACCACACCCGCATCGCGCCGGTGGCGCCATACAGGCCGGCCTGTTCGTTCTGGTCATTGCCCATCCAGATCACCGCCAGGTGATCGCCGGTGTAACCGGCATACCAGCTGTCGCGGCCATCGTTGGTGGTGCCGGTCTTGCCGGCCGGCTGCAGGCGGCCCAGGCCATCGGCGTTCAAACGCTGCGCGGTACCACTGGCCACCACCTGCTGCAGGCCGATGCTGATCAGGTTGGCGGCAATCGAGTCACCTTCCTGTGCCGGTGCCGGGGTCTTGTCGTAGCGCTTGAGCAGCTTGCCCTGCGGATCAAGGACGCCACGCACCGCGTGCAGCGGCTGGATCTCGCCGCCCGATGCCAGGAACTGGTACAGCTGCGCCATCGCGTACGGGCTCTGGTCGGTCGAGCCGAGGATCACCGCCGGGTTCGCCTCGGCCTTGATCCCGGCCAGCACGTGGATCAGCTGGGTCACCCGCTCCGGTCCGACCTGCATGCCCACGCGTACCGTAGCCTGGTTGTAGGAATGGGCCAGCGCATCGATCAGGCGCACGGTGCCGTGGCTGCGGTTGTCCGCATTGCCGGGGTTCCAGTTTCGGCCGCGGCTGAGCTGCACGGTCACCGGTGAATCATCGACCCAGCTGGCCAGCGAATAGCGGTCCGGCTGCGCGAGCGCGAGCAGGTACACGAACGGCTTGAGCAGCGAGCCGACCGGGCGCTGCGCCTCGATGGCACGGTTGAAGCCGACCTCGGACACTTCGCGGCTGCCGATCACCGCCACCACGTCACCGTTGTGCACGTCGGTCATCACCAGGCCGGCCTGCAGCTCGGGGCGACGCTTGCTTTCCAGCGACTTGATGGTGCGCGTGACCGCACCTTCGGCATAAGCCTGCGCGGACGGCGACATGCCGCTCATCACGCTCAGGCCAGCGCCCTGCAGGGCGGATTCCGGATAGTCGTGGGCAAGCTGGCGACGCACCAGGTCGACGTAGGCCGGGAAGCGGTTGGCTGCCACCAGGCCCGGGGTCTTGGGCACGCCCAGCGGCGCCTTCAACGCACGCTGGTACTCGGCATCGTCGATCAGGGTCGCCTCGTGCAGTTTGCCCAGCACGAAGTTGCGACGGTCCAGCGCGCGCTCGGGATTGCGCCGCGGGTCGTAGTAGGACGGCCCCTTGACCAGGCCGATCAGCAGCGCGATCTGCTCGGTTTCCAGCGAGGAAAGATCACGGCCGAACCAGAACTCGGCACCGGAGGACATGCCGTGGATCGCCTGGCTGCCGCGCTGGCCCAGATACACCTGGTTGAGGTACGCCTCGAAGATGGTGCGCTTGTCATAGCGCGCTTCCATGATCAGCGCGTACAGCACCTCGTTGAACTTGCGGGTGACGGTCTGTTCCTTGCCGATTCCCAGCAGGCCGCTGCGGGCCAGCTGCTGGGTCAGGGTGGAAGCGCCCTGGCGGCTCTGCCCACCGGAGCGGACAGTCACCCAGACCGCGCGCGCGATACCGGACAGATCGATGCCGTGATGGCGGTTGAAGTCCTTGTCCTCGACCGCCTGCAGGCCAGTGACCAACAGGTCCGGGGCCTCGTTCATGCGGATCAGGCGGCGCTCTTCCTGCTTCTGCCCATACAGCGTGGCGATGCGCGCGGG
Source organism: Stenotrophomonas sp. 1278 (assembly GCF_029892765.1). Taxonomy (NCBI): domain Bacteria; kingdom Pseudomonadati; phylum Pseudomonadota; class Gammaproteobacteria; order Lysobacterales; family Lysobacteraceae; genus Stenotrophomonas; species Stenotrophomonas sp. 1278. Next base: position 2,977 of record NZ_JARXWD010000042.1, read on the forward strand.
ATCCATGCGGGCCGCCTTCAGCGCCTTGCGGCTGTCGGCGTCCCGCAACGATGCGATGCTGCCGCCGGACAGCGACAGCTCGACCCGGCGCGCAGCAACGTGTCCATCGACATCGTTGTAGCCGCGGCTGGAGATGACGAAGCGGCCGCCCTGCACCGCATAGGTTGCCGGATCCTTGCCCTGGCCATCATCGCGATAGGCCGAGGCGGCCAGTTCGGTCTTCAGAGTTGCCGCATCCATCGCCTTGCCGGGCATCAGTACCAGCGGGCGTGCATAGACGCGCGTCGGGATCTGCCAGCGCAGTTCACCGAAGCGTTGCGTCACCTGCTGGTTCAGGTACAGCGTATAGGGGATCAGGAAACCCAATCCCAACGCGACCGCAGCCATGGTCCAGGTGATCAGTCGGCGCCGCCAGAGCGGGCTGCCATCGTCCTGCAGGTCGTCGTCGGAATCGTCGATGTCGTCGGAATCGTAGCGTCGGGGCACGGGAATGCGGATTGATAGGGTCCGGCGAGTCTAACGCAGGCGCCGCTAAGGCAGGCAGGCGCCGGCCCCGGGTTTCACTGCAGTTCAAGCTTAGCGCGGCATCCGCCACCCGGCACGGGCACCGGCCGCGGCCGCACGGACACCTATCCAGCCGGCGCCGGCCAGGCACACATTCAGCAGCCGGGCCAGCAGCCGTGGCGCATCGTGGGCAATCCAGCGCGCGCTCACATCCGGCCGCCGGTACAGCTGCACGCGCGACCAGGCCATGCGCCAGGCCAAGGCGGACAGCCCCGGGAAACCCAACGGTGCCAGCGCCACACCGTGCTGCTGCAGCAATGCATCCAGACCCAGCAGGCGCTCAGCCGTACGCTGGCGTCGCTGCTGATCGAGCAAGTCGAGCTGGCGCAGCCGCTGCATGAAGCCCCGCCGGCTGGCACCAATCTGGTTGTTGCCGTGCTGCCTGTAATCAATGGTCGGCCGCGCCAGCATATCCAGTCCATCGCGCAGCGAGGCGACCACGGCCAGCCACTCGTCGTGGCTCCAGCACGGAGCGATCGGCAATGCCTCGGCCAGCAGGCTGCGCCGCAGCGCGCAGGTGGCGCCGGTGACGAAATTGCGCAGGAGGATCGAATCGATGGCTCGTCCAGATCGCTCCAGCTCGACTTCGGCCGGATGCACTCCCAGCACTTCAAGCAGATGTCCACCCAGCGCAACGCCATCGCCATCCACCAGGCGCGCATCGCTGTGCAGCAGCAGCAGGCCCGGATCGGCCTGGAACCGTTGCAGGTAAGTTGCAACCCGATCGACATACCAGACGTCGTCCTGGTCGCACAGGAACAGGATGTCGGACCGACAGCGCTGCAGCGCATCGGCAAAATTCAGGATGTAGCCGAGATTGCGTGCATGCTGCACGACCTCGACGCGTATGCCCATCGCGCCCGCCCGGCTGCTGAACACCTGCAGCAGGGCCATGGTTTGATCCGAAGAGCCATCGTCGCCGATGACCACCTCATCCACCGGCTCGCTCTGCGCCAGGATGCTGTCCAACTGCGCCTGCAGGTAGCGCGCACCGTTGTAGGTACACAACGCAACACCCACGCTGGGACGTACGAAGGTCATGCCACTGCCCCTGGCGGAGAAGCGGCAACGCGTGCGGATGCCAGCTCGGGGGTCATGGGCTGCCAGGTACCAGCATCCGGCCGGAACGGGCGCGGCCGCACACCCAGCAGCGCCGTCAATTCGCTGTTGTCGGCGATCAGGTCCTGCTGCAGGCGCGACACCGGGCCGCGCGCACGGGGCAGAACCGCGGCCAACATGCGCAGCGACAGATCCGGGAGCGGCACGGGCAGGGTCGATTCCACCAGGCTGGCACGCATGCGACGGAACATCTCGTGGTAAGGCAGCCGTTCGCCGCCACCGATTTCCAACACCCGGCCTGCGGCGGCCCCGGTTCGTATGGCCTGCACCATGGCCTGGGCGATATCGTCGGCGTGCACTGGCTGACGCATGCCATGGGTCATCGGAATGGGAAACACTCGAAGACGGCGCGCGCGCGCCACGATCGGGGAGATGCTGCGATCGATGCCGGCACCGTAGATCAGCGTCGGCCGCAGGATCGTCCACTCCATGCCAAGACGCTCGGCCTGCGCAATCAGGCCCCGTTCCCCGCGCTGCAGCATTGCAACCACATCCTGCTCATCGGCTTGGGCCGATTCCTGCTTGGTGAGCACGCTCATCGAACTGGTGACGATGATCCGGGGCGCCGGTGCCACCGTCTGCCGGGAAAGCCATTCCGCCCAGAGCTCCATCGGGCTGGAGCTGGCAATGGCCTGCCAAGCGTGCGGGCCACTCTGGTCAAGTGCATCGTAAAGGTCGCCGCCCAGCCACTGCACTCCTGGCTGCTCCGCCTGTGGACGTCGGCTTGCCGCCTGCACGTCCATGCCGGCCTGGACCAGCCGTGGCAACAGGTAACGACCGATCTGGCTGGTCGCGCCGGAAACAAGAACGGTCATCTACTATCCAGGGCAAGGCAACAGGGGGCCATTACTATAGCTGCGTCAATGCGATCCATCGGGTCAGGGCGGCACGCTACCGATGTCGCGCAGCCGCTCCTGCAACTGCTGGTATTCGGCGGTGGCCGGACCGGCACCCAGCTGGCTCGCCTGTTCCAGTGCACGTTCGGCAAAAGCCACATCACCGCGACCCAGCCGTTCGCTGCCGATCGCCAGCCAGCGTTGTGCCAGGCGGGCACGCGCATCGGGCAACCCTGTGGCGGTCGGTGCCAGGGTCTGCCAGGCCTGCAGGCAGGCGCCCGCAGCCTGCACCCGGTTCTGCCGCAGGTTGTCATCAAAACAGGACCGGCTGGCGGGCAGCAGACGCGCTGCCGCTGCCTTGACCCGGCTGTCGCGCGGCGCCAGTGCCTGCGCTTCGCGCAGCGCATCGAAGGCGCTGTGACCGGGAGGGCTGATCCACTGTCCGGCACGCTCGGCGCGGTCGATCTGGCGCAACCTATCGCGCAGCTGGCGCTCGCGCTGGGCCGCGCTGATGCCCGGCTGCTGCAACGACTGTCGCGCCTGCCGCGCACGCTGCAGGCGCTGTGCAAGCTGCTGCTGCGCTGCCAGCGAGGCACCCAGCCCCGCTGCCAGCGCGGCGTCCTTGTCGGCCGCCTCGAACTGGAAGTCGTCGGCCCGCTTCTGGCTGCGCGCCAGCATCGCCTGCACGACCTGCTCACGCCCACGCAGCGCCGTAGGATCATCGGCGGTGACCGCCAGCACGGCCTGGAAACTCTCCGCAGCCGTTTCGAGCTGCTGCCGTTTGAGCGCGCGCTGCCCCTGCTGCAGGCGCTGGTCGATTGCCCTGGCCAGCGCTTCCTGGCTGGCAGGAAGTTCGGAATGACCTGGATCGAACTGGCGTGCACGCTGCAGGGTCGCTGCCGCCGTGGCCAGTTCGCCGCGCCCCGCCTGTGCACGCGCCTGCTGCAGCAGATCGCTCAATGCATCCTCGCGCCCCTCCAGTCCAGGCAGGTTGTCCGGCTGCAGTGCCAACACGCGCTGGAACAACGGCAGCGCGCTGCTGTCGCCGTCGTCCAGCCGCCCCGCTGCAAAGGCATTGCGGGCCTGCGCAAGCAAGGCGCCGATGCCAGCACCGGCGCGACGACGCGCCTGCAGCTGCTGGGCCACCGCATCTGCCTCGGCGCGCGGCACCTGCAGCTCACGTGCCAACGCCAGCGCCCGCGCGCAGCCGTCCAGGTCGCCCGCCCGCAGTCGCTCACGCGACTGCTGCAACGCTGCCGCGCCGGTGCGGGCCAGGCCCTGTCGCGCCTGCGGGCGGTCGCCATCAAGGGCCAGCACCGCCTGGTAGCGTTCACGCGCGCCGCTGCCGTCGGCCGCGGTCAGGCGTCCTTCGCTCAGTGCGCGATCGCCTTCGGCCAGCAGCTGTTCTATCTGTGGCTCATCCCAGAACCAGTCCGCCAGCGGTTTGCGCACCAGTACCAGCAGCACGAACACGGCTGCGGCAGCCAGCAGTGCCCAACGCCACACCCGTCGTGCGTGGCGCGCCTGCAGCCACCACCAGCGGCTTTCACGGCGAACGCGATCCAGCGCCGGATGTGCGGCGCCGTGTGAGCGATGCGGGGGCTCGCGTTCCATGCGTGCAGGGTAGCCGGGGCAGCGTGAAGCTCAGCCCAGACGACGCGCCTCGCTCACGCCCGGCAACGCATCGAGCTTGCCCAGCAGATTCGACAACTGGCCGTAGTCGCTGACCTTCAGCCGCAGGCGCAGATGCGCGCGGCCGCTGTTGCGGACGTTGTCGCTGTGGATGTCCAGCACGTAGGCGTCTTCCTGTGCGATCAGATTGGTGATGTCCTTCAGCAGCCAGCGGCGGTCGACCGCGTCGACCACCACGTCCACTTCATAGCCACCGCCGGCCTGGCCCCATTCCACCGGCAGGATCCGCTGCGGGCTGGTCGCAGCCAGCCGTGCCAATGCCACGCAGTCTGCACGATGTACCGTGACACCACGGCTACGGGTCAGGTAGCCGACGATCGGTTCACCCGCCACCGGCTGGCAGCAGCGCGCCAGCTGCACCAGCAGGTTGCCCACGCCCTGTACGGTGAACTTGGACTTGCCCAGGTTCTCGCGGCGCGCGGTCGGCCGCGGCAAGGTCGACGTCGGCGCCGGCTGGCTGGCCGCACGCTCGGCCTCCAGCAGCGAACGGCTGACCTGGTTGGGGCCGGTATCGCCCAGGGCAACCTGGATGTACAGGTCGTCGACGCTGTCGGCGTGGAACTTCTTCGCCGCTGCGGACAGGTCCGAATGCTGCAGGCCCAGCCGCTTCAGTTCGCGCTCCAGCAGCTCGCGCCCCGCCTGCACGTTGCGCGCACGGTCCAGCTTGTGGAACCAGCTGCGGACCTTCTCACGCGAGCGGTTGCTGGCCAGGAAGCCGTTGGCCGGCATCAGCCAGTCGCGGCGCGGGTCGGCCTCCTTGCCGGTGAGGATCTCGACGCGATCCCCGCTGCGCAGGCGGTAGGTCAACGGCACGATGCGGCCGTTGACCTTGGCCCCGCGGCAGCGGTGCCCGACCATGGTGTGCACCTGGTAGGCAAAATCCAGCGGTGTTGCGCCCTGCGGCAGGTCCAGCACCTCGTCCTTCGGGGTCAGCGCGTAGACACGGTCTTCGGTCAGCTCGGCATCAAGCGCCCCGGCCAGTTCATTGCCCTGCCCGTCCTGCGCCTGCTCCAGCAGCTGCCGCATCCAGGTGATCTTGCGATCGAATGACTTCTCCGCGCCCTTGCCGCCTTCCTTGTACTTCCAGTGCGCGGCCACGCCCAGCTCGGCCTGCGCGTGCATGTCGTGGGTGCGGATCTGCACTTCGATGGTGCGCCCTTCCGGGCCAACCACCGCCGTATGCAGCGAGCGGTAATCGTTGGCCTTGGGCCGGGCGATGTAATCGTCGAACTCGCTCGGCACCGGTGCCCACAGCGCATGCACCACGCCGAGCGCGGCGTAGCAGGCGGCGACGTCGTCGACCATCACCCGTACCGCACGGATGTCATACAGCTGGTCGAAGGCCAGGCGCTTCTTCTGCATCTTCCGCCAGATGCTGTAGATGTGCTTGGGCCGGCCACTGACCTCGGCGCGGATGCCCTGCACGCCCAGTTCGCGCGACAGCACCTTTTTCACATTCTCGACGTAGCGCTCGCGGGCGATGCGGGTTTCGTCGACCTCACGCGCGATGCGCCGGTAGGTTTCCGGCTCCAGGTGGCGGAAGGCCAGGTCTTCCAGTTCCCACTTCAACTGCCAGATACCGAGCCGGTTGGCCAGCGGCGCATGGATGTCGCGGGTCAACTGGGCCAGCGCGCGGCGCTGCTCCTCATCGAGCTTGTCGGCCGGGCGCATGCGCGCCAGCTGCCGGGCCAGCAGGATCGGTACCACCCGCAGGTCGCGGATGATGGCCAGCAGCAACCGGCGCAGGCCTTCGCTGTTGCGGCCGGCCTCGCGACCGGCATGCAGTGCCCAGACGGGATCGGCCGCATCCTGTCCATCGAGCAGGCCGATCACCGCCGCTTTGTGGCTGCCCAGCGGCAATGCATCAAGGTGGACGCGCAGGCCCGGCAGATCGAACAGCAGGGCCGCCACCACGGCGCCCTCGTCTGCCGAGAGCATCGCCAGCGCGTCCAGGGTATCGCCCAGCACCGACCAGCTGGCACGCATCTGCGGGTCGCAGTCCGGCGCTTCCCAATACCCGCGCAGGGCCTGGCGCAGCGGAGCCGGCAGCACGGCTGCCGAGGGGCGGTTCAACAAGGCATCCAGGCCGGGGACGGAAGCGCGGTTCACAGCATCGAGCAGGCAAGACAGAAGCCCCTACACTAGCGCCGCAGCCGTTCAGGAACAATCGCCGCGGCCAGCATCGCCGGGAATGTGGACATGCCGCTACACTCGCCGACATCCACGGGAGAGTTCCGCCATGCCTTCGATCACCCTGCCTTTCCGCCCTCGCCTGCTGGCCTGTGCCGCCGTGCTGCTGTCCCTGTCGGCGCCTGCGCTGGCCCAGCGCGTGGTGCAGGGTGACCTGCAGCAGCAGATGTCACCGGCCGAATTCAAGGCCGCTGGCCTGGACAAGCTCAATGCCGCCGAGCTGGCCACGCTGAACCGCTGGCTGCAGGGCAAGGTTGAAGCCGCCACCACCGAGGCCGTCGCTGCGGTGCGCGAAGAAGCGCGCGAGGAAGGCCGCCAGGAAGTGATCGTGAAGAACCGCGGCTTCTTCGACTTCGGCAGCAACGAGCCGATCAGCGGCGTGCTGCAGGGCGAGTTCCGCGGTTTCGGCAAGGGCCGGATCTACGTGCTGGACAATGGCCAGCAGTGGGAACAGACCGATGCCACCTCGATTTCCGGCGTACGCAAGCAGTCGCCGAAGGTCAGCATCAGCCCCGGAGTGATGGGCGTGTGGTACCTGAAGGTCGAAGGCGTGAACACCCAGCCCAAGGTGCGCCGCACCAAGTAACGACGCTGTCAGCCGGTACCGCCGAGACCATGCTCGGCGGCAACTTGCTGCGCCACGTCCCACAGTAGATCCACGCCATGCGTGGATGCCATTCCGCTTGACCCCGCCGGCGAGTGCCCGGCGGGGCCAGCCCAGGGGTTACGAGGCCTGGCGCAGTGCGGTCACCCGCTGTGCCAGTTTCTTCGCCGAAACGCCGGTGCGTGCGCCCAGCTCCTGCGCGAACAACGAAACCCTCAGCTCCTCCAGATCCCAGCGCAAGGCCTGCCACTGCGGCCGCTCGCGCAGGCCCTGCTGCTCGCCCACCTGCAACGCCTCCAGGAACGGGTGCAGTTCCAGCATGCGCGCCTGGTCACGCGGGGGATCGCGCTTGGCGCGTTCGGTGCGCAGGATCATCGCTTTCAGGTACCGCGGGTACTGCGCCAGGGCATCGGCCGGCGTGTCGCGCAGGAAGCCGGGATGGATCAGCCCAACCAGCTGCGCCTCCATGTCATCCAGATTGCCGCGCGCCCAGCCCATCAACGGTGCTTCCAGCATCGGCTTCAACTCTGCCACCAGGGCAAGGATCGACTCGGCCAGCTTCAACCGCTGCATGGCTTCGCCGAACAGCGTTTTTGCGGCGTGTTCGCGACGCTGCTCGAATGCCGCCGCATCGCGGATATCGCCCAGGCCGTCGGCCAGCACGGCATTCAGCGCTGCATCGACCAGATCGCCACGCAGGCGTTCCTGGGTTTCGATCGAGGCGTACAACAGGCCAGTTTTCGCTGCTACCGGCAACTGCTTGCGTGCCTGTTTGATCTTCTCGCCCAGGCCGATCTCCAGCAGTCGACGCACGCCCAGCGGGTGTACTTCCTCGGCCTGTTGGCGATCAGCAAAGATGCGCAGTGCAACGCTGTCACCCTCATCCTTCAGCGCGGGATAGGCCGGCACGCCGGCCTCGCCCGGTACCTGCAGCGGAATCGGCGAGGCCGGGAACGTGCGCAGGCCATCGGCCGCCATCTCGCGCCCGGCACGTGCGGCGAACGCATCGCCGGCACGGCCACCGAACTTCGCACGCAGCACATCGAGGTCGCGCGAGGTTGCCAGCACCTTGCCCTGCTCATCGCGCAGGCGCAGGTTCATGTGCAGGTGCGGTTCGATTGAACCGGGCTCGAAATCGGTAGCGGCCACGGTTGCCCCGGTTGCACGGGACAGGAAACGCGCCAGCTCGCCGGTGATCGCGTCCGCGCTGGGCTGCGGGAAGGCCTCGTAGAACGCGCGCGCGAAATCCGGTGCCGGCACGTAGTTGCGCCGCATCGCCTTGGGCAGGCTGCGGATCAAGGCCGCCGCCTTGTCGGCAACGAAACCCGGCGCCAGCCACCCCAACTGCACTGCATCCAGTGCATTGAGCAGATGCAGCGGCACGTCCAGGGTCACGCCGTCATCGTCGGCCCCCGGTTCGAAGCGGTAGTGCAGCGGCAACCGCGCCTGGCCCAGCGCCAGGTACTTCGGGTAGCGCTCCTGCTCGCTGCCTTCGCCCGGCAGCAGATCCATCAATGACCAGTGCAGGCCCTTGCGCTGTTCCGGCGGCAGCGCCTTCCACCACGCATCCAGCCCGGACGCGGAATGGATCTGCGGCGGCACCCGGTCCAGGTACCAGCGTGCCTGCCAGTCCTCGTCGGCAACAATGCCGGCACGGCGCAGCTTGGCTTCTTCCTCGCGCGCCTGCTCCAGCACCTTCTGGTTGTCGGCCACGAAGCTGGCGCGGGTGTTGATCTCACCGGTCACCAGTGCCTGGCGCACGAAGATGTCATGCGCCTCGCCGGCGTTGATGCGGCCGTAATGCACCGGCTTCTTCGGCGCCAGCACCAGCCCGAACAGGCTGATCTGCTCGGAGGCCAGCACCTGGCCCTGCGCACGCGACCAATGCGGGTCGAAGTGCTTGCGCAGCAGCAGGTGCGGCAGTTCGGCAATCACCCAGTCCGGCTCGATCGCCGCCAGGGTCATGCCCCACACCTTCTGCGTATCCAGCAGGTTGGCAGCCAGCAGCCACGGTGGCGGCCGCTTGGACAGCGTCGAACCGGGGAACGGCAGGAAACGGCGTTGGCGCGGCGCCTGGAAATCACCCTTCTCGCTGCGATGGCCGATCTGCGTGGGCAGGCCCGCCACCAAGGCCCGATGCAGGGTCTGGTAAGCCGTGGCGCGAACGCGTTCGCTGTAACCACCGCCGTCGGGCGCCTGGTCCTTCTGCGCACGGGCCGCGACCGGCGCGGGCGCCGTTTCGGCCTTGCCCTCGCGGGCCAGGCGCGCAGCACGGTGCAGCTGGCCACGGGTCGCCTTCACCGCAGCAGCATCATCGCGCGCCGGAGCCGGCGCACTGCTGCCGGCCAGCAGCGGGGCCATCGATGCCTCGTTGGCCTCTTCCTTCCAGCCCAGTTCCTCGCACAGCAGGCGCAGCTGCCGATGCAGCTCGCGCCATTCACGCATGCGCAGGAAGCCGAGGAAGTGGCGGCCGCACCAGTCGCGCAGCTTGGACTGGGTCAGATCCTCATGGGACTGGCGATAGGCATCCCACAGGCGCAGCACACCGACGAACTCGGAGCGGCCATCGGCGAACTGCGCGTGTGCGTTGTCGGCGGCGCCACGCGCCTCGGGCGGCCGCTCGCGCGGATCCTGGATACCCAGGAACGAGGCGATCACCAGCATCGGTCGCAGGCAGCCTGCCGCCTGCGCCGCCACCAGCATGCGCGCCAGTTTCACGTCCACCGGCAGGCGCGCCATCTGCTTGCCGATCGCGGTCAGGTGGCGTTCGCTGTCGATCGCCCCCAGCTCGGTCAGATGCTGCCAACCGTCAGCGACGGCCCGCTCATCCGGCGCCTCAAGGAACGGGAAATCCTCGATGCGGCCCAAGCCAAGCTGCAGCATGCGCAGGATCACCCCGGCCAGGCTGGAACGACGGATTTCCGGATCGGTGAACTCCGCCCGCGCCTGGAAATCGGCCTCGGCATACAGGCGATAGCAAATGCCCTCGGCCACGCGGCCACAGCGGCCCTTGCGCTGGTTGGCACTGGCCTGCGAGATCGGCTCGATGTGCAGCCGGTCCAGCTTGTTGCGCGGGCTGTAACGCTTGACGCGGGCGAAACCGGGGTCGACCACATAACGGATGCGCGGCACCGTCAACGAGGTCTCGGCCACATTGGTGGCCAGCACGATGCGCCGGTTCGGGCCGGGGTTGAACACCCGGTCCTGGTCCTGGTTGGACAGCCGCGCGTACAGCGGCAGCACTTCGGTATTGCGGTACTTGCGCCGCTCCAGCGACTGGTGTGCATCGCGGATCTCACGCTCGCCCGGCAGGAAGATCAGCACGTCGCCACGGGAATCCAGGCGGGTGATTTCGTCGATGGCCGCAACGATCGCATCGTTGACCGTGCGTTCGCCCTGGTCTTCGCCCTCGCCTTCCAGCGCGCGATAGCGCACCTCCACCGGATAGGTTCGGCCTTCGACGCTGATCACCGGCGCATTGTCGAAATGCTGGGCGAAGCGCTCGGTGTCGATGGTCGCCGAAGTGACGATCAGCTTCAGGTCCGGGCGCTTGCGCAGCAGCTGCTTGAGATAGCCAAGCAGGAAGTCGATGTTGAGGCTGCGTTCGTGCGCTTCGTCGACGATGATCGTGTCGTAGTTCGACAGCCAGCGATCACTGGCGATTTCGGCCAGCAGGATGCCGTCGGTCATGAACTTGATGCGGGTGTCTTCGCCGACCTTGTCGTTGAAGCGCACCTGGTAGCCCACCAGCTGGCCCAGCTCGCTCTGCAGTTCCTGCGCGACACGGCTGGCCACCGCACGTGCGGCGATCCGGCGCGGCTGCGTGCAGCCGATCATGCCGGCCTGGCCACGGCCGGCGGCCAGGCACAGCTTCGGTAGCTGCGTGGTCTTGCCCGAGCCGGTTTCACCGGCGATCACCACCACCTGATGGTCGCGGATCAACTGGGTGATGGTCTCGGCTTCACGCGCAATCGGCAGCTGTGGGTCCAGAGTAATGGCCGGCTGTTGTTGCGCCCGCGCCTGCCGGCGCTGCACCGAAACCTGCAAGGCCTGCTCGAAACTGGCGGCCAACGCCGCATCCTGTGGCTTGGCCTGGCAACGCGAGAGCATTCCCAGCAATCGTCCACGGTCGCGGCTCATGGCGCCGTCGATGGCGGCACGCTGTTGGCGCTGGCGGGACTGCGGCATTTTGTCGATAGCGTTCATCAATCGGTTCGTTTAAAACTTTGAATGCGACCAGTCATCAAGACTGATTTATTGTGAAGGCCAACGATTCCACAAGGAGGAACCCCATGGCGAAGACCAAGAGCACGACCAAGCCCAAGACCGGCAAGCAGAAGCTTGCGGCTTCCGCGCCGTCGGCCCCCAACATCGATATCGGGATCACCCAGGGCGACCGCAAGAAGATCGCCGACGGATTGGCGCGGTTCCAGGCCGATGCGTTCACGCTCTATCTGAAGACCCACAACTTCCACTGGAATGTCACCGGGTCGATGTTCAACTCGCTGCACACCATGTTCGAGACGCAGTACACCGAGCAGTGGGCCGCACTGGACGATGTGGCCGAGCGCATCCGCGCACTGGGCTTCAATGCCCCGGGCTCCTACCGGGAATTTGCTGCGCTGACCTCGATCGTCGAGGAGCCGGGCCTGACCGACAGTGCGGACTGGCGTGAAATGGTACGCCAGTTGGTGGTCGCCAACGAAGCGGTATGCCGTACGGCACGTGAAGTGCTGGATGTGGCTGCCAAGGGCGACGATGCTCCGACCGAGGATCTGATGACCCAGCGCCTGCAGACCCACGAAAAATACGCGTGGATGCTGCGCTCGCTGCTCCAGTAAGGGTTTTGGGTGGTTCGGCAGGGCTGCGCCCTGCACCCGCAGAGGCAACGGCAACGGCAACGGCCGAAGCAAAAGCTGGCTTCCTGTGGGTAGGCGGGGTGGGTCCGGTGGCAGGGGACGCCGTAAACCCGTCCATGGGGGCTTGGCCGCGGCATCCATGCCGCGGACACCCCTGCCACCGGACCCACCCCGCCTTCGACAGACCTCCGCGATCTGCCGGGCCAGCTCTTGGGGTCGGATCCGTTTTCCGCAGGAAAACGGATCCGACCCCATTTTGTTTGTCGATATCTGACAG
>NZ_JARXWD010000043.1:0-14994 GCF_029892765.1 Stenotrophomonas sp. 1278
GTCCATGTAAGCTCGGTCGCCGCATCCATGCGGCTCACGCCCCCGCAACCGGACCCACCCCGCCTTCGACAGGTTCCCGCTGCTGTTGGTGGGTGTCGACCTTGGTCGACACGGTAGATCCACGCCATGCGTGGATGGACGTCGGCGGGATCGGGAAAGATGACGTAATCGGCGTGCCGGGCGGGGCCGCGCTGCAATTGCAGCGTTTTCGATCTCTCCAACTTTTCTCATTGAGACGCACAGCCCTTCATGGAAAACATGGGAGGCCATCGACAACGGATGGCGCGGGCTTCCAATCCCGTTTGACTGCCTTGTTGTTTACGCTTGCCTGCCGGCGTTGCGCGCGTGTTACTGCGTGGCGTCCAGCAGGCAATCCGTCCGCGCGTTCTATGGCGGGCGGTGCGTGGGGGCTTCGCGCCCGTCGGCGCTCTTGAGGCAGTCACCGGTATTGGAACCACTCACCGTCCGCCACCCTCGCCTTCGCGTGGGTGCCCTCCTGCCTTGCTGCACAAGGACTGCCGACATGACCGCATCCCGTTATCCCTTCGGGTTGCTGCTGGCATGCCGGGGTTTGGCCGAATACATGGGCACGCAGTTGCCGGCAGCGTAGGAAATGCAGGGGTCGGATCCGTTGGTCGCAGGGCAAGGGCTCTGACCCCGGCCGGCTGCCCGATCCTTACGCCGAGGCGTAGCGCACGGCCGTACCGATCCAGCGCTGCACCACGCGATCTGCAAGCGCCGGTTGCTGCGCCAGCAGGCGTTCGGCCAGCGCATGCACGCCCGGCAGCAGGCCCGCGTCGCGGGCCAGATCGGCAATGCGGAAACCGGCCAGGCCGGTCTGCCGGGTGCCCAGCAGTTCGCCGGGCCCGCGCAGCTCCAGATCCTTCTCGGCAATGACGAAACCGTCGTTGGTTTCGCGCATGGTCTGCAGGCGTTCGCGTGCCATCTGCGAAAGCGGTGCCTGGTACAGCAGCACGCAGCGCGACACCGCCGAACCACGGCCGACGCGGCCACGCAGCTGGTGCAGCTGGGCCAGGCCCAGGCGCTCGGCGTTCTCGATCACCATCAGCGAGGCGTTGGGCACGTCCACGCCGACTTCGATCACGGTGGTGGCCACCAGCAGGTCGATGTCGCCGGCCTTGAACGCGACCATCGTCGCCAGCTTCTCGGCCGCTTTCAGCCGGCCATGCACCAGCCCCACGCGCACGCCGGGCAGCAGCGCCTGCAGCGATTCGTAGGTGGCCTGTGCCGGGGTGGCATCCAGTTCTTCGCTTTCTTCGATGAGCGTGCACACCCAGTACACCTGCCGCCCTTCGCGGCAGGCCAGGGCGATGCGCTCGATCAGCTCGGGGCGGCGATCGTTGTTCAGTGCCACGGTCTGCACCGGCGTGCGGCCCGGCGGCAGTTCGTCGATGGCCGATACATCCAGGTCGGCGTATTCGGACATCGCCAGCGTGCGCGGAATCGGCGTGGCGGTCATCACCAGCTGGTGCGGCACGTTGTTGCCGCCCTTTCCTTTGTCGCGCAGCGCCAGGCGCTGGTGAACGCCGAAGCGGTGCTGCTCATCGACGATGGCCAGCGCCAGATCGTGGAATACCACCGCCTCCTGCATCAGTGCGTGGGTACCCACAACCACCTGCGCTTCGCCGTTGGCAACCTGTTCCATCACCTTCGCGCGCGCCTTGCCGGTGACCTTGCCGGCCAGCCAGGCGATGCGCACGCCCAGCGGCTCCAGCCAGCCGCGCAGGTTGTTGAGATGCTGTTCGGCCAGCAGTTCGGTGGGGGCGGCCAGTGCGACCTGCTTGCCCTGCTCCACCGCCAGCATCGCTGCCAATGCCGCCACCACGGTCTTGCCCGAGCCGACATCGCCCTGCACCAGCCGCAGCATCGGGCTGGGGCGCGCAAGGTCTTCGCGGATCTGCTTGAACACGCGTGCCTGCGCGCCGGTCAAGGCGAACGGCAGCTGCTTCAACAACGCCTTGGCCAGCTTGCCGGGACCGGCCAGCGGCGGCGCGTGATGCGCCTGCAACGCAATGCGCTGGCGACGCAGGCTGAGGTGGTGCGCCAGCAGTTCTTCCATTGCCAGCCGGCGCTGCGCTGGATGGGTACCGGCGGCAAGTGCGGCCAGGTCTGCATCCGGCGGTGGTTGATGCACGGTCAGCAGCGCACTGCGCAGCGATGGCAGGCCGAGGCCCTCGAGCCAGCCGGTCGGCAGCAGTTCCAGCGTGCTTTCTTCCGGCAGGCGATCAAGCGCCTGGCCGATCAGCTTGCGCATCGTCATCGGGCCGACGCCTTCGACGGTGGGATACACCGGGTCGAGGCGGTCGCCGAGATCGGGATCGTCGTTGCGGCCCAGCACCTGGTAACTGGGATGGACAATCTCCAACCCGAGGTGCCCCGGTTTGGGCGTACCAAAGCAGCGCAGGCGGTTGCCGACCGCGAACTGGCCGACCTGCTGCTGGCGGAAATGGAAGAAGCGCAGCACCAGGGTGCCCTGCCCTTCATCCTCCACTGCCACTTTCAGCATCGGCCGGTAGCGCATGCCGCGCTCGACGGCCACCACCCGCACTTCCACCTGCGCCGGAATGCCGTTGCGCAGGTCTTCGATGCGGGTCAGCCGGGTACGGTCTTCATAGCGCAGCGGCAGGTGCAGCCAGAGATCCTGCAGGGTGGCCAGGCCACGCGCCTGCAGCTTGGCGGCCACGGCCGGCCCGACGCCGGCGAGCATCGCAAGCGATGCTTCACCGGACGGTGCCAGTGCCGGGGTGACCGCCGCCTTGCGTGCCACGTGGCGGTCAGTCGATGACCATCACCGCGTCGACCTCGAAGTTGGCGCCCTTCGGCAGGCCGGAGACTTCGATGGTGGAACGGGCCGGGAACGGGGCCTGGAAGTAGTCCTGCATCACCGCGTTGACCTTGGCGAATTCGGCCAGGTCGGTCAGGTACAGGCCCAGGCGCACGACCTTGTCCAGCGAACCGCCGGCGGCTTCGGCCACGGCCTTGAGGTTGTCGAAGGCACGACGGGCCTGCGCTTCGACGTCACCGACGCCGACGATGTCGCCGGTGGCCGGGTCGAGCGGAATCTGGCCGGAGAAATACACGGTGTTGCCGGCGCGCACGGCCTGCGAGTACGGGCCGATGGCGGCCGGGGCCTTTTCGGTGTTGATGATCTGGCGGGACATGGGTCGCTCCGGTGCGTTGGGGGAAAACAGAGCGGTGATTGTACCGGGTGGGGGCAATGTCGGCTGGGGTCGGATCCTCTTCCCGTTGGGAAACAGCGCGGATCCGGTAGCGCCGGGCCATGCCCGGTGGCAATTGATTCATGCCGCGCTGCGCGCTCGCCGGGCATGGCCCGGCGCTACCGGGGTCCGCGCAGGATCTACTGCCGGCGAACGGCCTGCACGACCGACAGGCGGCGCAGGCGACGCATCACTTCGGCCAGATGGTTGCGGTCGCGCACCTGGATGTTGAACGCCAGCACTGCGGCGTTGAAGTCGCGGTCCAGGTAATCCACGCGCTCGATGTTGGAATGGCTCTGCGCGATCGCCGCGGCCAGCTGTGCGAGCACGCCGGTGCCGTTCTCCACTTCCACCACCAGCGAGGTGTCGTAGTCGCCGGATACGGTGGTATCCCAGCCGATCAGCACCCAACGCTCGGGCGACTTGCGCAGTTCGGCCAGGTTCGGGCAATCCATGCGGTGCACCACGATGCCCTTGCCGGCGGTGTGGTAGCCCATGATGTCGTCGCCGGGAATGGGCTGGCAGCAGCCGGCGAAGGTGACCACGCCACGCTCGCTGCCGTTGATCAGGATCTTTTCCTGCGAGCTGTGGCGCGAATGCGCGCCGCCGCGCAGTTCGGCGTAGGCCATCAGTGCCTGCGCAGCCTGGGTCGGCATCCAGTTGCCCAGCGCGACTTCCGCCAGCAGGGCCTCCAGGCGCGGGAACCGGTGTTCGGCCAGGAAGGCATCCAGGCGGCCCTTGGGCAGGCGCTCCAGCGAGCTGTCCATCGCCTCCAGCGCGCGGTCGAGCATGCGGTGGCCCAACTGCACGGCGTCTTCGTGCTCCAGCTGCTTGAGCTGGTGGCGGATGGCGGTGCGCGCCTTGCTGGTCACCACGAATTCGAGCCACTGCGGCTTGGGCGTGGCCGAGCGCGCGGTGATGATCTCCACCGACTGCCCCGACACCAGCTTGGTGCGCAGTGGCACCAGTTTCTTGTCCACGCGCGAGGCCACAGCCATGTTGCCGACGTCGGTATGCACGGCGTAGGCGAAGTCGAGCGCGGTGGAATTGCGCGGCAGGGCCAGGATCTTGCCCTTGGGGGTGAACAGGTAGACCTCGTCCGGGAACAGGTCGACCTTGACGTTGTCGAGGAACTCCAGCGACGAACCGGCGGCCCGCTGCGAATCGATCAGTTCGACGATCCAGGCGTGGGCGCGGCTCTGCGCGCTGTTGGGCGAATCACCGCCGAACTTGTAGGTCCAGTGCGCAGCCACGCCGCGCTCGGCGATAAGGTCCATTTCCTCGGTGCGGATCTGCACTTCGATCGGCGAACCATACGGGCCGAACAGCACCGTGTGCAGCGACTGGTAGCCGTTGGCCTTGGGAATGGCGATGAAATCGCGGAAGCGCCCATCCAGCGGCTTGAACGCGGCATGCACCGCCCCCAGCGAGTGGTAGCACTGCGGTACGCCGCGCACGACCAGGCGGAAGCCGAACACATCCATCACCTGGTCGAAGGATTTGTTCTCGTCGCGCATCTTGTTGTAGATGCTCCACGGGGTCTTGATGCGGCTGACCAGGCGGTGCTCGATGCCTTCCTTGGCCAAGCGCTGCGACAGCTGCACTTCCACCTGCGCCAGCGCCTCGCGGCGCACGACCGGCTGGCTGCGGATGTGCTTTTCCAGGATCGCGTGGCGCCACGGGTACAGCGCCTTGAAGCCAAGGTTCTGCAGTTCGCTCTTGACCAGGCTCATGCCCAGCCGCTGCGCGATCGGGGCGTAGATCTCCAACGTCTCGCGGGCGATGCGGCCACGCGCTTCGCGGCTCTGCGCGCCCAGCGTGCGCATGTTGTGCAGGCGGTCGGCCAGCTTGATCATGATCACGCGCAGGTCGCGCGACATCGCCAGCAGCATCTTGCGGAAGCTCTCGGCGGCCGCTTCCTGGCGGTCGCGGAACTTCAGCTTGTCCAGCTTGGTGACGCCGTCCACCAGTTCGGCCACGGCTTCGCCGAACTCGGCCGACAGGGCCTCGCGGGTCAGCGGGGTGTCTTCGATGGTGTCGTGCAGGATCGCGGCGATCAGCGCTTCCACGTCCAGGCCGAGCTCGGCCAGCACCTGGGCCACGGCCACCGGATGGGTGATGTAGGGCTCGCCCGACTTGCGCGTCTGCCCAGCGTGCGCGGAGGCACCGACTTCCCACGCACGGCGCAGCAGCGGCAGCTGCTCGGGCGGCAGGTAGTGGGCGGCGCGTTCGAGCTGGAGGACGTAATCGGGTACGGCGGCAGCGGGGACTGCGGCGACCTTGGCAGTGGGGCCTGGGTTCATGGCCAAAGCCTATGCCAGCGCGACGTTTACGGCAAACCCTGAATGCGAAACAGCCCGCACGGGGCGGGCTGTTCGGCGTATCCAGCAATGACGTTGATCGATGCGATCAATCGTCGTTCTTGGACATGTCTTCGTCGGCGACCACTTCGGCGGCGGCCCACTCCAGCGCTTCGCGCTCGGCGCGCTCACGCTCGGCCTTCTCGACTTCGTCGATCAGCGCGTTGTCGATCTTGCGGGCAGCGATTTCGCGCAGCGCCAGCACGGTCGGCTTGTCCTCGGTCTCGCTGTTGTCCAGCGTGGCCTGCACGCCGTTGGCGAGCTGACGGGCGCGCTTGGAGGCCATCATCACCAGCTCGAAACGGTTGTTAACGACTTCCAGGCAATCTTCTACGGTAATGCGGGCCATACGGGCTCCCGGCGACCGGTCGGCCGCTCAGTCGAATGAGGGAAAGGGGACGGAGTGTACTGGCAGGGGCTGGACAAAATCAAGCCAACCCCCACCGGACCCTTTATGAATCAATCAGTTGAACCCGCATCCGGGGTCAACAGGGCCTGGATCAGGCCGGCATGGCGGACCTTCTGGGCGTCCCGGCGCAGGCGGCTGGCGGTGAAGATCGCGCACAGTTCGTCCACGGCGGTGTCGAACACTTCATTGACGATGACGTAGTCGAACTCGTTGAAGTGCAGCATTTCATCGCGGGCGGCGCCCAGGCGCTGGGCGATGACCGCCTCGCTGTCCTGTCCACGCTTGCGCATGCGGTCCTGCAGGGCCTGCTTGGACGGCGGCAGGATGAACACCGTCACCGTGCCGGGCACCAGCTGGCGCACCTGCTGCGCGCCCTGCCAGTCGATTTCCAGCAGCACGTCCTGGCCGGCGGCCAGCTGCGGCTCCACCGACTGCCGGGCGGTGCCCTTCCAGTCACCATGCACCCAGGCGTGTTCGAAGAAATCGCCGGCGGCGATCATTTCCTCGAACTTCTCGGCGCTGACGAAGTGGTAGTGCTGGCCGTTCACTTCACCCGGGCGCATGGCCCGCGAGGTGAACGAGATCGACAGGGCAATCTGCGGGTCGCGCGCCAGGGTGGCGTTGACGATGCTGCTCTTGCCGGCGCCGGAGGGCGCGGCAACGATGTACAGCGTGCCGCGTGCGATCGCGGCCGGGGGCGTGGAAATGCTCATTCGATGTTCTGCACCTGCTCGCGGATCTGGTCGATCAGCACCTTCAGCTCGACGGCGGCGTTGGACGTGCGGCTGTCCACCGACTTGGAGCCCAGCGTGTTGGCCTCGCGGTTGAACTCCTGCAGCAGGAAGTCCAGGCGGCGGCCGACCGGTTCACGCTGCTTGAGCACGCGGCGGATCTCGACGATATGGCTGGACAGGCGATCCAGCTCCTCGTCCACGTCCAGCTTCTGCAGCCACATCACCAGTTCCTGCTCGGCGCGGCCCGGATCAACCGGATGCGGCAGGTCGGCCAAGCGGGCGGCGAGCTTGGTGCGCTGGCCGTCGCGAATGGCCGGAATCAGCGTGCGCACCTCGGCGGCGATGCGCTCGATGGCATCCACGCGCTCGGCGATGGCGGTGGCCAGCGTATTGCCTTCACGCTCGCGGGCGGCGATGAAGCCCTCCAGCACCTGGTCCAGCAGCGCCAACGCTTCAATCTGCAGGGCTGCCGCATCGGTGGCCTCACCCTGGGTGACGCCCGGCAGCTGCAGCAGGTCGGTGAAGCTGACCTGCAGGTTGGGGAAATCGGAGGTCAGCCGGTGCGCCAGCTGGCCCAGCTGGCCCAGCAGCACCTCGTTGACCTGCAGGCTGGCGGCCGAGTCCGGCGCGCGCAGGCGCATCACCAGATCCAGCTTGCCACGGCTCAGGCGCGCGGAAATGCGTTCGCGCAGCTGCGGTTCCAATGCGCGCAGTTCCTCGGGCAGGCGCGTGCCCACTTCCAGGAAGCGGTGGTTGACCGAGCGCAGCTCGCAGCCCAGCGTTCCCCACGGGGTGGAGCGCTCGCCGCCGGCATAGGCCGTCATGCTTCGAATCATGGATGTATCCGGTGCTTGCAAAGGGGGAATGGTACCCTAGCGGTCTCTTTTGAGCCCCTTTCCCCGCCCCGTGAAGGCCGCGGGGATGGTGGCGTACTCCCTTTCCCTACGGAACCTGCCCCATGTCCGATTTCCGCCCCAGTGGCCGTCAGCCCGATCAGCTGCGCCCGGTCGTCATCCAGCGCGGTTTCACCCGCCACGCCGAAGGTTCGGTGCTGGTCTGCTTCGGTGAAACCCGCGTGCTGTGCACGGCCAGCATCGAGAACCGGGTGCCGGGCTTCCTGCGTGGCAAGGGCGAAGGCTGGGTGACCGCCGAGTACGGCATGCTGCCGCGCGCCACCCACACCCGCAGCGACCGCGAAGCCGCACGCGGCAAGCAGGGCGGCCGCACGCTGGAGATCCAGCGCCTGATCGGTCGCAGCCTGCGCGCCTGCGTGGACCGCAACGCACTGGGCGAACGCACCATCACCCTGGACTGCGACGTGCTGCAGGCCGACGGCGGCACCCGTACCGCGGCCATCACCGGCGCCTACGTGGCCCTGGTCGATGCGGTGAACGTGCTGATGAAGCGCGGCGACATCAAGCGCAATCCGATCCTCGGCGCGGTGGCGGCGGTGTCGGTCGGCGTCTACCGCGGCACCCCGGTGCTGGACCTGGACTACGCCGAAGACAGCGACTGCGACACCGACATGAACGTGGTGATGAACGACGGCGGCGGTTTCATCGAACTGCAGGGCACCGCCGAAGGCCATGCCTTCCGCCGTGACGAGCTCGATGCCCTGCTGGGCCTGGCCGAGAAGGGCGTGACCGAGCTGCTGGCCGCGCAGCAGGCAGCGCTGTCGGCATGAACCGGCGCATTGCCCTGACCACCCTGGTGGTGGCCGACTATGACGAGGCCATCGCCTGGTACACCGGCAAGCTCGGCTTCCAGCTGCTGGACGACATCGACCAGGGCAGCAAGCGCTGGGTGGTGGTCGGCCCGACCGATGGCAGCGCCGCCGCCCTGCTGCTGGCCCGCGCCAGCGACGACGAGCAGCGCAGTCGTATCGGCAACCAGACCGGTGGCCGCGTCGGCTTCTTCCTCAACACCGATGACTTCCGCCGCGACCACGCGGCGATGCTGGCTGCCGGTGTCCAGTTCCTGGAAGAACCGCGCGAAGAACCCTACGCCACGGTCGCGGTGTTCCGCGACCTGTACGGCAACACCTGGGACCTGTTGGAGCCCCGCTGATGAAGAAGCTTGTCCTGGCCAGCCACAACGCTGGCAAGCTGGTGGAAATGCAGGAAATCCTCGCCGACCTGCCGCTGCAGATCACCTCTGCCGCCGAACTGGGGCTGGGCGATGTGGAAGAGACCGGCCTGACCTTCGTCGAGAACGCGCTGCTGAAGGCGCGCGCGGCCTGCGAAGCGACCGGCCTGCCGGCGCTGGCCGATGATTCGGGCCTGATCGTCGATGCCCTCGGCGGTGCACCGGGCCTGTACAGCGCGCGCTATGCCGGTCACCCGACCAATGCGGCGGCCAACAATGCCAAGTTGCTGGAAGCGATGGCCGACATCGCCGATGGCCAGCGCAGCGCCCGCTTCTACGCCGTGATCGTGCTGCTGCGCCATGCCACCGACCCGCAGCCGCTGATCTGCGAAGGCCGCTGGGAAGGTCAGATCATCCGCGAACTGCGCGGTACGAATGGGTTCGGCTACAACCCGGTGTTCCTGGACACCACCCACGGCCTGACGGCTGCGGAAATGGAACCGGCGTTGAAGAACGCCATCAGCCATCGCGCCATCGCCCTGCAGCAGCTCAAGCAGCAGCTCGCGGCCTGGCTCTGATACCCCACCCGATCGACACAGGGAAGCCGGCCAGCGGCCGGCACTACCGATGACCACCATGCCGCACGATCACGATCACGACCACGACCACTGCAACCACCTGCCCGGCGAGTCCTGCGACCACGACACACCACCGCGTCTGGTGCCACCGCCGCTGGCGCTGTACGTGCATCTGCCGTGGTGTGTGCGCAAGTGCCCGTACTGCGACTTCAACTCGCACCAGGCCAAGGGCGAACTGCCCTTCGATGCCTACATCGATGCGCTGGTGCGCGACCTCGACCAGGACCTGCCGCTGGTCTGGGGCCGGGTGGTCAGCAGCGTGTTCTTCGGGGGTGGCACGCCCAGCCTGTTCCCGCCCGAGGCGATCGACCGCTTCCTGCAGCAGGCCAGTGCCCGCCTGCGCTTTGCACCGAATGCCGAGATCACCCTGGAAACCAACCCGGGCACCGCCGAGCACGGTCGCTTTGATCGTTACCGCGCGGCCGGGGTCAACCGCCTCAGCTTCGGCATCCAGAGTTTTGATGATGCCGCGCTGAAAAGACTGGGCCGCATCCACGACAGTGGCGAGGCCGAGCGCGCGGTGAAGATGGCGCAGGACGCGGGCTACGACAACTTCAACATCGACCTGATGTACGCACTGCCGGAGCAGACCCTGGCCGGTGCCGAGGCCGATCTGGAACGCGCGTTCGCGTTGCAGCCGGCCCACATCTCGCACTACCAGCTGACCCTGGAACCGAACACCGTGTTCTTCGCGCGGCCGCCGCAGGGCATCCCCGATGAAGACAATGCCTGGGACATGCAGGAACACTGCCAGGCGCTGCTGGCGCAGGCCGGCTTCGGCCAGTACGAGGTGAGTGCCTATGCCCGCCCCGGCCGGCAGAGCGCGCACAACCTGAATTACTGGCGTTTTGGTGACTACCTGGGCATCGGTGCCGGCGCACACGGCAAGATCAGTTCCGGCGCCGAGGAACACGTGCTGCGACGCTGGAAGCACAAGCACCCGCAGACGTTCATGGATACCGCAGGCACGGCCGCATCGTTCGGCGGTGACGAAGTGATTGCCGCCGAGCGCCTGCCGTTCGAGTACATGCTCAACCTGCTGCGCCTGCACGAAGGGTTCAGCCTGCGCGATTTCGAATCGCGCACCGGCCTGGCCCGCAGCGTGCTGGACGTACCACTGCGCGAAGCAGTGCAGCGTGGCTGGCTGGTGGTGGCAGACGGGCACGTGCAGCCGACCGAACTGGGCCGGCGCTTCACCAACGATGTGGTCAGCCTGTTCCTGGAAGCATGATCTGCTGCGGCGCCGCCATCGAAGGCGGCCCTGAATGGATCCATCGCTAAAGTAGCGCCTTCACCGGCCGACACGGTAGATTCCAAGATCGATCCGCGGGAATCCGGACCCCCTCCGCCGATGTCTGCTGTCTTTTCCCTTTCCAGTGCCGACACTGCCCGCCTGGCGGCAGCCGACCTGCCGCCGCGCGTGCGCGAGCTGCTGGGCGCGTTGATCGGCCTGTGCCACCAGGCCCTGACGGCACCGCTGATCCTGACCGTGGAAGCGCTGGAGCAGACCCTGCTGCATGACGCCGACCATGCCCGCAACCCGCAACAGCAGGCCGACCTGCTGGCACAGCGCGGCCAGCTGCATGCGTTCGCCGGCCACTTCAGCGACCGCATGCTCGATGCGCTGGCCGATGCGCTTGCGCGGCTGCGTGAACCGATCACCCCGGTCGTGGCTACCGCCACACCACCGCCCTTGCCCGGCATGCTGGGGTTGAGCCTGGTGGCCGAGCATGAAGTCGACCGCGACCTGCTGCTGACCGAAATGGTGCGCCGGGAAACCCTGCGTTCGGCCAACGCCTTGAACCTGCTGGGCCAGCGCCTGGGTGTTGTCGCCGGCGCACCGGCCTTTGAAGCTGACACCCTGCCCCTGGCACCGCAGGCCCTGTGCGCGATGGTGCGGAAGCTGGCCGAGCAGGATGCCCTCAGCGCCGAGGTACAGATGGCGCTGTACCGCAGCTTCGAGCGGCAGGTACTGGAGCGGCTGGGCAATGTGCTCGACCGCGCCAATGCGCTGCTGGCACAGCACGGCATCCTGCCGGGCCTGGTCTACACCCCGTACCTGGCACGTTCTTCGAGCACCCGCCGGATCATCACCCAGTCGGTCGGCAGCGGCCGCAGCGGACGCCCGTCTCCGCGCGTGCCCACGCCGATGACCGGCTGGGGTGGCTCGGCACCGCCCGGCTCGTGGTCGACGTTGATGCAGGACGCCTTCGCCGATGCGGACGCGCCCGGCGCGTCGGCCGGCATGACGGTACCGGCCAGCAGCGTGCTGCACGAGATGCTGCAACAGGCGCGGCAGACCCCACAGCCAGCGGCCGATCCAGCGGCCCTGCCCAGTGCAGCGGTTGATGCCGTGCTGGCGCGCCTGCAGGTGCAGGCCGGCGCCGCCAGCGCCATGACCGATCTGCAGGCCGCCGTGCTCGCCCAGCTGCGCAGCGAACATGGCACGCAGGCCAGCCTTGGCAGCCACGACCGCGACAATCTCGATCTGCTGCGCCTGCTGCTGCAGCAGGTGCAGCAGCAGCAACGGCCGGACCCGGTGCCAGCCGCGCTGCTCGCGCGCCTGCAGGTACCGCTGGCGCGCGCAGCGATGGCCGACCCGGGCTTCTTCGTGCGCGACGAACATCCTGCACGCGAACTGCTCAACCATGTCGCTGAAGCCGGCGCCAGCTGGCTCGGCGATGACGATGTCGATCCGCAGCTGCTGCAGCGGCTGGCGCAGAGCGTGCAGGGCCTGCTCGGCCAGGATGCACGCACGCCCGAGGCCTTTGCCGCCGCCAACGACGAGATACAGCAGCACCAGCGCGCCGCCGCGCACCGCGCCGAGCTGGCCGAGCGCCGCCACGTGGAAGCCGCACGCGGCAAGGAGCGGCTGGAACTTGCGCGACGCCAGGCCAATGCGCAGATCGACCAGTGCTGCGATACGCAGGAGCCGCCGCGCTTCGTACAGACACTGCTGCGCCAGGCGTGGGCAGATGCATTGACGCTGACCCGCCTGCGCCACGGCGACGATTCTCCGCAATGGCAGGAGCGCCTGCAGCAGACCGAACGCATCGCGGCGATCACTGCCGAGGCCGCCAGCGAAAGCAGCGCGACCGACGCTGCGCTGGCTGCCGAGGTTGAATCGGCCCTGCTGCAGGTGGGCTACCACGCAGAGGAGGCGGCTGCCGTCGCGCGCCGCCTGTCCACGCCGGGTGGCGAAGACGAAAGCACCTCGCGCACCGAGCTCAGTGCACGCCTGAAAGCCCGTGCACGGCTGGGCGAACACAACGGCGCACAGGCCCCGGCAAGCGACGCCGCACCGCGCAGCGAGGCCGAGGAGACCAGTTACCAGCAGCTGTGCGCGCTGCCCTTCGGCAGCTGGTTCGATATCGACGATGGCGAGGGCGCGCTGCGCCGCCAGCGCCTGTCCTGGTACAGCCTGCTGACCGGTCATGTGCTGTTGGTCAACGCGCGTGGGCAGAAGATCGGCGAAACCACCCTGGATGCCCTCGCCCGGCAGATGGCCGCCGGACGCGCGCAGCTGGTCACCGAAGACAGGGGCCGTCTGGTCGACCGCGCCTGGCAGGCCAGCCTGAGCGCACTGCGCACGCTGGCCGGACGTCGCCCGCAGGAGCCCAACGCATGAGTACGCAACCGCCCGTTGATACCCGCCGCGCGCCGCGCCGGCAGGTGTCCGATCTGGTACCGGTGACCGACCAGATGCGCGACAGCGTGGTCGGTCGGCTTGGCAACGTGTCCGAGACCGGCATGCTGATGCTGGCCAGCGCCGCGCTGCGCGACGATGCGCTGTATCAGTTGCGCTTCCCGCTGCCAGTGGCCGATGGCCGCAGCGAGTGGATCGACGTCGGCGTACACCTGCTGTGGAGCGAACCGGCGCATGCCCCCGGCCAGAGCTGGGCAGGCTTCCGCTTCCTGACCCTGTCACGCGAGCATCGGCAGCTGCTGCGCCGGTGGATCGGCGAAGACAGCGACGAGGCACCGGTTTCGACGGGCTGAGTGCCGGTTCCGGCACAGCGGATTGCGTCGGTATCCGGCAGAATCTAGGGCCGTTTTCCGTGTCGAGCCACCGCAATGATCCAGCAAGACCCCGGCGCCCTGTATCCCGACCACCTGGCCGTGCTGTGCCGACGCGCCGAGCAGGCGCTGGCACGCGGCGGCTTCGACCACCTGGTGGTGCCCAGCGGCACCCTGCACTACCAGGTCTTCGACGATCGTGACTATCCGTACGCGGTCAACCCGCAGTTCAAGGCCTGGCTGCCGCTGACCCGTGTACCCAACAGCTGGATCGTGTTCACCCCGGGCAAGCGTCCGGCGGTGATCTTCCACCAGCCGTTCGACTACTGGCATGTGGTGCCGGATGCACCGAGCGGCTGGTGGGTCGAGCACTTCGACATCCATATCATCCGCACGCCGGACGAAGCGCTGGCACTGCTGCCGCCCGACCCGGCGCGCTGCGCGATCCTGGGTGAGCCGCAGAGCGCGCTGGGCGCGTATGTGCCCAACAATCCGGCGCCGGTGGTGAACTACCTGGAATGGCACCGCGGCAGCAAGACGCCGTACGAAATCGCCCTGATGCGCCAGGCGCAGGTGCTCGGCGTGCGCGGCCATCGCGCGGCCGAAGCGGCGTTCCGCAACGGCGCCGACGAGTTCAGCATCCACATGGCGTACTGCCAGGCCGTGGGCCAGGACGCCACCGAGCTGCCGTACGGCAACATCGTGGCCTTGAACGAGCATGCGGCGGTGCTGCATTACACCGAACTGGGCCGCAAGGCACCGCAGCCGCTGCGCAGCTTCCTGATCGATGCCGGCGCCAGCGCGCACGGCTATGCCAGCGACATCACCCGCACCTACGCCGCCGCCGGCCATGACGAGTTCGCGGCGATGATCGAAGCGGTCGATGCCGCGCAGCAGACGATGTGCGCGGCCGTGCGCCCGGGCTTCGACTACAAGCAGCTGCACGTGGATGCGCACCTGTCGCTGATGGGCGTGCTGAAGGACTTCGGCGTGATCAAGGTATCGCCGCAGACTGCGCTGGAAACCGGCGTCAGCGCCGCGTTCTTCCCGCATGGCATCGGCCACCTGATCGGCCTGCAGGTGCATGACGTGGCCGGTTTCGCGGCCAGCGATGAAGGCGGCCGCATCGAGCGTCCTGCCGGCCATCCGTACCTGCGCCTGACCCGCGTGCTGGAGCCGGGCATGGTGGTGACGATCGAGCCGGGCCTGTACTTCATCGACATGCTGTTGAACGAAGTGAAGGCCGCCGGTCATGGCGATGCGATCAACTGGGAGCGTGTGGACTTCTTCCGTCCGTACGGCGGCATCCGCATTGAAGACGAAGTGCTGTGCTCTGATGGCGAGGCGGACAACCTGACGCGCCCGGTGTTTGCGGCGGCGAACGGCTGAGCCCCTCGTGGTTGGATGCTGAAATCAAAAGCCGCGGTTGGCGGGGCGGGGGGGGGGGGGGGGGGGGGGGGGCAGCAAGGTACCGGTAAAACGCAAGTAGCCAAACAAACGCCCACCCCCCCC
>NZ_JARXWD010000044.1:0-13860 GCF_029892765.1 Stenotrophomonas sp. 1278
TGGGGGGGGGTGGCGGTCACCGTTGTGGGGGGGGGGGGGGGGGGCGCCCCGCCCCCCCCCCCCCCCCCCCCCCCCCCCCCCCCGGCCGCTGACAGGTTCCTGCAGCGTCCACCCACGCAAGAAGAAAAAAAGATCAAAAGCAAAAGCAGCATGGCCGGTTGCCCACGCTTCCTGTAGAGCCGAGCCCACGCTCGGCTCAGAGCGAAGCGACCCGCTGTTGCTCTTCGCTCTTCTTTTTTCTCTTTGCGTGGGTGGAAGCTGCAGGAACCTGTCCGTGGCCGGGTAGATGGGCTGCGCAGGGGTGTCTGCGGCATGGATGCCGCGGACAAGCCCCCAAGGATGGGTTCACGGCGTCCCCTGCGCAGCCCATCTACCCGGCCAACCCTCATGAATCGCTTTGCGCCCACCCACGAGGGGCTGCGCCGTTCGCCGACCTTCGCCGCCGATGCGCGCATGAATCTGCGCAAGCGCATTTCTGTAATCGTTCCCACAACGCCGCACAGCAGCATCGCCGCTGACGAAGTTCCATTAAAAGTGGGCGCCAATTCACATTTTGACGCCGCGTTGATCCTGATCAATGGACTTGTCGCAATCGGCCTGCACAATGGCGGCCCGTTCGGCATGGCGCGCCGTCTTTGATGCAGCGCGAGGGGCGTCGGATGGGAAAGCAGTACTGATCCAACGGGTACAGGGAGCGCGGAGCACTGCCACTGGGGAGCGGCAGCCGCGCAGGTACCGACCGGGTCCGGCGGCCGGTTGCGTCTGCGGGGATGGGGACGCAACCGGCAACCTCTGCCTGAATGGGGCAGGTCAATCACAACGTCTTCACATTTCGCGCTGAACGCGTGCAAATCGTTGTGATTCATGGTGTTAGGGGTTTTAATTCATCCATGACCTGCTAACCTGCGGTGATGATTCGACGTTCTCTGGCCTGCATGCTCACCCTCGGCCTGGTCGCCTGCGCGACCCAGCCGACGTCCCCACCGACTTCGCCACAGGCCAGCAGTACGCCGCGCCACCCGGCGGCCAAGCCCCACGGCCCTGCCGAGGCCGCGCCGGAAGCGACCGCGGCCACGGCAGCACCGGTCGATCTCACCCCGGTGCCCTTCGAGACCGCGCGCGCCAGATTCATTGCCGACACCGCCAAGCGCTACGGCCTCAAGCCCGACGAGATCCGCAACGTGCTCGACCAGGCGCAGGTGCGCCAGCCGATCATCGCCGCCATGTCGCGGCCGGCCGAACGGGTCAAGCCGTGGAACGAATACCGGCCGATGTTCATCAGCAAGGCACGCATCGATGGCGGCAAGGCGTTTCTTGCCCAGCATCGCGCCGAACTGGACCGTGTGCAGCAGCGCACCGGCGTACCGGCGGAAGTGATCGTGGCGATCATCGGCGTGGAAACCAGCTACGGCAAGAATGCCGGCAGCCATCGCGTGCTCGATGCGCTGTACACCCTGGCCTTCTATTACCCGCGCAGTGGCGACCCGGCCAAGCTGGAGCGAGAAGTGCGCCGCGAGCTGTTCTTCCGCGATGAACTGGCCAAGCTGTTCGAGCTGGGTCGCGAGGAAAAGCTGGACATCACCACGCTCAAGGGCAGCTATGCCGGTG
Organism: Stenotrophomonas sp. 1278; assembly: GCF_029892765.1. Taxonomy (NCBI): domain Bacteria; kingdom Pseudomonadati; phylum Pseudomonadota; class Gammaproteobacteria; order Lysobacterales; family Lysobacteraceae; genus Stenotrophomonas; species Stenotrophomonas sp. 1278. The sequence goes on from NZ_JARXWD010000044.1 coordinate 1,609, forward strand.
CGATGGGCATGGGCCAGTTCATGCCCTCCAGCTACCTGGATTACGCCGTGGACGGCAATGGCGATGGTCGTCGTGACCTGTTCACCAGCTACGACGACGTGTTCTCGTCCATCGCCAACTACTTCGTGAAGAAGGGCGGCTGGGTGCGCGGCGGCCAGGTTGCCGTGCCGGCCACGCTCGCCGCCGGCCGCGAGGAGTTCAACCCGACCGAGTGGATGCCCACCTGGTCGCTGGCCGACCTGGCCCAGCGCGGCTACCAGCCCAGCGCGCCGGTGCAGCCCGGTGCCACTGCTACCCCGATCACCCTTGAAGGCAGCACCGGCAAGCAGTACTGGCTGGGCTTCCAGAACTACTACGCAATCACCCGCTACAACCTCTCGAAGATGTACGCGATGGCCGTGTTCCAGTTGTCGCAGGCCATTGCCGGACAGGAGCTGCCCCCGGCATGAACATCAGATGGCTGGTCCCTGGATTGATCGTCCTCGCGCTGGCCGCCTGCAGCAGCGCGCCGAAAAAGCCGGCGACCGCCGGCCACGGTGGCAAGCCGTCCGGCACGGTGGTGCAGGGCAAGGGCGGGCGTCCGGCGCATTGTCCGGAGGGCTCGCCGTACGCGGCGGCCACCGAGGACCTGTCCACCCGTGGCAACTACACCGCCGGTGGCCTGTACAAGCCCGGCGTGAAAGACACCACGCCCAGTTACGTGCCCAACGTGGCCTGTATTCCCGAGCCGGTGGTGACCAATGAGGATCGCTCGGCGATCGGCAACAAGTCGCCCTACGTGGTGCTGGGCAAGCAGTACAAGGTGCTCGACGACACCCGCAACTACGTTGAACGCGGCACCGCTTCGTACTACGGCGCCAAGTTCCATGGCCGCCTGACCTCCAACCGCGAGGTCTACGACATGTACCAGTTCACCGCTGCGCACAAGACCCTGCCGCTGCCCAGCTTCGCCCGCGTGACCAACCTGGACAACGGCGAATCGGTGATCGTGCGCGTCAATGATCGTGGCCCGTTCCACGATGGCCGCGTGGTCGATCTCAGTTACGCCGCCGCTGTGCGCCTGGGCATCACCCAGCGCGGTACCGGCAACGTGGAAGTGCGCGCAGTGCAGCCGGGTGAAACCAACCTGATGGCGCAGAAGCCGTCGCGCCGCGAACGCCGTGCTGCTGAAGCGGCTACGGCTACCGCTGCGGTTGCCAGCGCACGCCCCGCACCCGCCGCACGTGCGGTTGCCGACAGCGACATCGATCGACTGGTCAAGCGCCTGCCGGCCGACGCCGCGCCCGAGCGCGGCCAGCCGGCTACCACCCAGGCCGCTGTCAGCACGATGCCGGAAGTGGCGGTCAGCAGCCTGCCGCCCAGCGCACCCGCGTCGCGTCCGGCAGCGCCGGTCGTGGCCAACGCCATGCCGCGCGGCCCGGCCCCGGCCAGCAGCCCCAGCCTGTCGCAGAAGGTGGTGGGCGCGGTGATGCTGCAGGTCGCCAGCTTCTCCAACCGCGACAACGCCAACCGGGCGATGGGCCAGCTCAACGCTGCCGGCATCGTCGGTGCCACCGTCAGCGACATCGCTGCCGGTGGTCGTACCCTGTGGCGCCTGCGGGTACCCGCCAGCGACCATGCCAGCGCGGCGGAACTTGCCGGGCGCATCTCGGGTCTGGGCTTTGGCTCGCCACAGATCGTCAAGGACTGATTCCGCCCGGGCCGGTGCTGCCGGCCCTTGCCACCTCGGCCTTACAATGGCCACCTCGCCCCATCCTTCATTTTCCGGCCGTCCCCTGGAGCCTGCTGTCCCATGAATTTCCGTTCCGCCGCCACTGCCCTGGCCGCCACCCTGGTGGTGGGCCTGGCCTCCGCCCAGACGCCGCTGCCGACCCCGGCCACCCCGGCGCCTGCCGCCGCTGCTGCCCCCGCCACCGTGGCCACGCCGCCGGCGCCTGCACCCAGCGTTTCCAAGGCCTGGGTGCTGATGGACTACGCTACCGGCCAGGTGCTGGCAGGCGAGAACATCAACGAACAGCTGGCCCCGGCCAGCATCACCAAGGTGATGACGTCGTACGTGATCGCCGCCGAGGTCAAGAACGGCAAGGTCCGTCCCGATGACCAGGTGATGATGAGCGAACGCGCCTGGCGCGAAGGTGGTGCCGGCACCGACGGCAGCTACAGCGGCTTCCCGGTCAACCAGACCGCGCGCCTGGAAGACATGGAAAAGGGCATGGCGATCCAGTCCGGCAATGACGCCGCGATCGCCCTGGCCGAGCACGTGGCCGGCAGCGAAGAAGCCTTCGCTTCGCTGATGAACAGCTACGCCGCCAAGATCGGCATGAAGAACTCGCACTTCGTGAACGCCCACGGCCTGACCGCCCCGGGCCATCACAGCAGCGCCTACGACCTGGCCCTGCTGGGCCGCGCGATGGTGCGCGACTACCCGGAAACCTACGCGTACAACAAGATCAAGGAATTCCAGGTCGGCACCATCAAGCAGCCCAACCGCAATCTGCTGTTGTGGCGCGATGGCAGCGTGGACGGCATCAAGACCGGCCACACCTCCGAGGCTGGCTACTGCCTGATGAGCTCGGCCCAGCGCGGTGACCAGCGCCTGGTCGCGGTGGTGCTGGGCGGCGCGTCGGAAAAGCAGCGCGCCGATGACAGCCTGGCCCTGTTGAACTGGGGCTTCCGCTTCTTCGAGACCCACCGCCTGTACGAGCCGGGCAAGGCCGTGGCCGAGCACAAGGTATGGAAGGGCACCACCGACAAGGTGCAGCTGGGCGTGGCGCAGCCGATGCTGGTCAGCGTGCCGCGCGGTCGCTACAACGACCTGAAGCCGAGCATCGACGTGCCCAAGACCCTGGAAGCGCCGTTCACCGCTGGCCAGCAGATCGGCACCGTCAAGGTCACCCTGGATGGCAAGCTGGTGGCCGAAGCGCCGCTGGTGGCTGTGGCCGCCGTCGAGCAGGCCGGCTTCTTCAAGCGCCTGTGGGACAGCTTCTGGATGTGGTGGGAATCGGAATGATCCGCAGCCTGCTGCGGTGAATGGAAAAGGCCGGCGAATGCCGGCCTTTTTCGTAGGGTTCCGCCGGGCATGGCCCGGCGCTACCGATGATCGGGTAGCGCCGGGCCATGCCCGGCGGACACAGCCCCTCGCTTACAGCGAGCGATTCAATCCGGTGTGCCGACCAACGGTCGGCACCTACCCGCTTCACCATCAGCCCCTCGCTTACAGCGAGCGGCTGATGGTGAAGCTGCCGAACACCGGGGCTTCGCGCTGGCCATTGAACTCGCGGGTGCTGTGGTAGCGGGCTACCGCGAATTTCCAGCGGCCGCGCATCACTGCCACGCCGTAACCGCCGTAGGCGACCACGTGGCGCTTGTCCACGCTGTGGCTGTTGCGGAACGTGTTGCCGTCCAGGGTGATATCGCGGATCACCCACGCCGCATCGGTGGTGGCGAACATGTGCCACGACCAGCCACTGGGCTTGCCACCCCGGGTCGGCGCGGTGTTCTCGCCGGCCGGGCGCAGCGGGGTGCTGCCGAAATCGTCGGGCAGCTTCCAGCCGAAACGCACTTCGCCGCCGACGTTGGCCTTGGTTTCCAGGTTGCCGATCGAGCCGCCGTAATGGCTGATCGCATCCCAGCCCCAGCCGTCGGCATTGATGCTGGCATCGCCCGGCCAGCGGCGCATGCGCTCGTGGGTCAGCATGAACACCGGTTCGTTGTGCAGCTGGTTGTCCCAGCCCTGGAATTTCTCATCACCCAGCACGTCGTGCACCGCGTTCTGCACCTGCCGGCCCTGCGCCCACGGGCCCACCACGCCCAGGGTCAGCTGGGTGGTCTGCAGGTGGTCGCCGCTGCGTGCGTTGTAGCCGAAGCTGGCCACCAGCACGCCCGCATACGGGCGGTCGTCTTCGATCAGGTCCTTCCGGGTGAAATCGGTGGGGGTGAAGATGCCCTGAGCCAGGCTGAAGATCATGTTCTGCTGTTCGAACCTGCCCGGGTGCAGTGCCTCCAGGTGGCTGTTCACCCAGCGCGCCAGGCGCGGCAGGCACGGGTCGTCGGTGTAATCGACCAGATTGGGCGAGACCAGGGTCAGCTGGGCGCCGTTGGTATAGCCCTGGTCCTGGTGGCGGCCGCCGAACAGGTCGTTGTCGACGCGGAAATTGACCTGCGGCGGATGCTCGCGCATCGCGTCCGGGCCGCATTGCTCGGCTGCGTAGGCGGAAAGGGGGAGGGCGGTGGCCAGCAGGCCGGACAATCCAAAGGATGCGAGGTAGCGCATGGATGGGATGATCATCGGGAAGGGGGCTTTTGTCTGTCGTTTTATGCAACGACACGGTACTCCCGGCGCTGTGATGGAACGAGCGCGCTGGGATCACTTGTCTGTTCCGAAAACAACATTGTCTGATCGATACAATCGGTTACCGCAGGTGAAGCCGCAGCGATGGGGCAGGGGCCCTGGGATGTGGGTCGCAGCCTGAATGGATGTTCAGCTGCAACGCAGCGGCCCGCCCGCAGTGCCGCCGGCTTACATGAATACTCTTGGGTTTGTTGCCCTGCGGCCCGATAATGGGCGCATGGAAATCAAGTCCGACAACCCCGAACACGGCTTCCAGTTCCCCGGTCAGTTCGAGCTCAGCGCGATGGGCCCGGCCAACCGCGGCCTGGAGCATGAACTCCCCCGCCTGCTGCTGGCTGCTGGCGTTGACGTGGTGAACGAGCGCATCAGCTGGAAGCATTCGTCCAACGGCAAGTACGTCTCGGTGCGCCTGGTCTTCCGGGCCGAGAACCGCGATCAGTACGACGTGGCCCACCAGGCCCTGCGCGACCACCCGGAAGTGAAGTGGACGGTGTAGCCGTCAGCTGTCCTGCCGAAGCGGCTGCCCCCGAGGCGCGCCCGCCGCGCCCGGCGGTGGTCCGTGACCTGGGGCGCCAGGCCTACGAGCCGGTCTGGCACGCCATGCAGCGTTTCACCGACCAGCGCGACGATGACACGCTGGACGAGCTGTGGGTGGTCGAGCACGATCCGGTGTTCACCCTGGGCCAGGCCGGCAAGGTCGAACACGTGCTGGCGCCGGGTGAGATCCCGGTGGTCCACGTCGATCGCGGTGGCCAGGTGACCTACCACGGCCCCGGCCAGATCGTGATCTATCCGCTGCTGCGGCTGCCGCGGCTGGGCATCGGCGTGCGCGACTACGTATGCCGCATCGAGCAGGCCATCATCGACACCCTGGCGGAATGGAACATCGGTGCCGAACGGCTCGATGGCGCCCCGGGCGTCTACGTCGGCGGCGCCAAGATCGCCGCGCTCGGCATCCGCGTGCGGCGCGGCTGCACCTTCCACGGCCTGGCCTTCAACGTGGCCATGGACCTCGATCCTTTCCACCGCATCAACCCCTGTGGTTACGAGGGGTTGCAGGTGACCACGGTGCTAGACTTGGGCGGGCCGTCCGGGATGGACGCCGTCAAGCCGGTGCTGCTGGACCACCTGGCCCGCCAGTTCGGCCTGCTGCTGCAGCCCGTGCCTGAACTGCCTGATCTCTCTGCGGCCGCCTGACCGCCCCCGGAAACGCCATGACTGAAACCACTGCCCGCACCATTCCCCTGCAGATCGTGCAGGCCGAGCTTCCGTCCACCGCGCCGTTGCAGGCCGGGGTCAAGCAGATGGGTGGGGACAAGATCAACCGTTCACCGGTGCAGTTCGCCGACGTGCCGGTGCTGCGCAAGCCCTCCTGGATCCGTGTGCGCATTCCTTCGGGCAATGCCGTGCAGAACCTGAAAGCCAAGCTGCGCGAGAACCGACTGGTGACCGTGTGCGAGGAAGCCAGCTGCCCGAACATCCACGAATGCTTCGGCCACGGCACCGCCACTTTCATGATCCTGGGCGAGGTCTGCACCCGCCGCTGCTCGTTCTGCGACGTGGCACACGGCCGGCCGAAGCCGCCCGATGCCAACGAGCCGGCCAGCCTGGGCCAGACCGTGGCCGACATGGGCCTGAAGTACGTGGTGGTGACCAGCGTCGACCGCGATGACCTGCGCGATGGCGGTGCCCAGCACTTCGTCGACTGCATCACCGCCATCCGCGAGAAGTCGCCGGGCACCCGCATCGAAGTGCTGACCCCGGATTTCCGCGGCAAGGGCCGCATGGAGCGCGCGCTGGAGATCCTGGCGCAGAACCCGCCGGACGTGTTCAACCACAACATCGAAACCGTGCCGGACCTGTACCGCAACGTGCGCCCGGGTGCCGATTACCAGTGGTCGTTGAACCTGCTGAAGAACTTCAAGGCGCAGCACCCTGACGTACCGACCAAGTCGGGCATCATGCTGGGCCTGGGCGAAGACTTCGAACAGATCAAGGCCACCATGCGCGACCTGCGTGCGCACAATGTGGACATGATCACCATCGGCCAGTACCTGCAGCCGACCGCGCACCACCACCCGGTGCTGAAGTACTGGACCCCGGACGACTACAAGGCGCTGGAAGTCTACGGTTACGAGCTGGGCTTCAGCCACGTGGCCTCCGGCCCGATGGTGCGCTCGTCGTACCACGCCGACGTACAGGCCAAGGGCGCCGGCGTCCAGTAAGCGGTTGCGCGATGCGCGCTACCGCTTCCCACGGTGTGCTGCGCACACCGTGGGCCCCGGCTTACCACCACCCACACCCCCGCCGCTTCGCGGCCGCCCCCTGACTCAGGGGGCTTGCAACCCGACGGCCTCCGTAACCTGATAGACGTCACCGCAAGGTGGGCCGCTCTTCAGCCATTCACAATTTGCTACACCGGCCCCGCTAGGCTGGTTTTCCACTGGAAGTGGACGGGTGACAAACCCGGCAACTTTCGGCACTGTCGTGGTGTCTGAACACCCTGCAGTCTCCCCCTTGGCAAGGCGCCTTCGAGCACGTCAATGAAATTCAAAGCCCCCGCATTCCTGATGGCCCTGGCGCTGGTTGCGCCGTTGGCGCTGGCGGCCAAGGCCGACTCGCCGGCGTTGCCGGCGGCGGCTACCGCCGATCAGGTGACCACCTCCAAGCTGGTATACGGCCTGTTGTCCGACAGCCGCTACGCCTATCGCCCGCGTGCGCTCGATGAAGCCACCTCCAAGGATGTGTTCAAGCGCTACCTGGAGACCCTGGACGGCGGCAAGCAGTACTTCACCCAGGCCGACATCACCCGCTTCGCACCGTTCCAGGCCGGCATTGCCAATGCCATCCGCGGCGGCGAGCTGGAGCCGGCCTTCCAGGTGTTCGCGGTCTACAAGCAGCGCGTCGGCGAGCGCGTGGCCTATGCGCGCAAGCTGCTGAAGCAGGAACCGGATTTCACCACCGACGAGCGCTTCGAGTACGACCGCAAGGACGTGCCGTGGGCAGCGTCCAACGCCGAGCTCGACGAGCTGTGGCGCAAGTCGGTGAAGAATGACTGGCTGCGCCTGAAGCTGGCCGGCAAGAAGTCCGATGACATCCGCAAGACGCTGGACAAGCGTTACGCCACCCTGGAAAAGTCGGTCAACGAGCTGAAGGGCGAAGACACCTTCCAGTTCTTCATGAACGCCTACACCAGCGCGGTTGATCCGCACACCGATTACTTCACCCCGCGTACCGCCGAGAACTTCAACCAGGCGATGTCGCTGTCGCTGGAAGGCATCGGCGCGCAGCTGCAGCGCCAGGACGACGTGGTGGTGATCCGCGAGATCATCGCCGGTGGTCCGGCGGCCGTGGACGGCACGCTGAAGCCGGGTGACCGCATCGTCGGCGTCGGCCAGGGCAAGTCCGGGCTGGTGGAAGATGTGATCGGCTGGCGCATCGATGATGTCGTGGCCAAGATCCGTGGCGCCAAGGACACCCAGGTGAAGCTGGAGTTCATTCCGGCCGAAGCGGGCGTCGATGGCAAGCACCACACCCTGGTGCTGACCCGGCAGAAGGTGCGCCTGGCCGAACAGGCCGCCAAGGGCGAGACCATGACCATCCCGGCCGTCAATGGCGAGCCGGCACGCAAGGTCGGCGTGATCAAGCTGCCGACCTTCTACCAGGACTTCGAAGGCCGTCGTCGCAACGCCACCGATTACGCGTCGGCCACCCGCGATGTGGCCAAGCTGCTGGCCGGTTTCAAGGCCGACAAGCTGGACGGCGTGGTGCTGGACCTGCGCAACAACGGTGGCGGTTCGCTGGATGAGGCCATCGAGCTGACCGGTCTGTTCATCGAGCAGGGTCCGGTGGTGCAGGTGCGTGAATCCGGTGGCCGGGTCACCGTCAACAGCGACCGCAACCAGGGCGTGGCATGGGACGGTCCGCTGGCCGTGCTGATCAACCGTGGTTCGGCCTCGGCGTCGGAAATCTTTGCTGGTGCCATCCAGGACTACGGCCGCGGCCTGGTCATCGGTGAAACCAGCTTCGGCAAGGGCACGGTGCAGAACATCGTCGACCTGGACCGTTGGCCGAGCGGCGAAGCCCAGCGCTTTGGCCAGGTGAAGCTGACCATCGCCCAGTTCTTCCGCATCAGCGGCAGCAGCACCCAGCACAAGGGTGTGGTGCCGGACCTGGCGTTCCCGGCCAGCGTCGATGCCACCGAGTTCGGCGAGAGCACCTACGACAATGCCCTGCCGTGGACCCGCATCGCCGCGGTGCCGCACACCCAGTACGGCAACTTCGCGCCGCTGCTGCCGAAGCTGGAAACGCGTCACGACGCGCGCATCGCCACCGACAAGGAATTCCAGTGGTGGAACGAGGACGTGGAGCAGTTCCGTACTGAAGCGGCGAAGAAGTACGTCTCGCTGAATGAAGCGACCCGACGTGCCGAGCGCGAGCGCCAGGACACCCAGCGCAAGCAGCGCCAGATCGTGCGCAAGGAACTGGGCCTGGCCCTGGACCCGCTGGCCGATGACAGCAGTGATGACGGCCTGACCGGCAACGAGCGCGACATCGTCAAGGATGCCGCCCGCGAGAAGGCCGCCGAGAAGCGTCCGGATCCGTTGCTGCGTGAATCGGCCTCGATCCTGGCCGACGCGGTGAACCTGCTGGAGGCCGACCGTCCGCTGTCGGCGCAGGTGCTGCCGCAGTCCACCGCCGCAGGCCGCTGGGCCGACTGATTGACTGAAAAAGGGGACGGAGGGATCAAGTCGTTAGTGGCACAAACGACTTGATCCTTCCGTCCTCTTTTTGCATGAACCGGGTACAACGGTGGGGGACGGGCCCGGTGTTTTCGACCCGGCGCACACGGGCAGGGGGCTACCCTCGGGGATAACGTATTCGCAGGAGTACCCATGCGGGCCTCCCTTCTTTCTGCTTCCCTGCTGGCTGCCACCAGTGCCTTGGCATTGACCGCCTGTGGCGGTCGTGCCGCGGACAGCAGCCTGTTGCGGGAGTCCTTCGACTCCGGCGATACCTTCTCGCGCACCGTCGATGGCCGTCCGGCCGAAGCCTGCGAAGCAGCCCGGCGCACGCTGCTCAGCCAGGGTTATGCCATCGCACGCTCGGACGATGCGCAGGTGGAAGGCAACAAGAACTTCCAGCCGCGCGAGGACGACCATGAGCAGCTGGTACTGCGTATCTCGTGCGCGCCGCGTGGCAGTCAGGCGTTGGTGTTCGTCAGCGCCGTGCAGGACCGCTATGCACTGAAGAAGAGCCCGACCTCGGCCAGTGTGGGCGTGGGCGCGCTGGGCTCGGTGTCGCTGCCGTTCGGCAGCAATGACGACTCACTGGTGAAAGTGGCCAGCAGCACGATCACCGATGCCGAGTTCTATCGGCGCTTCTTCCAGCGCCTGCAGCAGTACCTGCCAGCGGCAGCGAAGCCAGAGCCGCAACCGCAACCGGCCGCGTCGCCGCAGCCTCCTGCCGGGCCTGAGCCCGAACCAGCGCCGGCAGCAACGGACCAGGGCTGAGCGTGCGCGGCAGGGTGATCGCGTGGGCCCTGCTGCTGGGCTGGCCCCTGAGCACGCTGGCCGCTACGGCCGAGTGCAGCCAAGGCCTGCTGCAGCGGCTGGGATGGCGCTTTGAAACCGCAGCGATCAGCGCACCACAGGTACAGGGTGGGCCGGTGTGTACGCGTGCCTCGCTGGCCGAGGCGCAGGCGGCCGGTGATCTGCGCGTGCGCTGGCCGGGAACGCTGGCCGCGGCCGACCGGCAGGCCCTGTTGCAGCAGTTGCTGGATGACCCGGCCACGGTCTGTGCCTACGCCTTTGAACTGGGCGCTGCCGTGCAACGCGCTACGCAGGCACTGCAGGACAATGAATCCTTCCGCTTCACCGGTGTGCAGCTGGGCTGGATAGGCTTTGGCGCACGCGGTGCTCCGGCACAGGGATGGCAGCGGGTGCGCAGCTTCGGTCGTGGCTATGTGCCTGCCGCCAGCAACAGCCGCGCACTGGATGCGTTCTATACGGGCCACGTTCGCGCCGAGTGCGGCGTCGGCCGCCAGGTCGCGCAGCTGGCCACGCAGCGCGAGCTGTACGGCGATGCCGCCTTCGATGCGGAATTCGCGCCCGCCGAACTGTCCATCGGCACGTTCCTTGGCCTGCACGACACCGACAGCATCCTGCTGGGCGCGCAGGCCGGCCAGTTCATGGCCGACGGCAAGGCCGTGCGCACGTCGGCGATGGGGCGGCAGGCCTTTGTCGGGTTGCCGGGCTTCATCGAACACGTCTTCGACAAAGGCACCTTGGACGATCTGAGCAACCAGGCGGAGAACTTCGTCGTGGTGGAGGTGGGCGAAGGCGCGGCGCAGGCACTGGCGGAGCACGGTGGCCTGGCCTGGTATGACCAGCGCAACCGTGCCCTGTGGCAGCTGGCGCAGGGCATTCCGCGTGTCGGCCAACGCTATTTCGAGCGGTTGCTGTACGAACGCGATCCAGCGCTGCGTGCGCAGCTGGCCCCGCGCTATCGTGACGTCGTGCAGCAGATGGACCAGTTGCTGGACGATCCGTTCTACCAGCAGTTCGTGATCTACGCGCACCCACGCGGTATACGTCCTGTCGGCTACCACATCATCCGCCTGCTCGACCGGAATCCGCGTACGCCGTTTTCCATCGACCTGGCGTTGCACAATCTGCATACCACGCTCTACCGGCGTTGGCGCGAGGCGCAGTTGCGCCACTGCGCAGCCACCGGCAGGCCAGGCAGCCTGACCCTAGACCCCAACTGAAGGTGAAACAATGGATATTGCAATGATCGGCCTCGGCCGGATGGGCGCCAACATGGCCCAGCGCCTGCACCGCGGTGGCCACCGCGTTGTCGGCTACGACCCGGGCGAGGGCGCCCGCCAGCGCGCCGCCGAGGCCGGCCTGGAGGTGGTTGATTCGCTGGCCGCCGCAGTGACCGCGCTGCCGGTGCCGCGCGTGGTGTGGCTGATGGTGCCCGCCGGCGATACCGTGGACCAGACGCTGGGCCAGTTGACCCCGCACCTGGCCGAAGGTGACATCGTCATCGACGGTGGCAACTCCAACTACCAGGACTCGATCCGTCGCGCCAAGGCGCTGGCCGAAGATGACCTGGGCTACGTGGACTGTGGCACCAGCGGCGGCGTGTGGGGCCTGCAGGAAGGCTACAGCCTGATGGTGGGTGGCGATGCAGCGGTGGTCGAACAGATCGCACCGCTGCTGCGCACGCTGGCACCGGCCGAGGACCGCGGCTGGGCGCGCGTGGGCCCGTCCGGCGCAGGCCACTTCACCAAGATGGTCCACAACGGCATCGAGTACGGAATGATGCAGGCCTACGCCGAAGGCTTCGCGTTGATGGAGCGCAAGCAGGAGATGGAACTGGACCTGGCGCAGGTGGCCGAGGTCTGGCGCCACGGCAGCGTGGTGCGTTCGTGGCTGTTGGACCTCAGCACCGAAGCACTCAAGCGCAATCCCGCGCTGGATGGCATCGCACCGTACGTGGAAGATTCCGGTGAAGGCCGCTGGACCGTCGCCGAAGCGATCGCGCTGGACGTACCGGCCCCGGTGATCACCCTGTCGCTGCTCGAACGCCTGCGTTCGCGCGAATCCAATTCGTTCACCGACCGCCTGCTGTCAGCGATGCGCAATGAATTCGGCGGCCACGCCATCAAGAAGTCGTAAGCACCGGTTTTATGTAGATCCACGCATGGCGTGGATCTACTGTGTCGACCAAGGTCGACACCCACCAAGAGCAGGCCATGCCGTGTCGACCAAGGTCGACACCCCCAAGAGCAGCGGACAACTGTCGAAGGCGGGGTGGGTCCGGTTGCGGGGGTGTCCGCGGCATGGATGCCGCGGCCAAGCCCCCAGGGATGGGTTTACGGCGTCCCCCGCAAC
>NZ_JARXWD010000045.1:0-9785 GCF_029892765.1 Stenotrophomonas sp. 1278
TGCGGGGGTGTCCGCGGCATGGATGCCGCGGCCAAGCCCCCAGGGATGGGTTTACGGCGTCCCCCGCAACCGGACCCACCCCGCCATCCCACGGAATGCCCGCTGTTGCTTCGGCCGTTGCCGTTGCCGTTGCCTTGGCGTCGGCAGGTGCAGGGCGCAGCCCTGCCGATCACCCCACCTGCACCCGCCGCCCTTCGCGCGCGCTATCCATCCCCGCCTGCAGCAGCCGCATCACCTGCAGCGCCTGCTGCGCGCTGACCGTCGGCTCGCCCTCACCCTGCATCGCCGCCGCGAAGTCGGCATACAGGCGCCGATAGTCGCCCGGCAGGTTGTCCACGGTGCTGCGCAGGACGTTGTCCTCCGCATCGCAGTGCAGCAGCTCGCCGTGGCGCGGATCGATACCCCATCCCGGCGCACCTGGCGCGATGCCGCGACGCAGCTGCCCCTCCTGCACGTCCAGGCCATGCTTGATCCAACTGGCCCGCGTGCCATGCACGGAAAAACGGGGGGCAGGCGCAGCGACCAGTGAACCGGCATGCACGATCGCGCGATGGCGCGGGTAATGCAGTACGGCGTGGAAATAGTCGACGCCGCTGCCGCCTTCGCGCTGCACCGCAAGGTCCGCATCGATCGCCTGCGGACAGCCGAACAGCACCAGCATCTGGTCCAGCAGGTGCGGCCCCAGGTCGTACCACAGACCGCTGCCCGGTCCGTCCTGCTCGCGCCAGCGTTCGCGCACCTGCGGACGGTAGCGGTCGAAATGTGCGTGGCATTCGGCGATGTCACCGAGCGAGCCATCGGCAAGCAGCGCCTGCAGGGTCAGGAAGTCCGCATCGAACCGCCGGTTCTGGAACACGGTGGCGATGCGTCCAGCGTCGCGCGCTGCGGCCAGCACCTGTTCGGCTTCGCGCACGCTCACGGCGAACGGTTTGTCCACCAGCACATGCTTGCCGGCGGCCAGCGCGGCGATGGCCAACGGTGCGTGCTGTTCGTTCGGCGTGGCGATGACCACCGCATCCACTGCAGGGTCATCGAAGACCTCCTGTGCGGTAGCGCGTACGTGGACGTCGCTGAAGGTGCGCAGCAGCGTATCGCGCTGCGAACTGACCACGCTGTGCAGGGCCAGCCCCGGCGTGTGCTGGATCAGCGGGGCGTGGAAGACGCGGCCGGCAAGGCCGTAGCCGATCAGGGCCAGTTGCAGTTCAGGGCGCATAGGAGGACTCCGCGCAGATCGTGAAGTGCAGGACAGGAACCTCAGGGTAAACGAGATGACTACGCGCCCGGAAGCTGAACCATTCCCGCTGCGGGTGCGCCCATTCACGTGAGCGTGACCGCAGCGCCACGCCTGCACTACAAGCACTTGGCGACACTGGGCGCACCAACCAGTAGGAGAACCAAACGATGAGCACCACGACCCGTACGCTGTTGGCTTCCGCCCTCACCCTGGGCCTGGCGCTGTCCTCCTCGGCCGCATTCGCCCAGGACGCCGCAGCGAAGAGCCCGCCGAAAACCGATCATTCGGCGATGACCCATGCAGACCGCCATGATTCCAACGAGCCGGTCACCGACAGCTGGATCACCACCAAGGTCAAGGCCGATCTGCTCGCCAGCAGCAATGTGCCGGGTACCGAAGTAAAGGTGGAGACGGTCAATGGCGTGGTCAGCCTGAGTGGCACCGTTGCCACCAAGGCCGAGCATGACAAGGCCATCGCCACCGCCAAGGGCATCAAGGGCGTGACCCGCGTTGATGCCGCCGCACTGAAGGTCAGTGCCGCCAAGCGTTGATCGACGCCGCAGGTTATCGGCAGGGGCGCTCCCACGGGGGCGCCCCTGTTTTGTGCTGTGGCGCCTGCTCGATACGTGCTGGTGGGCGCCCCGGCGAATGACCCATTGCCCCAGAGATGTGACCGGCTGCGCTATATTGCCGGTTCCGCCGTGGCCGGTCCTGCCCGGATCGCACTCCCCGGCTGAGCTGACGAGGAACTATGGCGCTGGTTTTCAGTGATGACATCTGGGATCGCTGGCGACTGCCTGCTTTGGCACTGGCAGCGGCAGCCATCATCGTGGTCCCGTGGTTGACCCTGCGCAAACTGCAGCAGGACAACGAACTGGCCATGGGCTGGGTGACCCATACCCAGCAGGTGACCGTGGCCCTGCAGCAGCTGCAGACCGACGTGCGCGACATCGAATCTGCTGCGTTGACGCTGTCCAAGGGCGTGGACGCGCCGGGCCTGCGCGAGCGCATGGGCAAGGCCAACGACATCCCCGAGCGTCTGGCCGAACTGGGCCGGATGACCCGCGACAATCCCGACCAGCTGATCCGCATCGGCCGCATCCAGTCGATGCTGGAAGGCCGGCTGGGGGTTGCGCGTGAACTGGCGAAGTCCGAGCCGAACAGCGACCAGCGCGAGCTGGTGCAGGACCTGAGCACGCGCTACCCGATCCGCGGCCTGGTGGAAGAGCTGCAGGCCAGTGAGGAAGCGCTGCTGGCCCAGCGCACCGCGCAGGCGGAGCGACAGAAGCGGCAGACCAACTTCGTGTCGTGGAGCTCGCTGCTGGTGCAGCTGGCACTGCTCGGCCTGGTGCTGTGGCTGCTGCAACGGCAGATCGGCCGCCGCCTGCAGGCAGAGCGGCAGTCGCAGCGCGCGGCGGCACGCGCGGCGTCGGTGCTGCAGACCGTGCGCGAACCGATCGTGCTGCTGGATCGCGAGCTGCGCGTGCAGCTGCACAATCCCGCGTTCTCCGAGTTGTACGGGCTGCAGGATGAGCGCGCCGACGGCCTGCTGCTGGAAGACGTAGGCGAGGGCGCGTGGCGTGACCCGGTGGTGCGCCAGCGTCTGGCCGATGTGTTGCTGCGCGGCCGCGAACTGTGGGATTTCGAACACGAACAACGCACCGTCGACGGCATGTCCCGTTACATGCTGCTCAACGCCCGGCGCATGCCGCTGCCTGACACCGACGATGAAGTGGTGCTGCTGACCGTCAGCGATGTGACCGTGCAGCGTGCGGTGCAGACACGTGTTGAAGAACTGAACCGGCAGCTGGAGGGCAAGGTTGCCCAGGTCTCGGAGGTCAACCGCGAACTGGAAGCGTTCAGCTACTCGGTGTCGCACGACCTGCGCGCGCCGCTGCGCCATGTCGCCGGTTTCTCGGACAAGCTGTCTCGCCATCTGGGCGAGGCTGCCGACGAGAAGAGCCAGCACTACCTGGGGGTGATCTCCGGTTCAGCGCGGCGCATGGCCACGTTGATCGACGACCTTCTGGTCTATTCGCGCCTGGGCCGCGTGGCGATGCGCCAGCAGACCGTGGACATGCAGTCGCTGGTGGCCGATACGCGCGCGATGCTCGACGCGAACGTGCAGAGCGAAGCCGAGAGCAGTGGCCACGCCCATCAGGTGGAGTGGAGCATCGCGCCGCTGCCGATCGTGGTGGGCGACGAAAACATGCTGCGCCAGGTCTGGCTGAACCTGCTGGGCAACGCGGTGAAGTATTCAGCCAACCGCGAGCCGGCCAAGGTCCGCGTGGACTACCAGCAGCAGCCCGATGGCGGTCATCAGTTCACGGTCAGCGACAATGGTGCAGGCTTTGACATGGCCTACGCCGGCAAGCTGTTCGGTGTATTCCAGCGCCTGCACAAGGCCAGCGACTATCCCGGCACCGGTATCGGCCTGGCCAGCGTTCGCAGGGTGCTGACCCGCCATGGCGGCCGCATCTGGGCCGAAGCCGCGCCGGATGCCGGCGCCACCTTCCACTTCTATCTTCCCCCCGTGCTCGACACGGACAAACAGGGCCCCATCGCATGACGACGCTGCGCACCATCCTCCTGGCCGAAGACAGCCCGGCCGACGCCGAAATGGCGATCGATGCGCTGCAGGAAGCGCGCCTGGCCAATCCCATCGTGCACGTCGAAGACGGCGTGGAAGTGATGGATTACCTGCTGCGCCGTGGCGCCTTCGCCAGCCGCGAAGAGGGCCTGCCGGCGGTGCTGCTGCTGGATATCAAGATGCCGCGCATGGATGGCCTGGAAGTGCTGCGGCAGATCCGCGAACACGATGAGCTGAAGCGGTTGCCGGTGGTGATCCTGTCCTCCTCGCGCGAGGAAAGCGACCTGGCCCGCAGCTGGGACATGGGCGTGAACGCGTACGTGGTCAAGCCGGTGGACGTGGACCAGTTCTTCGGCGCAGTGCAGACCCTGGGCAAGTTCTGGGCACTGATCAACCAGGCTCCGGAGATCGAGTAGGCCCATGCCCCTGACCGGTCCCGCGCTCGGCGCATTGCGCATCCTGCTGGTGGAAGATTCCCCGGAGGATGCCGAGCTGATGTCCGAACAGATGCTCGATGCAGGCCTTGAGGCCACCTTCGAGCGTGTCGAGAGCGCGGACGACCTGCGCCATGCGCTGGCGCGCTTCCAGCCGGACATTGTCCTGTCCGACCTGAGCATGCCCGGTTTCTCCGGCGACGACGCGCTGCGCATCGTGCGCGATGCGTTGCCGGAGGTACCTTTCATCTTCGTCTCCGGCACCATGGGCGAGGAGAATGCGGTGGCGGCCCTGCAGAAGGGAGCCAACGACTACATCATCAAGCACCAGCCGGCGCGCCTGCCGTCGGCCGTGGCGCGCGCGGTGCGTGAGGCACGCAGCGCCATCGAGCGCTCGCGGGTGGAAACCGAGCTGATGCGCGCGCAACGGCTGGAAAGCCTGTCGTTGCTGGCCGCCGGGCTCAGCCACGATCTGCGCAACATCCTGCAGCCGCTGCTGATCATGCCGGACCTGCTGAAGGCGCGTACCGAAGATCCGCAGCTGCACCACCTGGCCGACGTGATCGCCGAATGCGGTCGCCGTGGCCATGAGATGGCCGAATCGATGCTGTCGTTCGTGCGCGGTTCGCGCAAGGCCAGCGAACGCATCCACATCGATGACCTGTTCCAGGCCGTGGCGCTGCTGTTGCGCAGCAACGTGCCCGATGGCGTCCGCCTGGACCTGGTGGTCGAGGATGAGGGGCTGGTGGTCGATGCCAACTACACCGAGCTGCAGCAGGTGTTGTTGAACCTGGCGCTCAACGCGATCCAGGCGATGCCCCAGGGTGGCAACCTGAGCCTGACCGCCAGCCATGGTGGCCAGCGCGATGGCGAGGACTGGCTGCGCATCGCGGTGGTCGATGAAGGCACCGGCATGGATGCGGACACGTTGTCGCACCTGTTCAACCCGTTCTTCACCACCAAGGCCGATGGCACCGGGCTGGGCCTGATTTCCTGCAAGCGCATCGTTGAAGGTGCCGGTGGCAGCATCCACGTCGACAGCCAGCTGGGGCGGGGCACCTGCTTCGAGCTGCGCTTGCCGATGCATGCCAGCGCCGAGGGCGGCGAACCGATCGAACAGCTCGTGGCACTGGGCAGTGGCCAGTCGATCCTGGTGGTCGATGGGGAAGCCACCCGCCTGTCGCTGCTGGGCAATGCACTGTCCAGCCAGGGCTATCAGCTGCAGTTGGCCTCCGATGGCCCGGCTGCGCTGCGCTGGATGCAGCAGGAGGCGATGCCGGCGCTGGTGATTGCCGATGCCGGCTCCAAGCTGTTGTCGGCCAGCCAGCTGCTGGGCGAAATGGCCACGCTCGGCTACCGCGGCCCGGCGCTGGTGCTGGAAGACGCTGCCGGGGAGATGCCCGAAGATGTGTTCCCCGCTGGCATCGAGGTGCACCTGCTGCGCAAGCCGCTGCAGATGCAGCAGGTCTTCCGCGCGGTGGCCGACGCGCTGGGCTGAAACAGGGATAGTGCCGGCCGCTGGCCGGCATCTGCGTGTGGTCGGATCCTTGCGGTTGCCGGCCAGGGGCCGGCACTACCGGTCCTGGGGTTCCCACGGGAACCGCGGCAGGCTTTCCACCGCCTGTTCCAGCCGTCGCGACCAGTTCTGGTGGATGTCGGCATACAGCGGCGAATCGGCGCCCAGCCGCAACTGCTGGCTGATCCGCAGTTCGCCGGCGCGCAGCAGCGCCAGGTCGACCGGCAGGCCCACCGACAGGTTGGAACGGATGGTCGAATCCAGCGAGACGATCGCCGTGCGTGCGGCATCTTCCAGGCGCGTGGACGGGGTCAGGATGCGGTCCAGGATCGGCTTGCCGTACTTGGACTCACCGATCTGCAGATAGGGCGTCTCCGGCGAGGCGGCAATGGCGTTGCCCAGCGGATAGACCATGTACAGGCCTGGCTGTTCACCGGCAATCTGTCCACCGAAGATCAGCGTCGCCTGGGTGTTCACCCCGTCGTGGCCATGCTCGGTGTGCTGGCTCTGTACCTGGCTGTCCACCAGCAGGGAGCCGACGTAGGCCGCAGCCTCGAACAGATGGGCCATGTCGCGCAGGTTCGGCGTGCGCCGCTCCTCGGCATCGCGCTTCAGCCGCGACACCAGCAACTGGGTCGTGGCCAGGTTGCCAGCGGCCATCACCACATAGGCGGCCTGGCCGGGATATTCGAACACGTGCAGTTTGCGGTGCACGCGGACATCGTCCAGCGCGGCATTGGTGCGGGTGTCGGCGGCGAAGACCAGGCCCTCGTCCACCTCGATTCCAACGCAATAGGTCATGTCGGTGCCCTATCATATGCGTCCCGGATTGTAGGCAGGCCGTTGTGACGATGGCATGCCCGCGCTCCACCTGATTGCCGTCACCGGAACCGCATGACCACCGTGCTCCTGAGCCTGGGCAGCAACGTCCATCCCCGCCGCTACCTCCACGCTGCGGTGGCGGCCCTGCGCGAGCGCTTTGGCGCGCTGCAGGTGTCTGCCGCCTACCGCACCGCTGCCGTCGGTTTCGACGGCCCGGCCTTCCTCAACAACGGCGTTGCCCTCGAGACCGACCTGCCGCTGCAGGAACTGGATGACTGGCTGCATGCGCTGGAAGATGCGCATGGTCGTGACCGCAGCGGCCCGCGCTTCTCCGACCGGACCCTGGACGTCGATGTGGTGTTCTATGGCGACCTGGTGGTGGAGGGCCCCGGCCATCTGCGCATTCCGCGCCCGGAACTGAAGCATGCCTTCGTGCTGAAGCCGCTGGCTGACATCGCCCCGGACTTCGTCGATCCGGTCAGCGGCCTGGACCTGGCCACGCTGTGGCGCGCGCACAAGCAGTTTGGTGAAGCGTTCGAGGTCGTGGACCTGGAATGATGGGTTGTTGTTGCCGCTGCGCTCGCCGGGCATGGCCCGGCGCTACCGGTAGTGCCGGCCGCTGGCCGGCAACATTTCAGCTGACCGTACGCCCACCATCCACGCGCAACGTGTGGCCGGTGACGAAGCTGGCCTCGGCCGCCAGCCAGTAAACCGCTTCGGCGATTTCTTCGACGGTGCCGATCCGCGCCAGCGGCGTGCGCGCCAGCAGCGCCTCGCGGGCGAAATCGTCCTTGCCCTGTTCCGGCCAGAGGATCGCACCGGGTGCCACCGCGTTCACCCGCACCTTCGGCGCCAGTTCCATCGCCAGCGAGCGGGTCGCCATTTCCAGCGCGGCCTTGGCCATCGTGTAGGCGACGTGGTCGCGCATCGGGTCGGTGCCGTGCAGATCGGTCAGGTTGACGATGCAGCCGTGCTGGCGGCGCAGGTAAGGCGCGGCGGCCTGGGCCAGCAGCAGCGGCGCGCGCGCGTTGACCGCGTACAGCTCGTCCATCGCCTCGGCGGTGACCTGGCCGAGCGGGGTGGGGAAGAAATTGGAGGCGTTGTTGACCAGCGCATCCAGGCGGCCGAAGTGGGTGACCGCCTGCTCGACCAGATCGGCCAGGGCATCGGCGTCGCGCAGGTCGGCCTGCAACGCCAGCACGCTGCCGGGTCGCTCGTTGTCCAGGTTGAAGGCGGCCTGCTGCAGTTCGGCGCTGGAGGTATGGGCGTGCAGCACCACCGACCAGCCACAGGCGTGGAACTGGCGGGCGATGGCCGCGCCGATCCGGCGTGCGCTGCCGGTGATCAGGGCCACGGGGGCGGTGTCACTCATCGAGGGTCCTCCAAGGCTCGGCTATCCTGTGCACCATTGTCACCGCATTCGAAGACGCCATGCAGCCTACCTTCCCCCTGCCCGAAGCCGATGCCCTGGCCCACAGCGATCAACTGGCCGCCGCCCTGCGTGCCGAGATCCTCGCACAGGGGGGGGCGATGCCGTTCTCCCGCTTCATGGAGCTGTGCCTGTACACGCCGGGCTGGGGCTACTACAGCGCCGGTGCCAGCAAATTCGGCGGCAGCGGCGATTTCACCACCGCACCGGAACTCGGCAGCCTGTTCGCCGGCAGCGTGGCCAATGCACTGGCGCCGGTGTTCGGCCAGCTCGATGCGCACGCACGGATGCTGGAACTGGGCGGCGGTACCGGCGCCTTCGCCGAGGCGGTGCTGCTGCGCCTGGCCGAGCTGGAGGCGCTGCCGGCCCGCTACGCGATCCTCGAGCCCAGTGCGGACCTGCGCCAGCGCCAGCAGGAGCGCCTGCAGCAGAACCTGCCGCCCGAACTGGCCGGCCGGGTGGAATGGCTTGATCGTCCGTTCGAGGACGACTGGGACGGCGTGGTGTTCGCCAACGAGGTGATCGATGCGCTGCCGACACCGCGCTTCCTCATCAAGGACGGCGAGGTATACGAGGAAACCGTCGAACTGGACGGGCAGGGCAACTTCATCCGTGGCGCGCAGCCGGCCGACCTGCTGCTCAACGGCGCGGTGCGTCATCTCGAGCGCTACCTGGAAAAGCCCTTTGCCGACGGCTACCGTTCCGAAGTGCTGCCGCAGCTGCCGTACTGGCTGCAGGCGGTGGCCGGTGGCCTGCGGCGCGGCGCGATGTTGTTCGTGGACTACGGCTACAACCGTGGCGAGTTCTACCAGGAAGAACGCGATGACGGCACCGTGCGCGCGTTCTACCGTCACCACGTGCACAACGAGATCCATCGTTGGCCGGGCCTGCAGGACATCACCGCATCGGTCGATTTCACTGCCATGGCCGAGGCCGGCCTGCATGGCGGATTTGAATTGGCTGGGTACTGCAGCCAGGCCAGTTTCCTGCTCGGCAACGGCCTGGACCAGGTACTGACCCTGGCCGAGGAGCGCACCGATGAGGTGGGCCGCATCCAGTTGCGCGACCAGGTGAAGAAGCTGACCCTGCCAACGGAGATGGGCGAGCGTTTCCAGGCCATTGGCCTGCAGCGCGACGTCGATTTCGAACCGGCTTTCGAACTGGGCGACCTGAGCTGGCGCCTGTGAGTGCAGCGTTGCCGGTGATCAAGCCGCTGCGGCGGCCGCGACTGTGGACCGCGTTGTGGGTGTTGGCGGTGCTGACGGTGATCGTGGTCTGCCTGATTCCGCCGCCGCCGATCCCGTTGCCGGAAAACAGCGACAAGGGCGAGCATTTCCTGGCTTATTTCATCCTGGCTGGCAGCGCGGTGCAGTTGTTCCGGCGTGGCCGTCCGCTGCTGTGGGTGGGTGCTGGCCTGGTGCTGATGGGCGTCGGCATCGAGTTCGCGCAGGGCGCGTTGACCAGCAACCGCATGGCCGATCCGATGGATGCGGTGGCCAACACCGTTGGCGTGTTGGCGGGGATGGCCACCGCATTGACCCCGCTGCGCGACATGCTGCTGCGCTGGCGGGGGTAAGGCGCGCCAACCAAGGTTGGCGACTACCAAAGGCAGCCAGGCATGGCCTGGCGCTACAGTAGATCCACGCCATGCGTGGATGAATCTTCCCGGCGCCAACCAAGGTTGGCGTCTACCAAAGGCAGCCAGGCATGGCCTGGCTCTACTGTAGATCCACGCCATGCGTGGATGAATCTCGCCGGCG
>NZ_JARXWD010000046.1:0-9436 GCF_029892765.1 Stenotrophomonas sp. 1278
TCCATGTAAGCTCGGTCGCCGCATCCATGCGGCTCACGCCCCCGCAACCGGACCCACCCCGCCTTCGACAGATTTCCGCGATCTGTCGGAATGGCTTGGCGTGCTCCTGGTGGGTGTCGACCTTGGTCGACACGGTAGGTCCACGCCATGCGTGGATGTTCTTCGTTCAATTGTCGAAATATTCGATTCGATGGAAATCCATCCACGCATGGCGTGGATCTACCACATACCGGGAACCTGTCGAAGGCGGGGCGGTGTCGGATTGCGGGGCATCCGCGCCATGGGCCCGAGGCATGCCTCGGGCGGGTTGGGCAGGACGCCCAACCCCGGTCTTGCCGTGTGCGCAGGACAGCGCACACGAGCAAGGCGCGGCTGAGCCTACATGGACGTACTTGCGGCGTCCCCGCAATCCGACACCGCCCCGCCATCCCACGGAACGCCCGCTGTTGCTTTGGCGGTTGCCGTTGCCCTGGCTTCGGCAGGTACAGGGCGCAGCCCTGCCGATACCCCTTACACTGGCCGCCTTCTCCTGCGTCCCCGCCCGATGAACCTTCCCCTGCATTTCGGCCTGCTCGGTACGCTTGAGGCGGGCCTCATCGCCCTGCTGGTCGGCCTGCTGGTGTATTTCCTGTGGCACCACCTGTGCCGGCTGCTGCACTGGACCGTGGGCCATGCCATCGGCTGGTCGTGCGTGATCGCGGTGATCATCTCCGCCGGCATCGATGCCTGGAAGCTGTTCTACATGGGCATCGTGCGGTTGGAGTCGCCGCTGTATGCGCGCCTGTTCCTGTCCACCATCCACGATCCGAACGAACTGGGCAGCCGCGTGGTGCTGGAGATCGCCGGTGCGCTCTCCGGTGTTGCATTGGGATGGGTGTTGTTCAGTTCGCGGTCATCGGAAAAAACCGTCGACTGACGCAGGTTTTTCGTTCGCTGCCGGTTAAATCGTGCAGCGCTGAATGCTCGTCTTACTGTCTGCTCACTTCGCACTAACCACCGCGCTAACGCATGCGTCTGCGCCAGTGGTTAACCATGCGTGTTCGAGGGAATCGCGGCGCAAAATCGATTCAGAAACGCGGTGGCAGGGTAGGTGCAGTGCGGAGACAACGACCGCGCACTACCACCCTTCAGGAGACACCCCAGATGACTATTCGCAACCGCAAGCCCCTGATCGCCCTGATCGTCGCCGCCGGCAGCGTGTTGGCCATCCCGGCGATGGCGCAGTCGGCCAAGCAGCAGGCCGCGCATGCACAGAACGAAGCGGCACAGGCCCAGCAGGCGGCGGCACAGGCAGGCCAGGCGGCTGACCAGGCCACCGACGCGGCCGCAGCAGCCTCGGCGCAGGCCAACGGCGGCGGCCAGACGTGGGCCAGCATCGATACCGATGGCAACGGCACCATCAGCAAGAGCGAGTCGCAGGTGAATGCGGGCCTTGCGCAGGTGTTCGACCAGGCGGATGCCAACAAGGACGGCCAGTTGAGCGCCGACGAGTACAAGGCCTACGTGGCCGCCCAGCAGGCGGGTGCCGGCGCGGGTGGCACGGCCGCGGGCCAGGGTCGCTGATCCACGGTTGAATTCGGGACAACCGGTGCATGGGCAACCCGGGTGGCTTCGGCCACCCGGGTTTTTTTCGTCATCGCCGCGCCTGTATCCTAGGGCGATGAACACCTCCACGCCTGCGCCCTCGCGCGCCATCGGCCTGGTCGGTTTTGACGGTGACGACACGCTGTGGAAGAGCGAGGACTACTACCGCAAGGCCGAGCAGGATTACCTGGACCTGCTGTCGCGCTACATCGACGTCCACGACACCCAGACCGCCCGCCACCTGCTGGAAGTGCAGCAGCGCCACCTCGGCGTGTTCGGTTACGGGGTGAAAAGCATGACGCTGTCGATGATTGAAGCGGCCATCGAGATCACCTCGCAGCGGATCGAGGCCAAGGACATCCAGCGCATCCTCGACATCGGCCATGACACCCTGCGCCACCCGGTCGAACTGATCGACGGCGTACGCGAGTCGGTGGCCGCCATCGCCGCGCAGTACCCGGTGGTGCTGATCACCAAGGGCGACCTGTTCCACCAGGAAGCCAAGATCAAGGTCGCGGCGCTGGCGGACCTGTTCCCGCGCATCGAGATCGTGTCCGAGAAGGACCCGGAAACCTATGCCCGCGTGCTGGCCGAATTCGACCTGCCGATGCAGCAGTTCGTGATGGTCGGCAATTCGCTGCGCTCGGACATCGAACCGGTGATCACCCTCGGCGGCTGGGGTATCCACACCCCGTACGCGGTGACCTGGGCGCACGAGACCCAGCACGGCGTGGCTGACGACGAACCACGCATGGTCAACGCCGATACCGCCTGGGACTGGCCGGCGGCGCTGGCGACGATCGAGGCCAAGGCCGCTGCCGCGGCCTGACACGGCGCGGCCGCTGCGGCAGAATCGAAGCATGAAACTGCCACTGCGCGCCCTGCTGTTGTCCCTGCTGCTGGCGCCGGCCATCGTGCTGGCGCAGCAGACCGCCGAACGTTCGGCGACCTATGAGGTGGATACCGGCGATGCCTGGGTCGACAGCCAGCTGGCCGACATCAACCACTACGCCGAGCGTTACCCCGATGCCTTCCTCGACGAGGTATCGCGCTATGCCGGTGTACCGCGCGGTTACATCGCCGCGCTGGCAACCACCCACCGGTGGCAGGCCGGCGACATCTATTTCGCCTGTTTCTGGGCCAAGGCCAGTGGCCAGACCTGCCGCGACAGCGTGCGTGCCTTCAGCCAGGACCCCGAGGGCGGCTGGGCCGAGGTGGTGAAGCGGATGCCGGCCAAGCCGCAGAACCTGCACTACCGGGCCGTTCGCCACGCCATCGTGGCCAGCTACGAGCACTGGGATCGGCCGATCACCCTCGATGCCACGCTGAAGCGGCAGTTGAAGCGGTAGCGCCGTGCCACGCCCGGCGAGCGCGCAGCGCGGCCCTGGGATTCGCCGGGCATGGCCCGGCGAATCCGATGTTCTTCATGTTGCTCTGCGTATCGCCGCCGCCGCGCGCTCCGGCGACAATACGGGTCCGAGCTGTTCCCCGTTCCCGTAATCGAGTGACTGATGAGCGCCTCTTTCGTTTCGCCTGATGTGATCCGCCGCCTGTTCGCCCAGGCCATGTCCCGCATGTACCGCACCGAAGTGCCGTTGTACGGCACGCTGGTGGAACTGGTGGAGCGGATCAACACGCAGGTCCTGGCGCAGGACCCGGCGCTGGCCGCGCAGCTGCTGCGCAACGACGAGCGTGCCCGCCTGGATGAAGAACGCCATGGCGCGATCCGCGTCGGTACCCCGCAGGAACTGGCAACCCTGCGCCGCCTGTTCGCGGTGATGGGCATGTACCCGGTGGGCTACTACGATCTGTCGGTGGCCGGCGTGCCGGTGCATTCCACCGCCTTCCGCCCGCTGACCGCCGCTGCGCTGGCACTGAACCCGTTCCGCGTGTTCACCTCGCTGCTACGCCTGGAGCTGATCGAAGACGAGGCGCTACGCGCACAGTCGGCCGAGATCCTCGCCCGCCGCCGCATCTTCACCGACGACGCACTGGCGCTGATCGACCAGGCCGAGCGTGACGGTGGCCTGACCCAGGCCGATGCCGAGCGCTTCGTCGAACAGGCGCTGGAGACCTTCCGCTGGCATGGCGATGCCACCGTCGACCTGCCGACCTACCATGCCCTGCACAAGGCGCACCGGCTGGTGGCCGACGTGGTCAGCTTCCGTGGCCCGCACATCAACCACCTGACCCCGCGCACGCTGGACATCGACGCTGCGCAGGCGGCGATGATCGAGCACGGCATGGCCGCCAAGGCGGTGATCGAGGGCCCCCCGCGTCGCGCCTGCCCGATCCTGCTGCGGCAGACCAGCTTCAAGGCGCTGGAAGAGGCGGTGCACTTCCCGGGCAACGAAGGCGGCGACGCCGGTACCCATACCGCGCGCTTCGGCGAGATCGAGCAGCGCGGCCTGGCGCTGACCGCCAAGGGCCGCGCGCTGTACGACCAGCTGCTGACGCAGGCGCGCGATGCCGACGGCGCGGGCAGCACCGGTGGTGATTATGGGCAGCGCCTGCAGGCGGTGTTCGCCAGCTTCCCGGATGACCACGACACCCTGCGCCAGGAAGGCCTGGGGTATTACCGCTACCAGCTGACCGACGCTGGCCGCGCCGCGCCGGAGCGCGTGGCCGATCTGCCGGCCGAAGTGCTGGTTGCCGCTGGCCTGGCCACGGCCGACCCGATCGTCTACGAGGACTTCCTGCCGGTCAGCGCCGCAGGCATCTTCCAGTCGAACCTGGGCGGCGGTGAGCAGCGCGCGTACGCCGCCCATGCCAATCGCGAGGCCTTCGAACAGGCGCTGGGTGCGGCGGTGAACGATGAGTTCGAGATCTACGAGCGCATCCAGGCCGAATCGCTGGCGAGCCTGCGCACCTGATGCGGAACACCCGCCGGGCATGGCCCGGCGCTACCAAGGTGCGATGCGGCATACCCGCCGGGCATGGCCCGGCGAACCGGCAATACTCAGGCCTTCATGGTGCCCGTATCCAGCCACCGCTGGTGCCACGACAGCGCCTCCGGCAGCAGGTGCGGGGTGTGCTTGCCGTAACTTTCGCGGCTGGCGCGGTCGAAGTAGTCCTGCAGCTGCGCGCGGAAATCCGGGTGCGCGCAGTTGTCGATCAGCACCTGCGCGCGCTTGCGCGGGGTCAGGCCACGCAGATCGGCCAGGCCCTGTTCGGTCACGATCACCGACACGTCGTGCTCGGTGTGGTCGACATGGCTGGCCATCGGCACGATCGCCGAAATGGTGCCGTTCTTCGCCGTCGACGGGCTCAGGAACGCAGACAGGAAACCATTGCGCGCGAAGTCGCCCGAACCGCCGATGCCGTTCATGATCCGCGTGCCCATCACGTGCGTGGAATTGACGTTGCCGTAGATGTCCACCTCGATCATGCCGTTCATGCCGATGCAGCCC
Source organism: Stenotrophomonas sp. 1278 (assembly GCF_029892765.1). Taxonomy (NCBI): domain Bacteria; kingdom Pseudomonadati; phylum Pseudomonadota; class Gammaproteobacteria; order Lysobacterales; family Lysobacteraceae; genus Stenotrophomonas; species Stenotrophomonas sp. 1278. The sequence continues at coordinate 4,995 of NZ_JARXWD010000046.1, forward strand.
AGGCGGCGCACCAGTTCCGGATGGTTGGAGATCTCCTGCGTGCGCATGATGATGCGCTCGCGGTAGAAATCGATGTTCTCCTTGAACGTCTCGTTGGCCTGCGGGCTCAGTGCGAAGCCGGTGCACGAGGCATAGCTCAGCACGCCGTCGCGCAGCAGGTCGAGCATGCCGTCCTGGATCACTTCGGTGAACGCGGCCAGGTCGCGGAAACCACTCTTGGCCAGGCCGGCCAGCACCGCATTGGGGATGTTGCCCACGCCCGACTGCAGCGGCAGCAGGTTGGCCGGCAGGCGGCCGCGTTTCACTTCGTGCTGCAGGAACTCGATCAGGTGCGCGGCGATCTGCTCGCTGGTCGCATCGATCGGGCTGAACGGGCTGTTGCGATCCGGGCCATTGGTGCGCACCACGGCCACGATCTTGTCCGGGTCGCAGCGCAGCGCGGTCTCGCCGATGCGGTCGTTGGCATTGACCAGCGGAATCGGCTTGCGGTGCGGCGGCAGCGCGGTGCCGTAGTAGATGTCATGCATGCCGTCCACGCCGGCCGGCTGCCACTCGTTGACCTCGATGATCACCTTCTTGGCCAGGTCCAGCCAGGTCTTGTTGTTGCCCAGCGAGGTGGACGGCACCAGCGAGCCATCCTCGCGGATCGCCGAGACCTCGACCACGGCGGTATCGATCTCGCCGTAGAAGCCGAACCAGACGTGCTGGGCGACGTGGCTGAGGTGGATGTCGATGTAATCCAGCTTGCCCTCGTTGATGCGGTTGCGCGCATCCGGGTCGCTCTGGAACGGCATGCGCATGGCGATGCCATCGGCCTTGGCCAGCGCGCCATCGAGTTCCGGCGCGGTGGAGGCGCCGGTCATCAGGCTGATCTGGAAGGGCAGGCCCTGGGCATGCACCGATTCGATGCGGCGGGCCAGCTCAACGGGAACGGCCTTGGGGTAACCGGAGCCGGTAAAGCCGCTCATGGCCACGGTTTCACCGGGCTGGATCAGCGCGGCTGCGGCCTCGGCGGAGACCACGCGGTCACGAAGACGCGCGTTGGCGATGCGATCAACAGTCATGACGACAGCGTTTCTGGGGGGAATCCCGATTATCGGCCATCCCCCGCCGTACGGGGGGTTCTACCTTCGTGGAATGGTGTTTCCGGCAAGGCCTCTCCCATACCCGTCAGTTTTGTTTTGCAGTGCAGCGTGCAAAGTACTTTCGTACACCGCACGATGGCCCTGCATCCCGACGTGGGGGAGGGAGCAGAGCCCGCTGGCAGTTCGCTGCAAGCGGGCTTTTTTATTGCCTGTCGCCCAAGATGAATGCGCGGATTCCATTTTCGGTAGTGCCGGCCGCTGGCCGGCAACCCCAGCAACCTCCGGCGATATCGCAGCAAGCGGTCACAGCCCTTCGCCGTTGGCAAAGGGATGCGACCCCGCGAGAATCAGTGCATGACCCTCGCCCCCGCCGAATTGCCCGCCACCCTGCAGCCCCTCGTCCACCGCGCGCTGACGCGCCTGGCCCAGGCAGTGCCCGATCCCATCCCGGCCGAACTGCAGCCGCTGCTGGTGCAGCTGGCCATCAGCAGCGACTTCGCCCTGGACACCCTGGTGCGCCAGCCCGGCCTGCTGGCGCAGCTGGCCGCGCCGGGCTGCCCGCCGCTGCCGGCGCCGGTGCTCGACCCGCTGCAGCCCAGCGACTGGCCGGCACAACTGCGACGCTGGCGCACGGCGATGTCCACCCGCTTGATCTGGCGCGACCTGGCCGGGCTGGATGACGTGCCGCAGACCCTGGCGGGCGCTACCGCGTTGGCCGAGGACTGCCTGCGCTTGGCGCTGGACGCCCTGCAGCAGGAGTTCGCCCAGCGCCACGGGGTGATCGCCGATGACCACGGCCAACCGCAGCAGCTGGTGGTGTTCGGGCTTGGCAAGCTGGGCGGTGGCGAGCTCAACTTCAGTTCCGATGTCGATCTGGTCTACGCCTACGTGCAGGGCGGTGAATCCGACGGTCCGCGCGCGCTGGCGGCCGAGGAGTACTTCGCCCGCCTCGGCCAGCGCCTGGCCAAGCTGCTGGATGAAACCACCGTCGATGGCTTCAGCCATCGCGTCGACCTGCGCCTGCGCCCGTTTGGCAGCGCAGGCCGCGTCGCGCTGTCATTCGCTGCGATGGATCAGTACTTCCAGCGCGAAGGCCGTGACTGGGAGCGCTATGCCTGGCTGAAAGCGCGTGCGGTGGCGGGCGATATCGCCGCTGGCGAGGCCTGGCTGCAGACCCTGCGTCCGTTCGTGTACCGCCGCTACCTGGATTTCACCGCGCTCGACGGCCTGCGCGAGATGAAGGCGGCGATCACCGCTGAAGTCGCCCGGCGCGAGATGCACGACGACATCAAGCGCGGTGCCGGTGGCATCCGCGAGATCGAATTCCTTTGCCAGGCGCTGCAGCTCATTCGCGGTGGCCGTGAGCCGGTGCTGCGTGAGCGGCGGTTGCTGGTCGCGCTGGATGCCCTGGTGGCTGCCGGGCAGATCGCCCGCGATGATGGCACCGCACTGCGCGAGGCCTATCTGTTCCTGCGCCGGCTGGAAAACCGCTTGCAGATGCTGCGCGATGCGCAGACCCATGTGCTACCCAGCGATACGCTGGATCGCGAGCGGATTGCCGTCGGCCTGGGCTATGCCGATTGGGATGCGCTGCGCGAGGCACTGCGTGTGCAGCAGCAGCGTGTCAGTACCGAGTTCGGTGCGCTGCTGGCGCCACGCAAGGGCCAGGCAGCGCCCGATGCGCTGGCCAATTACTGGCGCAGTCTGCCCGAAGGCAGCAACGCGCCGCTGCTGGCCGAGGCCGGTTTCCTCGATGCCAATGGCGCCGATCAGTCACTGCGCGATTTCGCCCAGGGCACGGGCGTGAAGTCGCTGTCCGATGCGGCGCGTGCGCGCCTGGACCGCGTACTGCCGGCACTGCTGCACGCCGCCACCCGTTCACCGCAGCCCGATGCCGCACTCAAGCGCGTGCTCGGCCTGCTGCAGGCAGTGCTGCGCCGTACCAGCTACCTGGCGCTGCTGGACGAACAGCCCAGCGCGCTTGCGCGACTGGTCGACGTGCTGGCACGCAGCGCGCTGCTGGCCGAACGCCTGGCCGCGTATCCGCTGCTGCTGGACGAACTGCTGGACGTACGCGTGTCCGGGCCGATGCCCGACGCCGACGGCATGCTGGCCGAATGCCGGCAGGTGCTGCCGGTGGAAGATCCCGAATCGCAGCTGCGCTGGCTCAATGAAACTCGCCTGGCGTTGAGCTTCCGCATGGCCATGGCCACGCTGGATGGCCGCCAGGGCGCGGTCGACAGCACCCGGCAACTGGCCGAACTGGCGCAGGCGGTAGTCATCACCGTGTTGGCGATGGCCGAGGCCGATATGCACGCCGCGCACGGCGCTATCGCCGGCGGCCGCTTCGCGATCATCGGTTACGGCAGCCTGGGCGGCCTGGAGCTGGGTTTCGGCTCGGATCTGGACCTGGTGTTCCTGCACGATCACCCGCCGGGTGTGGAAGCCAGTGACGGTGCGCGCCCGCTGGAGCCGGGCCGCTGGTATGCGCGCCTGGCCCAGAAGGTGATGGCGCTGCTGGCTGCGGTCACCGCCGCCGGCCGCCTGTACGACATCGACGTGCGCCTGCGTCCGGATGGTGGCAAGGGCTCGCTGGTGTCTTCGCTGGCCAGCTACACCGAGTACCAGCGCGATCGCGCATGGACCTGGGAGCACCAGGCGCTGGTGCGCGCACGCGGCGTGGCCGGCGATGCCAGCCTGCTGCAGGATTTCGAACAGGTACGTGCGCAGACCCTGGGCCGCGAGCGTGATCGCGCAACGCTGTATGCCGATGTGGTGAAGATGCGCGGACGCATGCGCACCGAACTGGACCGCAGCGATGCCGCGCGGCTCGACCTGAAGCAGGGCGCGGGTGGCGTGGTCGACCTGGAATTCCTGCTGCAGACCGGCGTGCTGGCATGCAGTGCGCAAACCCCTGCATTGCTGCAGCCGCGTGCCACGCCTGCATTGATCGACGCGCTGGCCGCGGCGGAGTTCCTGCCCGAAGCCACCGCACAGGCGCTGCATGGCGCGCATGCCACGCTGCTGGAGGTCGGGTTGGCCTGCACGCTGGATCGCCGGCCGCGCTTGGCACCGACCACGCCGGCCATCGAAGACGCGTGTGCGGCGATCCGCGCCGCGTGCATCGCCGCGGAGCTGCCGTTCGCCTGACCGCCTGCAATGGCGGTAGCAGCTTTGGGTGGGTGCCGACCTCTGGCACCCACCGGGCCAATGGCTCGGCGATGGCCTTCCATTGGTAGGTGCCGACCGTTGGTCGGCACAATCTCTCAGCTGCGATGAACCCTGGAGAAGCGGGGCGACCCAAGGACCGGACCCACCCCGGATATGGGCGGTGGCCAACAAAGGGTTGCTCAAAAC
>NZ_JARXWD010000047.1:0-8690 GCF_029892765.1 Stenotrophomonas sp. 1278
CTGTCGAAGGCGGGGTGGGTCCGGTTGCGGGGGTGTCCGCGGCATGGATGCCGCGGCCAAGCCCCCAGGGATGGGTTTACGGCGTCCCCCGCAACCGGACCCGCCCCGCCATCCCACGGAACCCCGCTGTTGCCGTTGCTGTTGCTGCTGGGGTTGCCGGCCAGCGGCCGGCACTACCGCGGGTGCAGGGCGCAGCCCTGCCGAACACCCTACCCTTCTAGAACGGAGTCGCAGACTCGAACGCGAGCGCCTCGCCCGTCACCGGATGAGTGAACTGCAGCTTCCGCGCATGCAGGCACACGCGCTGCGCGGCCTCTGCGCCATACAGCACGTCGCCGACGATCGGATGACCCAGGCTGGCCATGTGCAGGCGCAGCTGATGGCTGCGGCCGGTGACCGGTTCCAGTTCAACGCGCGTGCGTTGCGCCTCGGTGTCACGCGACAGTACCCGCCATCGGGTCAGTGCCGGCTTGCCGCGTTCGTGGTCGACCATCTGCTTGGGCCGGTTCGGCCAGTCGACGATCAGCGGCAGGTCCACTTCACCGGCATCATCTTCCAGCAGCCCCTGCACGATGGATTCATAACGCTTGCCCACCTGGCGCTTCTCGAACTGCATCGACAGCGCTACCTGCATGTCCTTGCCGCGCGCGTGCAGCAGCAGGCCAGAGGTGACCTGGTCCAGGCGATGCACGGTCAGCGCATCGGCATACACCACCTGCAGCCGTGCGACCACGCAGTCCTGGTTCTCCGCCGAGCGGCCGGGCACGGACAGCAGGCCGGCCGGCTTCTCGGCCACCAGCAGCGCGTCGTCGATGTAATGCAGAAGGATCATGTCGTTGCCAGGTACTCCATACGAAAACGGGGAAGCCGAAGCCTCCCCGTTTCCTGCGTACCGGCCGACGGCCGGAACCTACCCTGATGGAAAAGGTGCCGGCAGGGTGCCGGCACCGACCGCATCAACCCAGCAGGTGGGCGACGCCGGCGCGCTCTTCTTCCAGCTCGGCCAGGGTCTTGTCGATGTACTTCTGGCTGAAGTCGTCGACCGGCAGATCCTTGACCAGGGTGTACTCGCCGTTCTCGGTGGTGACCGCGAAGCCGAAGATCACGCCTTCCGGAATGCCGTAGGAACCGTCGGACGGCACGCCCATGGTGACCCACTTGCCGTTGCTGCCCAGCACCCAGTCACGCACGTGGTCGATCGCTGCGTTGGCCGCCGAAGCTGCCGAGGACGAGCCGCGGGCTTCGATGATCGCCGCGCCGCGCTTGCCGACGGTCGGGATGAAGGTGTTCGCATTCCACTCCTGGTCGTTGATCGCATCGGCGATCGACGCACCATCGGCGGTGGCGAAACGGTAGTCCGGGTACATGGTCGGGCTGTGGTTGCCCCACACCACCAGCTTCTCCATGCCGGCGACCGGCTTGCCGAGCTTGGTCGACAGCTGGCTCAGCGCACGGTTGTGGTCCAGGCGCAGCATGGCGGTGAAGTTGCGCGGGTTCAGGTCCGGCGCCGACTTCATGGCGATGTAGGCGTTGGTGTTGGCCGGGTTGCCGACCACCAGCACCTTCACGTCACGCTTGGCAACCTTGTTCAGTGCGGCGCCCTGGGCGGTGAAGATCTTCGCGTTTTCCAGCAGCAGATCCTTGCGCTCCATGCCCGGGCCGCGCGGACGTGCGCCGACCAGCAGGGCGATGTCGGCGTCCTTGAAGGCGACTTCGGCGTCGTCGGTACCGACCATGCCGGCCAGCAGCGGGAACGCGCAGTCTTCCAGTTCCATCATCACGCCCTTCAGGGCGGCCTGGGCCTTGTCGACCGGCAGCTCCAGCAGCTGCAGGATGACCGGCTGGTCCTTGCCCAGCATTTCACCGGAGGCGATACGGAACAGCAGGGCGTAGCCGATCTGGCCGGCGGCGCCGGTCACGGCAACACGAACAGGTGCTTTCATGGGGATTTCCTCTGCTAAGAAGCTAAGTAGCGTTGTGGGAGATGGCCGCGCGGGCGGGGACAGGCCTGGCGGGGCGGCCGCAACATGGAAACGGCCCCCTCTGCAGGGGGCCGTAGGAGGCGGATCAGGCGGCGAGGATCTTGTTCCACTCACCCACGCGCTCTGCCTGGGCGGCGAGCACGGCGTCGGTGTCGCCTTCCAGGGTGATCGAATGGATCACGTCGCCCTGCTTGACCGAATCAACGATCGCCTGGCCTTCCAGGACCTGGCCGAACACGGTGTGCTTGCCGTCCAGCCAATCGGTCTTGATGTGGGTGATGAAGAACTGGCTGCCATTGGTGTTCGGGCCGGCGTTGGCCATCGACAGCGAGCCGATCTGGTGCTTCACACCATTCTTCTCGTCTTCGAACTTGTAGCCCGGGCCGCCGGTGCCGCGACCCTGCGGGCAGCCGCCCTGGATCATGAAATCGGGGATCACGCGGTGGAAGATCAGGCCGTCATAGAAGCCGCGCTTGACCAGGTTCACGAAGTTGGCGACCGTCAGCGGCGCCTTGTCGGCGAACAGCTCGACCTTGATCGGGCCCTGGGTGGTGTCGAAAGTGGCGATGAGGGACATGCAGATCCTTGGGATGCGGGGTGTGTAATCAGCCCCATAAGGATACACCGCGCCCCCTGACCAACGGGCGCCTGTTGGACAAACGCGTCGCCACGCGCCCAGGCACCTCCGCGCTGGCAGGGAAACGCTTTGCTGAATGCCCAGGGACGGTGGTAGTGCCGGCCGTTGGCCGGCAGCCAGGCAAATCCTGCCGGAGATCGTGGGGCTGCCGGCCCGTGGGCCGGCCCTACCTGAATGCCCATGTGGCAAGGCCTGAGCAACAGTTTTCGCGAATGGTCATCTAGGCCGTATAATGTTGGACTTCTTTTTCCAAATCCGGCGCCGACTGGCCCCCTTTCGTATGTCCATCGAAAATCTTCGCAACATCGCCATCGTCGCTCACGTCGACCATGGCAAGACCACCCTGGTCGACCAGCTGCTGAAGCAGTCCGGCACCCTGTCCGAGCGTACCGTCCTCGCCGAGCGCGTGATGGACAGCAACGACCAGGAAAAGGAACGCGGCATCACCATCCTGGCCAAGAACACCGCCATCACCTGGGAAGACAAGAAGACCGGTATCAAGAACCGGATCAACATCGTCGACACCCCCGGGCACGCCGACTTCGGCGGCGAGGTCGAGCGCGTGCTGTCGATGGTCGACACCGTGCTGATCCTGGTCGACGCGATGGACGGCCCGATGCCGCAGACCCGCTTCGTCACCCAGAAGGCCTTCGCGATGGGCTTCAAGCCGATCGTCGTGGTCAACAAGGTCGACCGTCCGGGCTCGCGTCCGGAGTGGGTGATCGACCAGGTCTTCGACCTGTTCGACAAGCTCGGCGCCACCAATGAGCAGCTGGACTTCCCGATCGTCTACGCCTCGGCCCTGAACGGCTACGCCGGCCTGGAAGACACCGTGCGCGACGGCGACATGACCCCGCTGTACGAAGCGATCATGCAGCACGCGCCGAAGCCGGAAGTGGACCCGGAAGGTCCGTTCCAGATGCGCATCAGCCAGCTGGACTACAACAACTTCGTGGGCGTGATCGGCATCGGCCGCATCCAGCGCGGCACCCTGAAGAAGAACATGCAGGTCGCGGTGATCGACCGTGAAGGCAAGAAGCGCAACGGCAAGGTCGCCCAGGTGCTGGGCTTCCTGGGCCTGGAGCGCATCGAGCAGGACACCGCCGAAGCCGGTGACATCGTCGCCATCTCCGGTATTCCGGAGCTGACCATCTCCGACACCCTGTGCCACCCGGAAACCCCGGAAGCCCTGCCGGCACTGACCGTCGACGAGCCGACCATCTCGATGACCTTCCAGGTCAACAACTCGCCGTTCGCCGGCAACAAGGACCTGTCCGGTGGCAAGTTCCTGACCAGCCGCCAGATCAAGGACCGTCTGGACCGCGAGCAGGTCCACAACGTGGCCCTGAAGGTCGAACAGCTGGAAGACGCCGACAAGTTCCTGGTCTCCGGCCGTGGCGAACTGCACCTGTCGGTGCTGATCGAGAACATGCGTCGTGAAGGCTACGAGCTGGCCGTGTCGCGCCCGGAAGTGATCATCAAGCAGATCGACGGCCAGGCCATGGAGCCGATCGAGCAGCTGGTGGTGGACATCGAAGAAGTCCACCAGGGCGGCGTGATGGAAAAGCTGGGCACCCGCAAGGGCCAGCTGAAGAACATGGAATCGGACGGCAAGGGCCGTGTCCGCCTGGAATACCAGATCCCGGCCCGTGGCCTGATCGGCTTCCAGAACGAGTTCAAGACCCTCACCCAGGGCTCGGGCCTGCTGTTCCACGTGTTCGACCATTACGGTCCGAAGGAACAGGGCGCCATCGCCAAGCGCATCAACGGTGTGATGATCGCCAATGCGCCGGGCACCACCCCCGCGTACTCGCTGGGCCCGCTGCAGGAACGCGGCAAGCTGTTCGCTGCTGAAGGCGACAACGTGTATGAAGGTCAGCTGGTCGGCATCCACTCCAAGGACAACGACCTGACCGTCAACGCGATCAAGACCAAGCCGCTGACCAACATGCGCGCTTCGGGCAAGGACGATGCGATCCAGCTGACCCCGGCGATCAAGTACTCGCTGGAACAGGCCCTGGACTTCATCGAAGACGACGAGCTGGTCGAGATCACCCCGAAGGAGATCCGTCTGCGCAAGAAGTTCCTGACCGAAAGCGACCGCAAGAAGAACTCGCGCGGCGGCTGATCCAGCGAACCGTGAGCCAGAACGGCTACAACCCGGATCCACACCGGCATCCGGGCCTCCATGTCATCGCCTTGCTCGAAGCGAGCAAGGCGATGCTGGCGTTGTTGGCGGCCACCGGGCTGGAAATCCTCGGCCCGCAGCCGCTTCGCGACGGCGTCAATGCCCTGATCCGGCGTTTCAGCCTGGACCCCGATCACGGCACCCTGCCCTCGCTGTTGAATGCAATCAGTCCCGACGCGGTGCACCTGGCTGCGGCGGCGATGATCGGCTACGGCCTGCTGCACCTGGTCGAGGCCTGGGGCCTCTGGAAAGCCAAGGCATGGGCTTCCTGGCTGGGCTGCCTGACCGCCTCCATCTACTTGCCCTTCGATATCTACGCGATCGTCCGCCATCCCGGCTGGGCCTCGTGGATGGTGCTGGCGATCAACCTGATCGTCGTCTACGTGCTGGCGCGCGACCTGCGCAAGCGCCGCCGCTGAGCAGCCGCTACACTGGGGATCGGAGCCGTCGAAGCTGCCCCATGCGCCTGTCCTTGCCGCCCCTCCTGTCCTTCCTGATCGCCGCGTTGCCTGCGGGGCTCGCTGCTGGCTGCAGCCCGGCCGCGTCCACCGCGCATGCCGGTGAACCCGGCAACAGCTCTATGCCTTTCCCCTACGCCGAGACCGAAGTTTCCGACCTGCAGGCGCGGATGGTCGCCGGTGAGCTCGACAGCGTCACCCTGACCGGCGCCTACCTCAAGCGCATCGCTGCCCTGGACCGCACCGGGCCACGCCTGCGCGCGGTGATCGAACTCAACCCCGATGCCCTCAAGGAAGCCGCACAGCGCGACCAGGAGCGCCGTGCCGGCCGCCTGCGCGGACCACTGCATGGCATCCCGATCCTGCTGAAGGACAACATCAACGCCGCACCGATGGCCACCAGTGCCGGCTCGCTGGCCCTGCAGGGCTTCCGCCCCGGCGATGCCTACCTGGTCCGGCGCCTGCGCGAAGCGGGCGCAGTGGTGCTGGGCAAGACCAACCTCAGCGAGTGGGCCAACTTCCGCGGCAACGACTCCATCTCCGGCTGGAGCGCGCGCGGCGGACAGACCCGCAATCCCTACCGCCTCAGTCATTCCCCCTGCGGCTCCAGCAGCGGCAGCGCGGTGGCCGTGGCCGCCAACCTGGCCAGCGTGGCCATCGGCACTGAAACCGATGGCAGCATCGTCTGCCCCGCAGCGATCAACGGCGTGGTCGGCCTGAAACCGACCGTCGGCCTGGTCAGCCGCGAAGGCATCATCCCGATCTCCTTCAGCCAGGACACCGCAGGCCCGATGACCCGCAGCGTCGCCGACGCCGCCGCCGTGCTGACCGCGATCGCTGGCCGCGATGACGCCGATCCCGCCACTGCGACCATGCCCGGCCGCGCAGTCTACGACTACACCGCACGGCTGGATCCGCAGGGCCTGCGCGGCAAGCGCATCGGCCTGCTGCAGACACCATTGCTGAAGTATCGCGGGATGCCACCGCTGGTTGAACAGGCTGTCGCTGAACTACGCCGCGCCGGCGCCGTGGTGGTACCGGTGGAACTACCCAACCAGGGCGCCTGGGCCGATGCCGAGCGCATCGTGCTGTTGTACGAATTCAAGGCGGGTCTGGAGCGCTACCTCAACACCTACCAGGCGCCACTGCGCAGCCTGGCCGGGCTGATCGCCTTCAACGAGGCGCACAAGGGCCAGGAACTGGGGCTGTTCGGCCAGGAGCTGCTGCTGGAAGCCCAAGCGACTCCAGGCCTGGGCGATCCCGTCTACATCCGCGCGCGCAGCGATGCGCGGCGACTGGCGGGCCCGGAAGGCATCGACGCCGTGCTGGCATCGCAGAAGCTGGATGCGCTGGTCGCACCGACGACCGGTGTGGCCTGGCCCCTGCGCAGCACCGGCGATGACTTCCCCGGCGAGAGCTACAGCGTCGCCGCCGTCGCCGGCTACCCCAGCCTGAGCGTGCCGATGGGCCAGATCGATGGCCTGCCGGCGGGGCTGTTGTTCATGGGCACGGCCTGGAGCGAGCCGAAGCTGATCGAGATGGCCTACGCGTATGAGCAGCGCACGCGCGCCCGGCGCCCACCGCACTTCGATACCGATACCTTGATCGAATCCGGCGACCCCTGATCCAATGGATGGTAGCGCCGGGCCGTGCCCGGCGAGCGCAGCGGCACTCTGCAATCCGCCGGGCATGGCCCGGCGCTACCATTCCGGGCGCGGCTCCGCCGGCGCGATGGCCGCCTCACCATCCTCCGCACCGGGTGAACGCACATCGGCGCTGCCTGCACGCCGCATCCGCGGCATATCCAGCTCATCGTCCCGCTGCAGGCGCGCGCGCACCTGCGGCAACGATTGCGGATGCTCGCGTGCGAGGAAATCCAGCATGCGTTCGCGCACCAGGCAGCGCAGGTCGAATGCATCACCGGAACTACGCGCGCTGACCAGCAGCCGCACCTGGATCGCGCGCTCGCTGGTCTCGGTCACCTGCGTCACGCACACCCGTCCATCCCACAGCGGCTGGCCCTGGCAGATGCGTTCCAGCTCGGCACGTATCGCCGCGATCGGCGCACGGTAGTCCAGCCACAGGAAGGCCGTACCCAGCAGGTCGGCACTGCGTCGTGTCCAGTTCTGGAACGGGTGCTCGATGAACCACGTCAGCGGCACCACCATCCGCCGCTCATCCCAGATGCGCACTACCACGTAGCTGCTGCCGATCTCTTCGATGCGCCCCCATTCGCCCTCGACGATCACCACGTCATCGAGTCGGATCGGCTGGGTCACCGCGATCTGCAGGCCGGCGATCAGATTGCCGAACACCGGTTTGGCGGCGATACCCGCCACCAGGCCGATCAGGCCCGCCGACGCCAACAGTGCGGTGCCGATCTTCTGCACCATCGGGAAGGTCAGCAGTACCAGCGAAGCACCGAGCACGATGATGCCGCCCATCAGCACGCGGCTGAGCACTCGCGTCTGGGTCTGGATGCGGCGCGCTTCAAGGTTGTCCGACACATCGATCGGGTGGCTGCGCAGGATCGCCCGCTCACCCGCCGCAACGCCGCGCACCAGCAACCAGATGAAGCAGGCGGTCAGGGCGATGTGCAGCACGCGCAGCAGTTGATCGAGCGTGTGTTCCGGCAATGGCGTGGTCTGCAGCGCCGGCACCAGCAACAGCACGGGCAGTGCAAGGGCCAGCGGCGGTCCGATCACCCGGCCGATGCGCGCACGGCGCCGGTCGCGCCCGCGCAGGCGGCGGTACAGGGCCAGTACGGCCCAAGCCCCCAGGCCGCCAACCACCAGGGCGCTGCCGATAGGCCACAGGTACTGCTGCAGCTGTTGCCAGACCACCATGCATCCTCGCTGTAAACACCGAGCTACAGCGTGGCCCATGCACCATGAGCACAATGTCAGTCGTTCGTAAGCAGAATGTAGGCGGGGGTGTTCGGCAGGGCTGCGCTCTGCACCCGCGGTAGTGCCGGCCGCTGGCCGGCAACCTCAACAGCAACAGCAACAGCCTGCATTCCGTGGGATGGCGGGGAGGGGACAGATTGCGGGGGACGCTGCAAGTACGTCCATGTAAGCTCGGTCGCGCCATCCATGGCGCTCACGCCCCCGCCATCTGCCCCCTCCCCGCCTCCGACAATTTCCCGCGATCTGTCGGGATGTCATGGCCTGCTCTTGGTGGGTGTCGACCTTGGTCGACACGTAGATCCACGCCATGCGTGGATGCTCTTCGTTCAATTGTCGAAATATTCGATTTCGATTGGATTTGATCCAAGCGAAGCACAGATGGGCCAACCGCCACCGGAAATCTGTCAGAGGCGGGGGGGGGGGGGGGGGGGGGGGGGGGGGGGGGGGGGGGGGGGGGGGGGCGGGCGCGCCCCCCCCCGGGGGCCCCCCCCCCCCCCCCCCCCCCCCCCCCCCCCCCCC
>NZ_JARXWD010000048.1:0-6667 GCF_029892765.1 Stenotrophomonas sp. 1278
TCCGGGAGCAAGCTCCCTTCTGTCCGCTCGACTTGCATGTATTAGGCACGCCGCCAGCGTTCGTCCTGAGCCAGGATCAAACTCTCCGAAAAAGTTCAAAACCGAAGTTTTGTTTTTCGCCAGTTTGACTGACTACCTATGATGTATCATAGGATTTTTTATAAAAACTCGAATTAACAGGTACGTTTTGTCTTGTTTAGTTTTCAAAGATCATGTTGGTGGAGCCTAGCGGGATCGAACCGCTGACCTCCTGCGTGCAAGGCAGGCGCTCTCCCAGCTGAGCTAAGGCCCCATAAAAGATGGTCGGGAAGACAGGATTCGAACCTGCGACCCCTTGGTCCCAAACCAAGTGCTCTACCAAGCTGAGCTACTTCCCGATCTTAATGGCGCGCCCGAGAGGAGTCGAACCCCTAACCTTTTGATCCGTAGTCAAACGCTCTATCCAATTGAGCTACGGGCGCTTATTTTATAATGCCGAGGGCCGGACTTGAACCGGCACGGTAGTCACCTACCGCAGGATTTTAAGTCCTGTGTGTCTGCCAATTCCACCACCCCGGCGTGGATGGTATAAGCGGAAGACGGGATTCGAACCCGCGACCCCCACCTTGGCAAGGTGGTGTTCTACCACTGAACTACTTCCGCATTACAGGATTTCTTTATGTTGTTTGGCAATGCGGGTGAAGGGACTTGAACCCCCACGTCATAAAGACACTAGATCCTAAGTCTAGCGCGTCTGCCAATTCCGCCACACCCGCATGAAAATGGTGAGCCATGAAGGACTCGAACCTTCGACCCTCTGATTAAAAGTCAGATGCTCTACCAACTGAGCTAATGGCTCGCTTTTAAAGCGACTTGTCTATCTTACCATATGAAAGTGGTGCCGGCAAGAGGACTTGAACCCCCAACCTACTGATTACAAGTCAGTTGCTCTACCAGTTGAGCTACACCGGCTTTATCTATCCTAACATTATGTAAGAATAAATATGGTGGAGGATGACGGGCTCGAACCGCCGACCCTCTGCTTGTAAGGCAGATGCTCTCCCAGCTGAGCTAATCCTCCATATTGTGTCGTTTCGAATGTCTCTCGATCTGACAAATAGTATTATATAACGATAAGATATTGTTTGTAAAGACTTTTTTAAAATAATTTTTGAATTTATTTTAAATCTGTTTTTTCAAACCTTTTCGTTAAGGCACCTAAAGAAGTTTACCACTTGTCTCTTCATTTTAAAAGTCTTTTTTTCATTTTTTTATGTTTTTTTGTTAAAAAGGGCATTAATAGCGCTTTTTCAATGTAAAAACAGCTCTTTTAAAGCTGAAAAATGTTTGTTTTATTCCTTATATCCTCAGATAACGTGCATTTAGAAACGAATTTTTTTATTATTTTATTTTTCCGAGAAACCATTTTTGTATAATTGCTTTATATTAAATTGATCATGGTCATTTTCCAAAAAATCGTCTCAATGTTCCCTTGCCTCATCAAACATTGAGGTACTTAACTCAAATCTCCTTCCTCTCTCATTAGCAATCCAAGATGTCATTTGCTCTCTTATGTAGGTTTCAATGATCTAGCAGCAAGCGCAGTTCGCTACATATGGTTGCCAGAGGAGAAGATCCTTTTTAGATATGTTGACTCTTAGCAAGATGAGCGAGCGACGAGATTAGATGATAAGAATATTATAGAATGTCTAGAATTCCAGTGAAGGGGATGAAATGAATGAGTTATTGAGAATGTAGTGAAAGACCACTATTTTCAATATAAATAGATATATCATTTATTGAAACACAAAAAAGACCAGTTCCGACTGGAACTGATCCTTTGAAAAGCTTGGCGGCGTCCTACTCTCACAGGGGGAAACCCCCAACTACCATCGGCGCTGAAGAGCTTAACTTCCGTGTTCGGTATGGGAACGGGTGTGACCTCTTCGCTATCGCCACCAAACCTGATGGAGAGAATGTTCTCTCAAAACTAGATAACAATGTTCATTTTTCACATTAGAATATAGGTTAAGTCCTCGATCTATTAGTATCTGTCAGCTCCACGTGTCACCACGCTTCCACCTCAGACCTATCAACCTGATCATCTTTCAGGGATCTTACTTCCTTGCGGAATGGGAAATCTCATCTTGAGGGGGGCTTCATGCTTAGATGCTTTCAGCACTTATCCCGTCCGCACATAGCTACCCAGCGATGCCCTTGGCAGAACAACTGGTACACCAGCGGTGCGTCCATCCCGGTCCTCTCGTACTAAGGACAGCTCCTCTCAAATTTCCTGCGCCCGCGACGGATAGGGACCGAACTGTCTCACGACGTTCTGAACCCAGCTCGCGTACCGCTTTAATGGGCGAACAGCCCAACCCTTGGGACCGACTACAGCCCCAGGATGCGATGAGCCGACATCGAGGTGCCAAACCTCCCCGTCGATGTGGACTCTTGGGGGAGATAAGCCTGTTATCCCCGGGGTAGCTTTTATCCGTTGAGCGATGGCCCTTCCATGCGGAACCACCGGATCACTAAGCCCGACTTTCGTCCCTGCTCGACTTGTAGGTCTCGCAGTCAAGCTCCCTTGTGCCTTTACACTCTGCGAATGATTTCCAACCATTCTGAGGGAACCTTTGGGCGCCTCCGTTACATTTTAGGAGGCGACCGCCCCAGTCAAACTGCCCACCTGACACTGTCTCCCTGCCCGATAAGGGCAGCGGGTTAGAAGGTCAATACAGCCAGGGTAGTATCCCACCGATGCCTCCACCGAAGCTAGCGCTCCGGTTTCCAAGGCTCCTACCTATCCTGTACAAGCTGTACCAACATTCAATATCAGGCTGCAGTAAAGCTCCACGGGGTCTTTCCGTCCTGTCGCGGGTAACCTGCATCTTCACAGGTACTATAATTTCACCGAGTCTCTCGTTGAGACAGTGCCCAGATCGTTGCGCCTTTCGTGCGGGTCGGAACTTACCCGACAAGGAATTTCGCTACCTTAGGACCGTTATAGTTACGGCCGCCGTTTACTGGGGCTTCAATTCGCACCTTCGCTTACGCTAAGCGCTCCTCTTAACCTTCCAGCACCGGGCAGGCGTCAGCCCCTATACTTCGCCTTACGGCTTCGCAGAGACCTGTGTTTTTGCTAAACAGTCGCCTGGGCCTATTCACTGCGGCTTCTCGGGGCTTTAACACCCTAAGAAGCACCCCTTCTCCCGAAGTTACGGGGTCATTTTGCCGAGTTCCTTAACGAGAGTTCTCTCGATCACCTTAGGATTCTCTCCTCGCCTACCTGTGTCGGTTTGCGGTACGGGCACCTCTCACCTCGCTAGAGGCTTTTCTTGGCAGTGTGGAATCAGGAACTTCGCTACTAAATTTCGCTCGCCATCACAGCTCAGCCTTCACGGGAAACGGATTTGCCTATTTCCCAGCCTAACTGCTTGGACGCGGATATCCAATACCGCGCTTACCCTATCCTCCTGCGTCCCCCCATTGCTCAAATGGTGAGGAGGTGGTACAGGAATATCAACCTGTTGTCCATCGCCTACGCCTTTCGGCCTCGGCTTAGGTCCCGACTAACCCTGAGCGGACGAGCCTTCCTCAGGAAACCTTAGGCATTCGGTGGACGGGATTCTCACCCGTCTTTCGCTACTCATACCGGCATTCTCACTTCTAAGCGCTCCACCAGTCCTTCCGGTCTGACTTCACTGCACTTAGAACGCTCTCCTACCACTGTTCGTAAGAACAGTCCGCAGCTTCGGTGATACGTTTAGCCCCGGTACATTTTCGGCGCAGAGTCACTCGACCAGTGAGCTATTACGCACTCTTTAAATGGTGGCTGCTTCTAAGCCAACATCCTGGTTGTCTAAGCAACTCCACATCCTTTTCCACTTAACGTATACTTTGGGACCTTAGCTGGCGGTCTGGGCTGTTTCCCTTTCGACTACGGATCTTATCACTCGCAGTCTGACTCCCAAGGATAAGTCATCGGCATTCGGAGTTTGACTGAATTCGGTAACCCGGTAGGGGCCCCTAGTCCAATCAGTGCTCTACCTCCGAGACTCTTACCTTGAGGCTAGCCCTAAAGCTATTTCGGAGAGAACCAGCTATCTCCAGGTTCGATTGGCATTTCACCCCTACCCACACCTCATCCCCGCACTTTTCAACGTGCGTGGGTTCGGGCCTCCATTCAGTGTTACCTGAACTTCACCCTGGACATGGGTAGATCACCTGGTTTCGGGTCTACGACCACGTACTCATGCGCCCTATTCAGACTCGCTTTCGCTGCGGCTCCGCATCTTCTGCTTAACCTTGCACGGGATCGTAACTCGCCGGTTCATTCTACAAAAGGCACGCCATCACCCGTTAACGGGCTCTGACTACTTGTAGGCACACGGTTTCAGGATCTATTTCACTCCCCTTCCGGGGTGCTTTTCACCTTTCCCTCACGGTACTGGTTCACTATCGGTCACTAGGGAGTATTTAGCCTTGGGAGATGGTCCTCCCGGATTCCGACGGAATTTCACGTGTTCCGCCGTACTCAGGATCCACTCTGGAGAGAACAACATTTCAGTTACAGGGCTGTTACCTTCTTTGGCGGGCCTTTCCAGACCTCTTCGCTTATATCGTTCCTTTGTAACTCCGTATAGAGTGTCCTACAACCCCAAGAGGCAAGCCTCTTGGTTTGGGCTGTTCCCGTTTCGCTCGCCGCTACTCAGGGAATCGCATTTGCTTTCTCTTCCTCCGGGTACTTAGATGTTTCAGTTCCCCGGGTATGCCTTCTCATACTCTATGTATTCAAGTATGGATACTACTCCATTACGAGCAGTGGGTTTCCCCATTCGGAAATCTCCGGATCAAAGCTTGCTTACAGCTCCCCGAAGCATATCGGTGTTCGTCCCGTCCTTCATCGGCTCCTAGTGCCAAGGCATCCACCGTGCGCCCTTTCTAACTTAACCATTTCTTACTTTAGAAAGAATCACTATGTGTGATGAACTTTGCATTGCATTCAATGTGAATGTATTACTTATTGTTATCTAGTTTTCAAAGAACAATCCTGTCTCGCTAGAGACATGTTTGAAGGAATGATCCTTCAAAACTAAACAAGACGAAAACGTACGCTGCTCCATATATCCTTAGAAAGGAGGTGATCCAGCCGCACCTTCCGATACGGCTACCTTGTTACGACTTCACCCCAATCATCTGCCCCACCTTCGGCGGCTGGCTCCATAAAGGTTACCTCACCGACTTCGGGTGTTGCAAACTCTCGTGGTGTGACGGGCGGTGTGTACAAGGCCCGGGAACGTATTCACCGCGGCATGCTGATCCGCGATTACTAGCGATTCCAGCTTCACGCAGTCGAGTTGCAGACTGCGATCCGAACTGAGAACAGATTTGTGGGATTGGCTAAACCTTGCGGTCTCGCAGCCCTTTGTTCTGTCCATTGTAGCACGTGTGTAGCCCAGGTCATAAGGGGCATGATGATTTGACGTCATCCCCACCTTCCTCCGGTTTGTCACCGGCAGTCACCTTAGAGTGCCCAACTAAATGCTGGCAACTAAGATCAAGGGTTGCGCTCGTTGCGGGACTTAACCCAACATCTCACGACACGAGCTGACGACAACCATGCACCACCTGTCACTCTGTCCCCGAAGGGAAAGCCCTATCTCTAGGGTTGTCAGAGGATGTCAAGACCTGGTAAGGTTCTTCGCGTTGCTTCGAATTAAACCACATGCTCCACCGCTTGTGCGGGCCCCCGTCAATTCCTTTGAGTTTCAGTCTTGCGACCGTACTCCCCAGGCGGAGTGCTTAATGCGTTAGCTGCAGCACTAAGGGGCGGAAACCCCCTAACACTTAGCACTCATCGTTTACGGCGTGGACTACCAGGGTATCTAATCCTGTTCGCTCCCCACGCTTTCGCTCCTCAGCGTCAGTTACAGACCAGAGAGTCGCCTTCGCCACTGGTGTTCCTCCACATCTCTACGCATTTCACCGCTACACGTGGAATTCCACTCTCCTCTTCTGCACTCAAGTTTCCCAGTTTCCAATGACCCTCCCCGGTTGAGCCGGGGGCTTTCACATCAGACTTAAGAAACCGCCTGCGAGCCCTTTACGCCCAATAATTCCGGACAACGCTTGCCACCTACGTATTACCGCGGCTGCTGGCACGTAGTTAGCCGTGGCTTTCTGGTTAGGTACCGTCAAGGTGCAAGCAGTTACTCTTGCACTTGTTCTTCCCTAACAACAGAGCTTTACGATCCGAAAACCTTCATCACTCACGCGGCGTTGCTCCGTCAGACTTTCGTCCATTGCGGAAGATTCCCTACTGCTGCCTCCCGTAGGAGTCTGGGCCGTGTCTCAGTCCCAGTGTGGCCGATCACCCTCTCAGGTCGGCTACGCATCGTCGCCTTGGTGAGCCGTTACCTCACCAACTAGCTAATGCGCCGCGGGTCCATCTGTAAGTGACAGCCGAAACCGTCTTTCATCCTTGAACCATGCGGTTCAAGGAACTATCCGGTATTAGCTCCGGTTTCCCGGAGTTATCCCAGTCTTACAGGCAGGTTACCCACGTGTTACTCACCCGTCCGCCGCTAACATCCGGGAGCAAGCTCCCTTCTGTCCGCTCGACTTGCATGTATTAGGCACGCCGCCAGCGTTCGTCCTGAGCCAGGATCAAACTCTCCGAAAAAGT
>NZ_JARXWD010000049.1:0-4967 GCF_029892765.1 Stenotrophomonas sp. 1278
GTTGCGGGGGACGCTGCAAGTACGTCCATGTAAGCTCGGTCGCCGCATCCATGCGGCTCACGCCCCCGCAACCGGACCCACCCCGCCTTCGACAGGTTCCCGCTGCTGTTGGTGGGTGGGGACCGTTGGTCGGCACGCGGCTGTTGGCGGGTGTCGACCACGCGGCTGTTGGTGGGTGTCGACCTTGGTCGACACGTGGATCCACGCCATGCGTGGATGAATGCCGGACGAAATTGGAAACGCTCCGTTGTTGGCATGTAACGCGGGCATGGCGTGTGTGGGTGTACGCTGCATGCATGATGGCCACGACAGTCGGGCAACAGCAGCTGGTGGCGGCTCGGGCCGCCTTCGCCGAGGGCGACGTGCAGTCGCTGGCGATGCTGCCCCTGCCGTTGCAGCAGTCCTGGCAGCGCTCGCATGCGGCCGGTGTGCGCCCCGGGCAGGAGCCGTATTACCCGCCGTTGCAGGGCAACGGACACCGCTTGGAGTCCCGCGATGACCGCCGCCTGGCGCGTTGCGTGCAGCCGGAACTGGAGCAGTTGTGGGCCGCGTTCGGTGCGCGTGGGTGGACGATGTTCTGCGCCAACCGCGAGGGCATGGTGATCGTGCATCGCGCCCATGGCCTGGAAGATGCAGCGCTGCTGCGGCCGATCCAGGTGGGCCGGCGGCTGGGCGAGGCCGAGATCGGTACCACCGCGCCTGCGGTCAGCCTTGCCGACGACCTGCCCGCATTGGTACGCGGCAATGAACACTATCTGCAGCGGTTCGCCCCCGTGTTCTGCCTGAGTGAGCCGCTGCATGACCTGCAGGGGCAGGTCTGCGGTGCGATCGACATCACTGGGCTGGGGGAACGCGATCCGGCGTTGCTGCAGGGCTATTTCCGGCAGGCAGCGCTGGCCATCGAGAACCGCTTGATGCACACGCTCAGCGATGTGCATCTGCTGGCGGTGCAGCATGATCCGCGCTGGTTGGCATCACCGCTGCAGGGCCTGCTGGCGGTGCAGGAAGACGGCCAGTTGCTTTGCGCCAATCGCGTCGCCCGGCGCCTGCTCGGCCTGCCGCGGCGTGGGCCGCTGCCGCTGCTTTCGCTGGACACGCTGTTTGCCGGCGCCAGCGCAGCACAGCGACGTCGACTGCTGCAGCCCGGCCCTGCGCATCGGGTGCGACTGGGCGAGGGCAGTGCGGTCCATCTGCAGCATCTGCAGGCACCGCGCGCCGCACGGACACGTTCACCGGCTACGGCCGCAGCGCCCGTGCAGGCGGCACCATTGCGTGACCAGCAGCGCGATGCGGCACGGCGAGCCGCCCATACCGCCGACGGCAACCTCAGCCTCGCCGCACGCCAGCTCGGCATCTCGCGGACAACGCTGTACAAACTGCTGCGCGAGTGAGGCCGGCCACCGAGGCCGGCGCTACATCGCGGTGTCGATCAATCGCGGAAGTTGTTGAACTGCAGCGGCAGTTCGAACTTGCCGGCCTTCAGCACGGCGATGGCGTCCTGCAGGTCGTCGCGCTTCTTGCCCATCACCCGCAGCTTGTCGCCGTTGATCTGGGTTTCCACCTTCAGCTTGGCTTCCTTCAGCGCCGCAGCGATCTTCTTGGCGATCTTCTGCTCGATGCCCTGCTTGACGGTGATCTTCTGCCGGGCCTGCGCAAGGTTGGTTTCCACGTCGCCGTACTCCAAGCTGAGCACGTCGATGCTGCGGGCGGCCAGGCGAGCGCGCAGGATGTCGTTCATCTGCTTGAGCTGGAACTCGCTCGGCGCGGACTGGGTGATCACTTCGCCGTCTCGTTCGAACTTGGCGTCCACGCCCTTGAAGTCGAAACGGGTGGCAAGCTCGCGGTTGGCCTGGTCGAGCGCATTGGTCAGTTCGTGGGTGTCGACTTCGGACACAACGTCGAAGGAAGGCATGGGCGTTACTCCGCAGAAATCAGTGGCGGCCATTCTATCGCGCCGGTCGCGGCGGCAACGCCCGTGGTCGGCGATAATGGGCCATGAACGTGCAACGCTCCCCTTCGCGCGCCGTGGCCTGGATGGTCGCTGCTGTCGCCTGTTTCTCGCTGATGGACGCCGGCATGAAGCAGCTCTCGGCCGGCTATCCCTCGCTGCAGGTCACCTTCCTGCGTGGCGCGGCGTCGCTGCCCTTCGTGCTGGTCTGGGTGCTGGCCAGTGCCGGGCCACGCTCGCTGATCCCGCGCCGCTGGGGGCTGCACCTGCTGCGCGGCGGGCTGGGCATGGCGATGATCGGCTGCTTCGTGTTCGCCCTGCGCGACCTGCCGCTGTCCACCGCCTACACCATTTATTTCGTCGTGCCGCTGCTGATTGCCGCACTGTCGGTGCCGCTGCTGGGCGAGCGGGTCGGGCCGCGGCGCTGGGTCGCCATCGGCATCGGCCTGGTCGGCGTGCTGGTGGTGCTGCGGCCGGGCGTGGGCGGTTTCATCTCGGTGCCGGGCCTGATGGTGCTGGCCGCCGCCACCGCCTATGCCATCGCCGCGATCACCGTCAGCCTGTTGACCCGCACCGATACCTCGCAGTCGATGGTGGTCTGGTTCCTGGTCATCATGGCCATCGGCGCCGGGCTGCTGGCTATTCCCGGCTGGGTGCCGCTGCAGATGGCGCATGCGCCGTTGATCGCCGGCATGGGCCTGGCCGGAGCGCTGGGCCAGATCGCGCTGACCAAGGCCTTCCAGCTGGGTGAGGCATCGATGATCGCACCGCTCGAATACAGCGGCCTGGTCTGGGTAATCGGCTGGGACCTGGCCTTCTGGGGGCAGCTGCCGGATGGCTACACCTGGGCGGGCGCGGCAATCATCGTCGCCTCGGGCCTGTACCTGCTGCACCGCGAACGGGTGAACCGGCAGGAGCCGCCGAAACCGTTGGACCATCCCTGAACCGATCTGGCTGGGGAAGGGGTCAGAGCCCCTGCGGGGATCCGACCCCGGGGTCGGATCCCCGCAGGGGCTCCGACCGCCGCCGATGTACCGATGCGGGCGCCTTAGAATCAAAAGGAATAACATTCTGGCCCATGGCGCGGGCGCGCGAGCGCCAGCGCTGGTAGGCTGCACGCCCCTTCCATCGCCCTCCCGGTGAGCTGATCCCGTGATCGAGTTCCAGCGCCTGCACAAATCCTATGCCGTTGCCGGCCGCGCGGTCAGCGCGCTGCAGCCGCTGGACCTGACCATCGAGGCCGGCGAGGTGTTCGGCATCATCGGTCATTCCGGTGCGGGCAAATCGACGCTGATCCGCATGATCAACCGCCTGGAGGAGCCCAGTGGTGGCCGCCTGCTGATCGCCGGCGAAGATGTCACCGCGCTGGATCCGGAAGGCCTGCGCGCGCTGCGCCGGCGGATCGGCATGATCTTCCAGCACTTCAACCTGCTGTCCTCGCGCACGGTGGCCGGCAATGTCGCCTTCCCGCTGGAGCTGGCCGGTACGCCGAAGGCCGAGATCGATGCGCGCGTCGCCGAGCTGCTGCAGACCGTGGGCCTGCAGGCGCATGCGGACAAGTACCCGGCGCAGTTGTCGGGCGGCCAGAAGCAACGTGTGGGCATCGCCCGCGCACTGGCCACCCGCCCGCAGATCCTGCTGTGCGACGAGGCCACCAGCGCGCTCGATCCGCAGACCACCGCGTCGGTGCTGGCGCTGCTGTCGAAGATCAACCGCGAACTGGGCCTGACCATCGTGCTGATCACCCACGAGATGGACGTGATCCGTCGCGTCTGCGACCGCGTGGCCGTGCTTGATACCGGCCAGCTGGTCGAGACCGGCCCGGTAACGAAGGTGTTCCTGCACCCGCAGCACCCGACCACCCGCCGTTTCGTCAGCGAATCGGAGCAGGTGGACGAGGGCACCCTGCACCGCGATTTCGACGCGGTCGGTGGCCGTGTCGTGCGCCTGACCTTCCTCGGCGCCGATACCTACGAACCCCTGCTCGGCAGCGTCGCGCGGCAGACCGGGGTCGACTACAACATCCTGTCCGGGCGTATCGACCGGATCAAGGACACCCCGTATGGCCAGCTGATCGTCGCCCTGGTGGGCGGTGACCAGTCCGCCGCGCAGGCCGCATTCGTGGCTGCCGGCGTGCATGTTGAGGAACTGCGTCGATGATCATCGCCACCGCCGGCGGCTTCTTCCGTCACCTGGATGCAGGCAAGTGGGCCGACATCGGCCAGGCCACCATCGACACCCTGCTGATGCTGGCCGGTTCGCTGCCGCTGACCCTGGCCATCGGCCTGCCTCTGGGCGTGCTGCTGTACCTGTTCGGTGCGCCACAGCTGAAACGCCGGCCGGTTGCCTACGGCGTGCTGGCGCTGGTGGTGAACCTGCTGCGCTCGGTGCCCTTCATCATCCTGATGATCGTGCTGATCCCGGTGACCCTGTTCATGATGGGCACCTCGCTGGGCGTACGTGGCGCGATCGTGCCGCTGGTCATCGGCGCTGCGCCGTTCTATGCGCGGCTGGTGGAAACCGCGCTGCGTGAAGTGGACCGCGGGGTGATCGAGGCGACCCAGGCAATGGGTGCCACCACCTGGCAGCTGGTCACCCGCGTGCTGCTGCCCGAAGCACGGCCGGGCCTGATTGCCGGTGCCACGGTGACCACCGTGGCCCTGATCGGCTTCACCGCGATGGGCGGTGCGATCGGTTCCGGTGGCTTGGGCGACCTGGCCTTCCGCGACGGCTACCAGCGCTCGCACACCGACGTGGCGCTGGTCACGGTGGTCCTGCTGTTGGTGCTCGTGCAGCTGCTGCAGATGCTCGGCGACCGCCTGGTCGCGCATTACAGCCGCAGATAACAGAATGCCGGGCGGCGCCCGGCATCGTTCAGGGTGGTGCCGGCCGCTGGCCGGCAACTTCATGCCTGGTAGTGCCGGCCGCTGGCCGGCAACTTCATGCCTGGTAGTGCCGGCCGCTGGCCGGCAACCTCATGAACGCGGGAAGCACCCTGCAGTTGCCGGCCAGCGGCCGG
>NZ_JARXWD010000051.1:0-2319 GCF_029892765.1 Stenotrophomonas sp. 1278
CCGCGCCCGTAGGGCCAAGCGGTTGGGCGGGCCGCGGGCCGGAAAGCCACCCGGGCGGCCGGCCCGCGGCCGGCACTACCCGTCAGCCGGGAGCGCCCGGATCCGGTAGCGCCGGGCCATGCCCGGCGAGCGAAGCGGTAATATCCGTCAGCGGGGAGCGTCCGGATCCGGTAGCGCCGGGCCATGCCCGGCGAGCGAAGCGGCAAGATCCGTCAGCCCTTCCCGATACGTTGGAAACCGCGGCGTCCAGCCCAGCGCGTCGCGCGTGCTGCGGCTGTCGATGCGCTTGCTGCTCTGGTAGAAGCGCCGCAATGTCGCGCTCACTGATGGATCGTCCCAAGCCACGGCGGGTGGCATGGCGAAACACCCCAGCTGCGCAGCGAAGGCCAGTACATCCTGCGGCGGTGCCGGTTGGTCATCGCTCGGCAGATACAGTGCGTTGGCCATGGGGCGTTGCATCGCGGCGATCACCACCGCAGCCAGGTCGTCCACGTGCAGGCGATTGAACACCAGCCCTGGCCGCACCACGTGCCGTGCGCGGCCCTGCGCCAGCTGCAGCAGCGCGTTGCGCCCGGGTCCGTAGAGGCCCGGCAGGCGGAACATCGCCGAGGCGATACCGCGCGCATCCGCCAGTGCACGCCATTGCGTTTCGGCGAGGCGACGCTGCATGCCTGCCGGCCCGGTGGCATCGGCCACGCTGTGCTCATTGATCCAGCCACCGTCGCGGTCGCCGTAGACCGAGGTCGACGACAGGTAACCGAGCCAACGCAGTGAACTGCTGTCGCGCAACGCGGCACGCAGCAGGCGCAGCGCCGGGTCGCCCTCGGCATCGGGAGGAACGCTGCACAGCACTGCGTCGGCATGGGCAATCGCAGCGACCAGGCTCGGGGCAAGCACGGCGTCGGCACGCAGCTGATGACGCAGCAGGCCATCGTCAGGTGCCGACGCCGGATCGCGCACCGTGCCTTCCACGTGTACGCCCTGGGCCTGAAGGCGCGCGGCCAACACGCGGCCACTCCAGCCCATGCCGAGGATCAGTACGCGCTTCGGCAACGGGCCAGGCATGTTCATCGGATCACACCGCGCGCTGGGCCTGGTAGGCCTGCAGGCTGCTGTAGGCGACCTGCAGCAGCAACGCTTCCTGGCCCGCGGCGCGCGCACGCGCCAGCATGTCGCCGACGATCTGGGCCGCTTCCACCTGCTGGCCTGCTTCCAGATCGCGCAGCATCGACGCCTTCAACGCCGAACCGGCCTGGGTCAGGGTGCCACGCGCGGTGTCCTGCGCCGCCTGCGGCACCGGCTCACCCGCTGCTTCGGCCACCGCAAGGCATTCGTCATAGAGCCCACGCACGATGGCGTCGCCGTCGTCGGTGGCCACGATCGTGCCGATGTCCGCACGCAGCAGGCAGGTGGCCGCCGCCAGCGCGGTGAGGAACGTGTACTTGATCCACTGTTCCTGGCCGATGTG
Organism: Stenotrophomonas sp. 1278; assembly: GCF_029892765.1. NCBI lineage: Bacteria > Pseudomonadati > Pseudomonadota > Gammaproteobacteria > Lysobacterales > Lysobacteraceae > Stenotrophomonas > Stenotrophomonas sp. 1278. The sequence goes on from NZ_JARXWD010000051.1 coordinate 1,469, forward strand.
CTCACTGGCCAGATGATCGAGATTGGCCTGCGCACACGCTGCTGCGAACGCCTGCACGCGCGCGGAGATCGCACCGCCATGGCGTTCGCCGAAGGTCAGCTTGGCCGGCTTGCCCAGGTGCAGCACGGCGCCATCAGGCGCCTTGGTCGCACTGATGAAGCACAGCCCGCCGAGCACGGCGTCACGACCGAAGCGCGCGTCGAGCGCGTTGTAGTGATGCAGGCCGTTGAGGATCGGCAGCACGGTGGTACCCGCGCCCACCGCCGGGGCGATGGCATCGATCGAGCTGTCCAGGTCGTAGGCCTTGCAGCTGAGGATCACCAGATCGAACGGCTTGTCCGCAGCCAGCGCAGGCAGGGCATCAGCGATGACGTGCTGTACCGGGAACGTGGCATCGCCCACCGGGCTGCGCAGCACCAGGCCATCACGATCCAGCTGCGCGGCGCGCGCGGGGCGCACGAGGAAGGTCACGTCCACGCCAGCCTGGGCCAGGCGACCACCGAAGTAACCGCCGGTACCGCCGGCGCCGAGGATCAGGATACGCATTGCACGCTCACTGCAGTTGGGGGATTCACTGCAGCGATTGTGCCGGAGTTTGCGGCCAACGGCTGAGCCCCTCGTGGTGGTTTGAAGCGCAAGCTGTGTTTGGGTCGGGGGGGGGGGGGGGGCGGGGGGGGGCCCCCCCCCCCCCCGGGGGGGGGGGGGGCCCCCCCCCCCCGGGGGCGGCCCCCCCCCCCCCCCCCCCCCCCCCCCCCCCCCCGCCATCCCACAGCAACCCCGCTGTTGCTGTTGCTGTTGCCGCTGCTCCAGCCGTTGCCTCTGCGGGTGCCGGGCGCAGCCCGGCCGATACC